>JAGWZW010000059.1 GCA_018971835.1 Alphaproteobacteria bacterium
ACAGGGCGAAGGCCGGCGATCGTGGTCGCGCGTGCACCATTGCTATCCCCGGTGATCGCCACCTGGGTTCCCTTGGTTTCGCACGGACCTGCCGGTCCGTACTCGCCGGGAATGACAATCCGCGCGGAATCGGGGAGGATATTCGCGCTGTGAGAATGACTATCGCGGCGGAGGCGAGGGCGAAATCAACGAAAAGGCATATTATGCCCGGGAGATTTCCACGGGCGGCACATTGATCCAAGACGCGACGCCGTACCGAACCAAAGAAGATGCCCTCGCTGTAATTGTGCGGCATATGCTGGCTGGCGGCGTCATCAAGGGGTGGATAGAAGATAGCGACGGTCACACTGTCATGCTGCCAGACGATATTGCCGCCGCAGTCCGCGCCTGAAATTCAAATTATTTCACTCCCCCCCTTGAACCGTGACGCTGGCGTCCCCATCTAGGCTACATCCCCACAAAAGCGAGCAGGCCCGGCCGGGACATCCCGTCGCCGGGTTTTCCTTTTGGAATCTGCCCGTTCAGGCCCTAAGACTCCCGCCGAAAGGCACCGCCCATGACTGAGAAACCAGACGATCTCCGCCACATGCGCCATGCGCTCGCGCTGGCCGCGCGCGGGCTGGGGCAGGTGGCGCCCAATCCGGCCGTGGGCTGCGTGATCGTGGCGCCCGAGAACGGCCGCGTCCTCGGCCGCGGCTGGACGCAACCCGGCGGCCGTCCCCATGCCGAGACGGTGGCGCTGGCTGAGGCGGGCGAGGCCGCACGCGCCGCCACCGCCTATGTCACGCTGGAGCCCTGCGCCCATCACGGGGCGACCCCGCCCTGCGCCGAGGCGCTGATCCGCGCCGGGGTGGCGCGGGTGGTGGCGGCGGTCCAAGACCCCGATCCGCGGGTCCGCGGCCAGGGCTTCGCCATGTTGCGAGCGGCCGGAATTGTAGTCACAACCAATGTGTTGGCCAAAGAATCTGAGGCATTGAACGAGGGATTTTTCAGGAAGGTCACGGTTTCGCGGCCGCTGGTCACATTGAAGCTCGCCCAGAGCCTGGACGGGCGCACTGCCAGCGCCTCGGGCGAGAGCCAGTGGATCACGGGCGAGGCCGCGCGGGCCTATGGCCACCTGCTACGCGCCCGGCACGACGCCATTCTGATCGGCAGCGAGACGGCGCTGAAGGACGACCCATCGCTCACCTGCCGCCTGCCGGGGCTGGAGGGCCGCTCGCCCGTCCGGGTGGTGCTGGACAGCCGGCTCAGGCTTTCCGAATGGTCGAAGCTGGTGCAGACCGCCAAAGAGGTGCCCACCGTCATCTTCACCACTTCAGCCGGCGAGGGCGGGGCGCTCAAGGTTTGCGGCGCGGAGGTCATCCGGGTGCAGCCCGATCCGCGCGGCCAGCCGGACCTCGGCGCCGTGCTGCGGGAGTTGGCCGGCCGGGGCATCACGCGGCTGCTGGTCGAGGGCGGGGCCATCGTCCATGCCAGCTTCCTCAACCGCGGGCTGGCGGACCGGCTGGAGGTCTTCACCGCGCCCACGGTCCTGGGCGGCGCCGGGCATCCCGCTGTGGGTGCATTGGCCGCGCTTGCCTTGGGGGAAGCGCCGGGCTTTAAGCGCATGGGCACGCGCGAACTGGGCCCCGACCTGCTGGAAAGCTACGCCGCCACAGCCTAAAAGGGCACCATGTTTACCGGAATCGTCAGCGATGTCGGCCAGGTCCGGCACATCGAGCAAACCGGCGACACGCACCTCGTGATCGCCACCCATTACGACGTCTCGACGGTCGAGATCGGCGCCTCTATCGCCTGCTCGGGCGTCTGCCTGACCGTGGTGGACAAGGGCAGCGCCGCGGACCGCTGGTTTGCCGTCACCGCCTCGGGCGAGACGCTGTCGAAGACCACGCTGGGAAGCTGGAAGGTGGGCGATCCGGTCAATCTGGAGCGCGCCATGCGGGTGGGCGACGAGCTGGGCGGGCATATCGTCACCGGCCATGTCGATGGCGTGGCGGAGCTGGTGCGGCTGGCGCCGGAGGGCGAGTCCCTGCGCATGACGTTCGCGGTGCCGGCGGCGCTTTCCCGCTTCATCGCGGCCAAGGGCTCGGTGGCGCTGGACGGCATTTCGCTGACCGTGAACGAGGTGGACGGCGCCCGCTTCGGCATCAACGTCATCCCGCACACGCAACAGGTGACGACCATCGGCCGCCTCAAGGCCGGAATGAAGGTCAATCTCGAAGTCGATTTGATGGCGCGCTATGTGGCGCGGCTGGTGAACGCATGACCGTGTCCGTGTACCACGACTATATCTCCAGGATCGAAGACGTGATCGAGGACGCGCGCAACGGGCGCATGTTCATCCTGATGGACGCCGACGACCGCGAGAACGAAGGCGATCTCGTCATCCCCGCGCAGATGTGCACGCCGGAGGCGGTGAACTTCATGGCCAAGCACGGCCGGGGGCTCATCTGCCTGTCCATCACGCAGGATCGCGCCGGCCAGCTCAAGATTCCGATGATGACGCAGGTGAACGGCGCGCAGCACCAGACGGCCTTCACCGTCTCGATCGAGGCCAAGGAGGGCGTCTCCACCGGCATCTCCGCCCATGACCGCGCGCACACCATCGCCGTGGCGATCGATTCCACCAAGGGCCCGGACGATATCGTCATGCCCGGCCACGTCTTCCCGCTGGTGGCGCGCCACGGCGGCACGCTGGTGCGCGCCGGTCATACCGAGGCGGCAGTCGATATCGCGCGGCTGGCCGGGCTCTATCCCGCCGGCGTGATCTGCGAGATCATGAACGACGATGGCACGATGGCCCGCCTGCCGGACCTGGTGCAGTTCGCCCAGCATCATGGCCTCAAGATCGGCACCATCGCCGACCTCATCGCCTATCGCCGGCGCTACGACCATTTCGTCGAGCGTGCGGTGGATACCACCTTCCCCAGCCATCACGGCGGCGACTGGAAGATGATGGTCTATGTCAACACGCTGGAATATGGCGAGCACATCGCGCTGGTGAAGGGCGACATCACCACGCCGGAGCCGGTGCTGGTGCGTATGCACGCGCTCAACATCTTCAGCGACGTTCTGGGCTACAAGGAATATGATGAGGGCGTGCTGCCCGAAGCCATGCGCATCATCGCCCGGGAGGGGCGCGGCGTGGTGGTGCTGTTGCGCCAGGCCAAGCCCACCTTCGTTTCCGATACCGTGCTCCGGCGCGTATCCGAAGACGTCGAGCGGCGCCGGGTGAAGGAATACGGCGTGGGCGCGCAAATCCTGCTCGACCTCGGCGTCAAGGACATGATCCTCTTGACCGACACGCCGGAGAAGAAGGCCGTAGCGCTCGACGGCTATGGCCTCAACATCGTCGGCACGCATGCCATTCGGGGAAAGGAAGCCTGATATGATTGACGCGCCGAATGTGCTGATCGTCGAAGCCCGGTACTATGCGCATATCTCGGACTTGCTGCTCGATGGCGCCACCGCGGCGCTCGAAAAGGCGGGTGCGCAGTTCGAACGGCTGGCGGTGCCCGGCGCGCTGGAGATTCCCGCCGCCATCGCCTTTGCGGCGCGCGCGGGCGAGGGGGCGGGCAAGAATTTCGACGGCTTCGTGGCGCTGGGCTGTGTGATCCGCGGCGAGACCTATCATTTCGAGATCGTGGCCGGCGAATCGGCGCGCGGCCTGACCGATCTCGGCATCGATCATGGCCTGTGCATCGGCAATGGCATCCTTACCGTCGAAACCGAAGAGCAGGCGCTGCGCCGCGCCGACCGCACCGGGCTCGACAAGGGCGGCGATGCGGCGCGCGCCTGCCTGTCGCTGATTTCCACCCGCGCGCGGCTGGGCGTGAAGCGGTGAGCATGGCGCAAAGCGATACCGGGAGCGAGCATGCCGGGCGTCGCGCCGCGCGGCTCGCCGCCGTGCAGGCGCTCTACCAGATGGAGCAGGCTGGCGCCGATGCCGAGGCGGTGATCGAGGAATTCGTGGAGCATCGCTTCAGCCTGCCTGCGGATATTCCAGCCGGTGTGCCTGACGAGGACTTCTTCGCCGATCTGGTGCGCGGCGTGCCGCGTCACCAGGTGGAGATCGACCGCGCCGTCGCCGGCTCGCTGAGCGCGAACTGGAAATTGCAGCGGATCGATTCGATTCTGCGCGCGATCCTGCGCGCCGCTGCCTATGAGCTGATCGGCCGCAAGGACGTGCCGGCCAAAGTGGTGATCGACGAATATCTCGGCATCGCCCACGCCTTCTTCGACGGTGACGAGGCGGGCTTCGTCAACGCGGTGCTCGACCGGCTGGCCCATCGCAAGCGGGCGCCCGAATTCGGAGAGGCGCCGCCCGATGGCGAACTCGAATTCTGATCGTCCGTCTGAATTCGCGCTGATCGCGGAGCTGTTTGCGCCGCTGGCAAAAAATGCCCCGGGCGCGCTGGGGCTGCTCGACGACGCCGCGCTCGTGGCGCCGCCACCGGGACATGAGCTGGTGGTGACGGCCGACGCGCTGGTCGCGGGCGTGCATTTTCTGCCCGGCGATCCGCCCGACCAGATCGCGAAGAAGGCGCTGCGCGTGAACCTTTCCGATCTGGCCGCGAAAGGCGCCGAGCCTGCCGGCTATCTGCTGGCACTGATGCTGCCGGCAACGATGGACATGGCGTGGCTGCGGCAATTCGCGCAGGGCCTCGGTGCGGACCAGGAAGAATTCGGCCTCTCCCTTTTGGGAGGGGATACGACAGCGACGCCCGGGCCGCTTTCGATCGCGATCACAGCCCTGGGATTTGTGCCGGCCGGCAAGATGATCCGCCGGGCCGGCGCCGCGGCCGGCGATTGCGTTTTTGTCTCCGGCACGGTGGGGGATGCGGGCGCAGGCCTCGCGATTCTCAAGGGTGAGGCGCCGCAGGACAATTGGCTGATCGCGCGCTACCGCGTGCCGGAGCCTCGGCTGGCCCTCGGCAATGCCCTGCGCGGGATAGCCACGGCAGGGCTCGATGTGTCGGACGGGCTGCTGGCCGATCTTGGCCATCTTGCCGAAGTTTCGAAGGTGCGAATCGCGGTGATGGCGTCCGCCGTGCCGCGTTCGGCGGCGCTTCGGGCGCAAACGGGCGACGGAGTCGACGCGGTCGTCCGCGCCGCCACGGCGGGGGATGACTACGAACTGGCCTTTACCGCGTCGGCGAAAAATCGGGCGGCGGTTCTCGAAGCGGCGTGGCTGACAGGCATCGCCGTTAGCGAGATCGGCCGGGTCGAGGCCGGCGAGGGCGTGGTGCTGCTGGACCAACATCGGCACGAAATCCTCGTTCCCCGCCGGGGATTTACGCATTTCTGAGGGAATAACGAGTTATTAGGACGCTCCTGCGAGGCTTCTGCCATGCGCCGATTGCTGCCCTTTGCGATTGCGGTTCTGGTTCTCGGATTTGCGCTCCTGCCGGTGCATGCCGCCGAGGCGCCCAAACCGGCCGGGACGAAGAATCCGCCGCCCGGTACCAGCGTGGAAATGCCGATTCTGCTCGCGCCCATGACCGAGGGCGGCAACCTGACGTCCTACGCTTATATTTCCCGCATTATTGTAGCGACGTCGCCGTCGGCGGCTATCGACGTTCGCGCCAAGGTGCCCTTCATTCAGGACGCCGATGTGCGGGAGGTGAATGGGGCCTCAATCGCCGATAACAACAGTCCAGATCAGGTGGATAAGGCGGCGCTCGCCGCCAGGCTGCTGGCAACGGCCCGCCGCGTGGTGGGGCCCGGGAAGGTTGCCGAGGTTCGCTTCACCGAGATCAAGGTTTCGCCGATGCGGCCTCCCGGCGAGCAGCCGCCCAGCCCCTGACCGCGAGGAGCGGGGGCGTCCCCAAAGTATCAGGGAGATAGGTCCATATCTCTCGTTTGAGAGCGTTGCCTCCAGCCCCGGCTTTTGGCATCTTCCGCGCGCTTTGCGCCGGACTCCGGCGTGGGGCGGAGGCATGGATATTGGGGGAAGCGGTAGGCTCTGCTGCCGGCCAACTCGAGCCACCGGAAATTCATGACAAAGGACGAATAAGCGATGGGCTTGGAGCTTCAATTGGTGTTGGCCTGCGGCGTGCTCGCGCTGCTCTATGGGGCCTGGACGATCCGTTCCGTACTGGGCATGAGCGCGGGCAATGCGCGCATGCAGGAGATCGCAGCGGCGATCCAGGAAGGCGCGGCGGCGTACCTCAACCGTCAATACACGACGATCGCGATCGCAGGGGTGGTGATCTTCATCCTGGCTTTTGTGATTTTCGGCTGGCAGGTGGCCGTGGGCTATCTGATTGGCTCGACCTTCTCGGGCCTGGCGGGCTATATCGGCATGAACGTGTCGGTGCGCGCCAATGTGCGCACCACCGAAGCCTCGCGTAAGGGGCTGGCTTCGGGCCTGTCGGTGGCGTTCCGTTCGGGCGCGGTCACCGGCATGCTGGTGGTGGGTCTGGGCCTGCTGGCCGTGGCCGGCTACTACAGCTTCCTGCGCTTCGGCCTCGGCCTCGACATGGCCGACGAGATCCAGGGCCGCATCATCACCAACGCGCTGGTGGCGCTCGGCTTCGGCGCTTCGCTGATCTCGATCTTCGCCCGTCTCGGCGGCGGCATCTTCACCAAGGGTGCGGACGTTGGCGGCGACATGGTGGGCAAGGTCGAAGCGGGCATCCCCGAAGACGACCCACGCAACCCCGCCACCATCGCCGACAACGTGGGCGACAATGTGGGCGATTGCGCCGGCATGGCCGCCGACCTGTTCGAGACTTTCGCGGTGACGACCGTCGCCACGATGGTCCTGGCCTCGATCTACTTCACCGGCGCCGACAAGGATCATCTGATGCTGCTGCCGCTGGCGATCTCCGCCACCTGCATCGTCACCTCGATCGTTGGCACCTTCTTCGTGCGCCTGGGCGGTTCCAAGAATATCATGGGCGCGCTCTACAAGGGCGTCATCGCCACCGGCGTGCTTTCGCTGATCGCGCTCTATCCGTTGATGAACTGGATCGTGGGCATGAACACCCAGCTCACGGTTGGCGACATCACCTTCACCGGCCAGAGTCTGTTCTGGTGCGGCGTCGTCGGCCTCGCCGTCACCGGTCTGATCGTCTGGATCACCGAATACTACACCGGCACCGAGTATCGCCCGGTCCGGGTGATCGCGCAGGCCTCCGTCACCGGCCACGGCACCAACGTGATCCAGGGCCTGGCGGTTTCGATGGAATCGACGGCGCTGCCGGCGCTCGTCATCTGCGCAGGTATCATCGCCACCTATCTGATGGCCGGCCTGTTCGGCATCGCCATCGCGGTGTCGACGATGCTGTCGCTGGCGGGCATGGTGGTGGCGCTCGATGCCTTCGGCCCGGTCACGGACAACGCCGGCGGCATCGCCGAAATGAGCGGCCTGGAAGGCGACGTGCGCAAGACCACCGACGCGCTCGACGCGGTGGGCAACACCACCAAGGCCGTCACCAAGGGCTACGCCATCGGTTCAGCAGGCCTGGGCGCGCTGGTGCTGTTTGCCGCTTACACCTCGGATCTGAACTACTTCACCCAGCACTCCGACGTGTACACCTACTTCCAGGGTATGACGATGCCGACCTTCTCGCTCGCGGATCCGTGGGTGGTCGTGGGCCTCTTCATCGGCGGCCTGCTGCCCTATCTGTTCGGCGGCATCGCCATGACGGCGGTGGGCCGCGCAGCGGCGGCAGTGGTCGAGGAAGTGCGCAAGCAGTTCAAGGAAATGCCCGGCATCATGCAGGGCACCCAGAAGCCGAATTACGGCCGCGCCGTCGACATGCTGACCAAGGCCGCCATCCGCGAGATGGTGATCCCCTCGCTGCTGCCGGTGCTCTCGCCGATCGTGCTCTTCGTGGTGGTCAATTATGTGGCGCACGACAAGTCCGAGGCCTTCAACGCGCTGGGCGCGATGCTCCTGGGCGTGATCGTGACAGGCCTGTTCGTCGCCATCTCGATGACCTCGGGCGGCGGCGCGTGGGATAACGCCAAGAAGTACATCGAGGACGGCAATCTCGGCGGCAAGGGCTCGGATGCCCACAAGGCCGCGGTGACCGGCGACACTGTCGGTGATCCCTACAAGGACACCGCGGGCCCGGCCGTCAACCCGATGATCAAGATCACCAACATCGTGGCGCTGTTGCTGCTGGCCACGCTGGCGCGCGGCCTGTTCTGATCGTCGCGGCATAAAGAAACGGGCGCGGTGCTCTTGCATCGCGCCCGTTTGCTTTTCCGAATTTGTTTCCGGACCGGACGATATTACGGCCCGTTCCCGCCCCCGGGATTGCGCTCGCCGCCCATGCCGCCCGAACCGCTGATCGGCGCACCGGGCGTGGCGTTCAGGAGTTGCTGCAAGAAGGTGAGGGTGCGGCCGCGGGTCGGCGTCTCGCGGGTTTCGAAGGCCACCACATGGCCGTCCTTCAGGCCAAAATGGCGCAGATTGTCGACCTTGCCGGCTTTGTCGAAATGGACTTCGAGGATCGAGCGCGACTCGACCACCGGGTCGAAGAAGGCGATCTGCTTCTGCACGCTGCTGATATAATACCAGGCACTGCCGTTGAAGGTGGAACGGGTGGACGGATCGCCCAGTTTCTCCTGGATGGTGGTCTGCGTGTCCTTGCCCACATCGATCGACGCCTCAGCCACCGGATCGGGCAAATAGCCGCGCTGGTTGACCACGGGGGTACAGCCGATCAGCAGCGCCGCCGCCAGGGCCAGAATTGGTAAACGCGCCGGAACGCGCATGGAACTTGACATGGTTAGCCTCAACGCCAATACCCCGCCCATGTTGTGCTAGCCTCAGGCGGGCCCGGTTGCAAGCCGGGACTGACGGAGAAGTTGAATATGTTGAATGTGTTGTGGCGGGGAGCAGCCAGCCGGAAGGCCGCGGAAAGCCTGGCCGCCGGGATCACGGCGCGGGCTCGCGCCCCGGTTTTTTTCCGCGATCTGGGCGTGGCGGACAGTTTTGACGGCCGCTTCGACATGGTGGCCCTGCACGGCTGGCTGGCGATGGACCGGCTGCAGGCACAGGGCGCGCGCGCTGTCGTCCAGGCGCTGGTCAATACGCTGTTCGAGGGGTTCGAGGATGCCCTGCGCGAGCAGGGCGCCGGCGATATCGGCATGGGCCGGCGGATGAAGAAGATCGCCGACGCCTTTTACGGCCGGCTCAAGGCCTATGGGGAGGCGGCGGAAACGGGCGCGCTGGCCGAGGCGCTGTTGCGCAACGTCTATCGCGGCGAGGCCCAGGACGCCCGTATGGCGGGCTGGCTGGCTGATTACGCCCTGGCCGCACGGGTGCGGCTGGCAGCGGCAAACGTGGCGGGGGGCGATCTCGAATTCGGCCCGCTGCCGGGCAGCGTTTAGACATGATCGCGCCGGAAAGGCCGCCGCTGGAGCGCTTTTACGACCTCGCCGATCTGTCGGAAGCCGGCGATGAGGTCAGAATCGTGGCCGGGCCCGACGATCTGCCGGTACTCGCGCGCTGGGCGGGCGTGGATAAGGTCGAGCGGTTCGAGGCCGTGGTAACGCTCAGCCGGCTCTCGCCCTCGCGGTTTCTGTATAAGGCGGATTTGCTGGCCGAACTGGTGCAGAGCTGCGTGGTGACGCTGGAGCCGGTCAAAAGCCGGCTCACGCGGAGCTTTAGCCGCACGCTTCACGTTCTGCCACGTCACGCCCGGCCGCGCCCGGAAGAGGAGGGCGGGGGCGCCCTCACCCTGGCCGCCGGCGAGGACGAGGCCCCAGAGGAGATCGAAAGCCCGCGCTACGATCTTGCCGCGCCGCTGCTCGAGGAACTGGTGCTTGGCGTCGATCCCTATCCCAGGGCGCCGGGTGTGGAATTTGCGCCGCCGCAAGAACCGGCCGCCGCCAAGGAAAGTCCGTTTGCCGCCCTGAAGAGCCTCAAAAAGGAACCCTGAAAGCTGGCAGATCGTCACCAAATCCGCTTGAATCCCGAGGGCGTTTCGGTTTAGCTCCGCCCCTTGTTTTGCCTACCCCCATCGCAACGCGGTATCGCCAAGCGGCAACCGGGGCGCGGCCCTGATAAGGAGTTGTTCCGCTATGGCGGTCCCCAAACGAAAAACGTCGCCGTCGAGGCGCAACATGCGCCGTTCGCACCATGCGCTGGCGCCGACCTCTCATGTCGAATGCCCCAATTGCGGTGAGCAGAAGCGCCCCCACCATGTCTGTGGCGCCTGCGGCCACTACAAGGATCGCGAAGTCGCGAAGGCCAAGAGCTGAGCCGGATTAGCGGGTCTGCGGCGCAGGGTGTCCGCCCTGCGTCGGGCCGGCATGAGAGCTAGGCGATGGTTGCGCAAGACCTGACGGTATCGATTGACGCAATGGGCGGCGACGCCGGCCCGGGCGTCGTAGTGGCGGCGCTCGCGCGTTCGGTGCTGCGTCATCCCAAGGTCAATTATCTGCTGCATGGCGACGAGGCGGTGCTGAAGCCGCTGGTCGCGCGCCGCTCCAAACTCGAAGGCCGCGTGGAGATCCGCCACGCACCCGAGCGCGTGCGCATGGAGGAGAAGCCGAGCCAGGCGTTGCGCCGCGGCCGCAATACCTCGATGTGGCACGCCATCGAATCGGTGGCAAAGGGTGAGGCGCAGGTCGCGATTTCGGCCGGCAACACCGGCGCGCTGATGGCCATGTCGATGTTCCAGTTGCACACCATCGAGGGCATCGACCGTCCGGCGATTGCCTCTGTGTGGCCGACCAAGCGCGGCCAGACTGTGGTGCTCGACGTTGGTGCCAATGTGGAAAGCGACGCCCAGCAGCTCGCCGATTTCGCGGTGATGGGCGAAGCCTTCGCGCGCGCTGTTTTGGGGTTGGAGCGGCCGAGCGTGGGCCTGCTCAACGTCGGCGCCGAGGATGTAAAGGGTCACGACGCCGTAAAAGGTGCGGCCCAGATTTTGCGCAACGTCAAGCTGCCGATGGAGTTCGCAGGGTTCGTCGAAGGCGACGATATCGCCGAAGGCACGGTGGACGTGGTGGTGACCGACGGTTTCACCGGCAATATCGCGCTGAAAACTGCTGAAGGCACGGCCAAGCTGGTGGTGCATTTCCTGCGTTCGGCGCTCAAGCGTTCGTTGCTTGGCCGCCTGGGCGCGGTTCTGGCGAGCGGCGCCCTGAATGCGCTCCGGCGCAAGCTCGATCCGCGCACCTCCAACGGCGGCATTTTTCTCGGTCTTGCCGGTGTCGTCGTAAAGAGCCACGGCAGCACAGACGCGCTGGGCTTTGCCTGCGCGCTCGATATGGCCATCGACATGGCGAAGGCCGGCGTGATCCCGAAGATCATCGCCGACCACGCCGAGGTGGCCAGGCTCGTCGCTGAAACGCATGCGGATTCGGGAGCTGCAATCTAGTGAGTATCATCCGGTCCCAGGTTCTCGGCTGCGGCGCGTTCTTGCCGGAAACCGTCCTGACCAACGAAGAGTTGTCGGCCCGCGTCGATACGTCAGACGAATGGATCGCCGCGCGCACCGGCATTCGCCGGCGCCACGTTGCGGCCGAAGGCGAGAAGACTTCCGATCTGGCGCTCAAGGCCAGCCGCGCGGCGCTGTCCCGCGCCGGTATCGGCGCTGATGAACTCGATCTCATCGTCGTGGCCACCACCACGCCAGACGAAACTTTTCCCGCCACCGCTACGCGCGTGCAGGCCGAACTGGGCATGACCAGAGGTGCGGCGTTTGATGTGCAGGCCGTGTGCTCTGGCTTCATCTTTGCGCTGTCGGTGGCCGACAATTTCATCAAGGCCGGGCAAGCAAGAACGGTGCTGGTGATCGGGGCTGAGACTATGTCCCGCCTGCTCGACTGGAACGACCGCACCACCTGCGTGCTGTTCGGCGACGGCGCCGGCGCGCTGGTGTTGCACGCGGGCGAAGGCGAGGGTGGTATTGCCGATCGCGGCGTGCTGAACACCAAAATTTTTTCCGACGGGCGGATGCACGATCTGCTCTACGTCGATGGCGGACCATCCTCGACCCAAACCACCGGCCATCTGCGGATGCAGGGCAAGGAAGTCTTCAAGCATGCCGTTACCAACATCGCCGCGGCCATTGAAGCCTCCGCCCATGACGCAGGCGTCACTATTTCGGATATCGACTGGTTCGTGCCGCACCAGGCCAATCAGCGCATTCTGGACGGTACGGCCCGCAAGCTTGGCATTCCGCCGGAAAAGGTGATTTCCACCGTGGCTGACCAGGGTAACACCTCGGCCGCCTCGGTGCCGCTGGCACTGGCCACGGCTGTGAACGACGGCCGCATCAAGCAGGGCGATCTGGTTCTGCTGGAGGCGATGGGCGGCGGGTTCACCTGGGGCGCCGCGCTGCTGCGCTGGTAGGCCGGCACCTGAGCAGATCTTCCTATCCCTTTGAGTTGACGGGAAATCTTTCTCCGCTTAGCCTTCCCGCAAGGTTAAGGGAGTCGCCGGCCATGTCCACCAAAACGCTGACGCGCGCTGATCTTTCGGAAGCGGTGTTTCAGGCCGTGGGCCTGTCGCGCAACGAATCGGCCCAGATGGTCGAAGACATGCTTGAGGAGATTTGCTCGGCCCTTTCGAAAAGCGAAACGGTGAAGCTCTCCTCGTTCGGCACTTTTGCTGTGCGCCAGAAATCGCAGCGCGTCGGACGCAATCCAAAGACCGGCGACGAAGTTCCGATTGCGCCGCGCCGCGTGCTGGTGTTTCGCCCCAGCCATGTGCTGAAGGCGGTGATCAACGGCCAGACCCCGGTATTCGAGGCAGAAGAATGAACGCCCTGCCGGCCGAGCAGGCGGGCGCGGCGCCGCGCACGAAATCGCCGGAAGCCTTCCGCACCATCAGCGAAGTGTCGGTCGAACTCGATGTGCCGCAGCATGTGCTGCGTTTCTGGGAGACGCGCTTCGGCCAGATCAAGCCGGTCAAGCGCGCGGGCGGGCGGCGCTACTATCGCCCGGAAGATGTCGATCTGCTGCGCGGCATCCGGGCGTTGCTCTATTCGGACGGCTTCACCATCAAGGGCGTGCAAAAGCTGCTGCGCGAGCAGGGCGTGCGCACCGTGGCCGAAATCGGCCGCGGCCGGAGCACGCTCGTCGCGGCCTCGGCCTTCGGTGATGCAACGCCGGCCGATGAGACACCGCGCCATGCCCGCGCCGCCATCGCTGCGCTGGAACGGGCCCATGTGGGCGGGGATCTGGCCGGCGCGGACGATTCGCTTCCCGGCGAAAGCTTCAGCGAAGAAACCCGGGTGCGGCTGGAACTGCTGCTCGCCGAACTCCTGCAGATGAAGGGGCGGCTGCGCGGCGAGTCTTGGCGTCCGGGGCATTGAGGCCCCGGAGGGCGGCACCGGGCGCGCGAAGTCCGGCAGCCTGAAACATTTGAAGAAAGCCGGTGAAGAAAGCCGGATATCGGCCGTTATTTCGCGTTGCCGGGACAGGGTCGGGCGACTATAGTCCGCCGCCCTTGAGCCTGTTTCGCAAGGGCTCCCGCGCGGCAAACCCCGTCCGCAGCGGCAATCTGGTATCGGAGCGTGGCGCAGCCTGGTTAGCGCACCAGTCTGGGGGACTGGGGGTCGAGAGTTCAAATCTCTCCGCTCCGACCATATTTTCAACGCAGCCGGCGCTCTGATGCCCGGTCACGCGGTCTGCGCTGCCTATCGTTTCAGCTTCAGCATCTTGATGGCGTTTTCGCGCATGATGAGCGGGCGGACTTCATCCTTGATCGGAAGTTTCTGGAAGTCGGCGATCCAGCGGTCGGGCGCGAACACCGGGTAATCCGAGCCGAACAGCACGCGCTCGCGCAGCAAGGTGTTGGAATACTGAACGAGATTCTGCGGGAAGTATTTCGGCGACCAGCCTGACAGGTCGATATAGGTGTTGGCCTTGTGGGTGGCGACGGACAGCGCTTCGTCCTGCCAGGGAAAGGACGGATGGGCCATCACGATCGTCAGTTCGGGGAAATCGGCGGCCACATCGTCCAGATAAATCGGACTGGAATATTTGAGCCGCAGGCCCATGCCGCCTGGCGCGCCCGCGCCTGCGCCGGTCTGGCCGGTATGGAACAGGGCCGGAAGCCCCGCCGCGGCGATGACTTCGTAGAGCCCGTAGGCCGTCTTGCGATCGTTGGGGAAGAAGCCCTGCGATGTGGGATGGAACTTGAAACCGCGGACGCCATAGTCCTCGATCAGCTTGCGCGCTTCGCGCACGCCCATCTTGCCCTTGTGCGGGTCGATGCTGGCGAAGGGAATGAGCACGTCGGCATGTTCGGCGGCAACCTCGGCGACTTCCTCGTTCGGAACGCGCCAGTGTCCCATCTCGGCTTCGGAATCCACCGGGAAGATCACCGCCGCCATCTTGCGCTCGCGATAATACTGCGCGACTTCGGGGATGGTCGGACGCGCGGCGGACTTGAAGTATTTGGCCATCTGCTCGTCGAACAGGATCGAACAGGGGTCGCGCGCCTGACGACCGGAGACTTCCGCATGCGTGTGAACGTCGATGGCGACGATCTCGTCGAGATTCAATTTCGGTTCATAGCGGGACATCGGTGTTCCTGAGCTTGCCGGGATGATCAGGCGGCCATTCTATCGATCATTATATCGCATATCAAATGGCCGCCCCGCTCAGCACATTGGGATCCTTGCGCAGCCATTCGACCAGCAGATCGCGCGGTGAGGACGCGCGCGCCTGATCCCAGCACAAGAAGACCGGCGCTGTTGCTTCGTCGTCCGCCAAGGCGCAGGCCTCGACGCCGGACCAGGCAATCGTGCCGAAGACATCGAGCGCAATGGTCACACCGAATCCGGCGCGCACGAAGCCCAGCACGGTGTACCACTCGTCGGCCTGCTGGGCGATGTGCGGGGCGAAGCCCGCGCGGATGCAAAGGGCGTTGATCTGGTGGTGAAGCCCCGGCGCGATCGAGGGGTGAAAGAGCACGAACGGTTCGCCCGCCAGCTCGGCCAGCGCCAGTTGCGGCCGCTCCGCCAGACGGTGCGTCGATGGCAGCAGCGCAACGAAGCGCTGGTGCCCGAGAATCTCGCTGCGGATGCTGCGCCCGGCCCCGATCTCGCGCGTGACCGAAACGTCGATCAGACCGGTGCGCAGCGCCTCCCATTGCTGGGCGGAATGCATGTCGCGCAAGGTGAGCGCCACGTCGGGATAGGCATGGCGGAAACGCTGCAGCGACAGCGGAAGGTCGGAAAGCATGACCGTGGAGCCCACCGCCGCCATGATGGAGCCCACCTGTCCGCGCTCGACCTGCCGGGCATGCTCCACTGCGGCATTGAACTCGGCGGCCGCTCGCCGGCCGGCATCGACGATGATCTCGCCCGCCGGGGTGAGCGTTACCCTGGGGCGTCGGAGGAACAGTTTGAGCCCCACCACCCGCTCGATCTGCGCCAGCCGGAGGCTGAGCTGTGGCTGGCGCATGCCGAGCACTTCGGCCGCCCGCCCGAAATGCAGTTCATGCGCGAGGACGGTGAGGATTTGGTGGTCGCGGGCTCCGAGGCTCATTCCAAATTCCATATGACGCGATACGCATATTCTGCTTTTCCGAAAGATACGGCCGAATTAGTCTTGCTGTCCACGGTCGAACCGGTTTCCCGGTCTGCCGGGAACAGGGCACGCCAGCGGCCTGAATGAGAGAGGAAACAGATATGGCGGAGACACCGAAACGGTTCCCGTTGCCTAGTTCTGTACCGATTGCCGAGGGCACGGAGGCGGCTCAGACGGCCTATCCCTATTACATGCAGTTCGGCCCCGAAGACGACGAGCGCTTCTGGTTTTACAACTCCATGCACTTTCCCGAACCGATGACGGTGTTCGACATGATCACCGCGGAGGCCGCCTACTGCGCGCTTGGCGCCAGCAACACGCGCGTGCACAGCCTGCCGACCACGCTGGGCATCGATTACCGGATCGTCAACGGCCGGGTTTATATCGGCGGCAACGGCGTAACCGATCCGGCAGAGATCGCGCGCCGCACCGAGGAATTCCAGAAACGCGCCTATTACTACTATGCCAACTGGGAACGCCTGTACGACCAGTGGAAAGAGAAGATGCTGGCGCTGATCCAGGATGCGCAGGCCCTGCCGCCACTTACGCTGCCGGAGTTCGAGCCGCTGGCGCATGTTCATGCCGGCCGCGGCGTCGCCTCGAACCATTTTCTTCTCGACACCTACCAGAAGACGCTCGAAGGCTACTTCCGGATGTGGCACCACCACTTCGAATTTCTGCTGCTTGGCTATGGCGCCTATCTGGTATTCTTCGATTTCTGCAAGAAGGCCTTTCCCGAAATCACCGACCAGACGATTGCCCGCATGGTCGCGGGCTTCGACGCAGAAATCTTCCGCCCCGACGAAGAGGTGAAGCGCCTGGCGCGCCGGGCGGTCGAACTCGGCATCGACGGCAAGTTCCAGAACGGCACGGCGCCGGACGACGTTCTGGCGTCGCTGCAGCAGATGGGCGATGCGGGGCAGGAGTGGCTGCGCGAACTCGAAGCCTCGCGCCATCCCTGGTTCAACGTCAATGTCGGTGACGGCTTCTATCATTATCACCGCTCGTGGAACGACGATCTGTCGCTGCCGTTCTCGGCGCTTCCCGGCTACATCGAACGCATCCGCGCCGGCGATTCCATCGAGCGCCCGGTTGAAAGGCTGGTGGCCGAACGCCAGGCGCTGATCGACGGTTATCGGGATTTGCTGGCGACCGACGAGGAACGCGAAGCCTATGATCAGATGATCACGTTGGCGTGCCGCGTTTTCCCCTATGTCGAAGGGCACAAGTTTTATTGCGAGCATTGGTACACGAACCTGTTTTTCAACAAGATCCGCGAGTTCGGCGCGCTGCTTTCGGAGCATGGCTTACTGGACGGGGCCGAAGACGTCTTCCACCTCTCGCATTACGAACTGGAGACGGCGATCATCGACCTGATGACCAGTTGGTCGAACGGTTCGCCGCCGCGCGGCACCAAACGTTTCCGGGTTCTGGTTGCCGAGCGCAAGGAGGCCATCGAAGTCTGGGCCGGGATGGAGACGCCACCGGCGCTCGGCCCGGTGCCCGACATCATCGACGATCCGTCGATCGTGATGCTCTGGGGTATCACCCGGGAGAACCTGGACAGCTGGCTTTCTGCCGGCGAAGCCGACCCCAACGAGATCCGTGGCTTTGCGGCGTCGAGCGGTGTCGTGGAAGGCACCGCGCGGGTGGTGAAGACGGTGCAGGAGATCGACCGTTTGCAAAGCGGTGACATTCTGGTCTGCCGCATCACCAATCCGACCTGGGCACCGATCTTCCAGAAGATTGCGGCGGCGGTTTCGGACATTGGCGGCTCGATGAGCCATGCGGCCATCGTGGCGCGCGAATACGGCCTGCCGGCAGTGGTCGGAACCGGCGATGCCACGGTGCGAATCCGGGATGGCCAACGCGTGCGCGTCGACGGCAGCCGTGGCATTGTCACGATCCTCGGCAAGGTGGCGGCATGAGCGAAGGCGCCGCCATCTCCTGGTTTGCCGATATCGGTTTGGCAGACCGGCTTGCCGTGGGCGGCAAGGGCGGCAGTCTTGGCGAACTGACGCGCGCCGGTATCGCGGTGCCGCCCGGTTTTGTCGTGCGGACGGAAGCATTCGAAGCCTTTGTTCGCGCGCTGGACGCCGAGAAGCCTTTGCGTGCGCCCATCGAAGCGCTCGATCCGGCGGACCTGTCTGCCGTTGCCGCGTGCACGCGGATGGTGCGCGCCCGCATCATGGAATGCGCCATGTCCACCGAGGTGCGCGCGGCCATCTTGTCGGCGCATGCGCGGCTCTGCGGAGCCGAGCGTGATGTTCCGGTGGCGGTGCGGTCTTCGGCCACGACCGAGGATGCCGAGGATGCGTCCTTTGCGGGCCTGCAGGATACCTATCTGTGGGTTCTTGGCGGCGAGGAGGTGCTGCGCCTGGTGCGCAGTTGCTGGGCCAGTCTCTATTCGGTGGAGTCGGTCTGCTATCGCCGCACGCATGGCCTTGCCGAAGCCGGGGTGGCGATGGCGGTGGTGGTGCAGCGCATGGTCGACGCGCGCACGGCCGGCGTGATGTTCACACGCAGTCCCACGACGGGGGATCGCTCCGTCGTCACGATCGAAGGCGCCTGGGGCCTGGGTTCGGCCGTGGTGTCGGGCGAGGTGACGCCGGATCGCTGGGTGGTCGCCAAGATCACGGGGGAGATAACCGTGCGCGACGTCTCCGACAAACACGTTCGCCACCTGCCAAAAACTGGCGGCGGCGTGGAAGATACGCCTGTTCCGGACGAATTGCGCACTGCGCCGTGCCTGAGCGATGCCGAGTTGCTGGTGCTCAAGGATGTGGCGCTGCGCGCGGAACGCCATTATCGCCGGCCGCAGGATATCGAGTGGGCTATCGATCGCAAGGATGGCTCGGTCCTGCTGTTGCAGAGCCGGCCGGAAACAGTGTGGTCGGCACGGGACGCCAAGCCGGTGGCCGCGCCGGCCGCCAATCCCTTGTCTCATGTCATGAACATCTTCGGAGGCCGCCGGTGAGCTTGACCGCGAAGGATGTCGCAGAAATCCTGAAGCTGCTTGAGGAGTCTGCATTCAACGAACTGGTTCTGGAAACCGGCGAGCTGAAGGTCGAGTTGCGCCGGGGTGAGGCGGCGGCAAGGCCCGTCCGCACGCGCGAAAGCGCCGCGCCGCCGGTTGCGGCGGCCGCGAAGCCGGTGGCCGGTTCGCAGATCGCTGCGCCGCCGCCCGGCTTGGCGGATGTGCCGTCGCCGCTGCTGGGCGTGTTCTATCGCGCGCCCAAGCCGGGCGAGCCGCCCTTTGTCGAGGTCGGCCAGAAGATCGAGGAGGATACCATCATCGGCATCATCGAGGTGATGAAGCTGATGAATTCCGTTCGCGCCGGCGTGCGCGGCGAGTTGGTCGAGATTTTTGCGCAGAACGCAACGCTGGTGGAATACGGTCAGCCGCTCGTCCGCGTGCGGGCGGCTGGCTGAGCGATGCCCATCAAGCGGATACTGATCGCCAACCGCGGCGAAATCGCTGTGAGGATCATCCGAACCTGCAAGGCACTCGGCATTGAAACGGTGCTGGCCGTTTCGACGGCGGATCGGGAGTCGCTCGGCGCGCGGCTTGCCGATCGGGTGTTGTGCATCGGGCCGGCGCCGTCGTCCGAGAGCTATCTCAAGGTCGAAACGATCGTGCAAGCCGCGCTCGGCACCGCTTGCGACGCCATCCATCCCGGCTACGGATTTCTTTCCGAGCGCGCGGCGCTGGCCCGTCTCTGCGAGAAGGAAGGTGTTGCCTTCATCGGCCCGGCGGCGCAGCAGATCGAGGCGGTCGGCGACAAGCTGCGCGCGCGTGCCGAGGCTGAAGCGGCATCCGTGCCTGTGGTGCCGGGCGGCGCCGTCGCCGATAGTGCAGAGGCCGAGGCACGGGGCCGCAGGATCGGCGCCCCGCTGCTGGTCAAGGCGGTCGGCGGCGGCGGCGGGCGTGGCATGAAGCGGGTCGATGATCTGCGCCAGTTGCCGGGCGCCCTCGCGCTGGCTTCTGCGGAAGCGGGGGCAGCGTTTGGCGATGCGCGGGTCTATCTCGAGCGGCTGATCGAGAATGGGCGGCACATCGAGGTTCAGATTCTCGGGGATGGCGAGGGCGGCGTCATCCATGTTGGCGAGCGCGATTGCTCCGTGCAGCGCCGCTATCAGAAGCTGATCGAGGAAACGCCGGCGCCCCATCTTTCGCCGGCGCTGCGTAGGGATATCCATGCTGCGGCCGTACGCTTTGCGCGGCATCTGCGCTATCGCGGCGCCGGGACGGTCGAGTTTCTGGTCGATATTGAACGGCAGAGCTTCTATTTCCTCGAAATGAATGCGCGCATCCAGGTCGAGCATCCCGTGACGGAATTCGTGTCCGGCCTTGATCTGATCGCCGAGCAGATCGCCATCGCGGACGGGCAGGGGCTCAAATTGGCGCAGGACGACGTGCGCCTCGATGGCTGCGCCATCGAATGCCGGATCAATGCCGAAGACCCGGCGCGCGATTTCGCGCCCAGCCCGGGAACCATAACCGAAGCGGTCTGGCCCACGGCCGAAGGAATCCGCGTCGATACTCATATCGTTGCGGGTGCGCGCGTGCCGCCCTATTACGATTCGCTACTGGCCAAGGTCATCGCGCACGGCCCCGATAGGGGGGCAGCACTCAGGCGCCTCGACAACGCGCTTGCCCTATGCCGCATTTCAGGCGTCGCCAGCAATATCGGTTTTCATCGCGCGGTGCTGGCCGATTCCGAATTTGCCTCCGGCGGCGTCGATACGGCCTATCTCCCGCGCTTTCTGGCGCGCGGGCCATCTGTTGTGGAGGGTTGAACGGTGGCGGAAATCCGGCTGGTCGAAACTTCACTGCGCGACGGCAACCAGTGCCTGTGGGCCGCACTCGGGGTCGACACGGCGCGCACGCTGACCATCGGCCCAGTGCTGGATCGCGTCGGGTTCAAGGCCATCGACTTCACGACCTCGACCCATATGGGCGTCGCCGTGCGTTACAAGCAGGAAGACCCCTGGGAGCGCATCCGCCTGATGGCGGAGGCGGTGCCGAACACGCCGCTGCAGTTTCTTTCCACCGGGTTCCGCTTCATTTCGTGGGAGACTTCCAGCCCGGAGTTCATGGCGCTGGCCTATCGCACGCTGGTCAAGCATGGCATCCGGCGCTTCGCGCTGGCCGATCCGATGAACGATGTGGCGGGCAATCTGGCCGGCGCCCGCATGGCCAAGGCCGGCGGCGCGGATTATGTGGTGGCGGCGCTGGTTTATACGATCAGCCCGATTCACGACGATGCGCATTATGCCGAACGCGCCCGCGCGCTCGCCGCCAGCGCTGACGTCGATGCGCTTTACATCAAGGATCCCGGCGGCCTGCTCACGCCGCTCCGGGCGCGAACCTTGATCCCGGCGATCATGGCCGAGATCGGCGACAAGCCGCTGGAGATTCATGCCCACGGCACCATCGGCCTGGCCGAGATGGTCTATCTCGATGCGCCGGAACTGGGCGCCAGCGTTGTGCAGTGCGCCTCGGGCGCCGCGGCGGACGGCACCTCCAATCCGCAGGCCGAGCGCGCGGTTTCCAATCTGCGCGCGCTCGGGCATACGGTCCCGCTTGACGACGACGCGCTAGCGGAAGTGGGGCGCTACTTCACGCGCCTTGCCGAAGCCGAGGGCCTTCCGGCCGGGCGGCCGCAGGCCTTCGATGCGGCGTATTACCAACACCAGTTGCCGGGCGGCATGGTGGGAACGATGCGGCGGCATCTGGCGGAGCATCGTGTCTCGCATCTCGAAGGCCAGGTGATCGCGGAACTGGGCCGCGTGCGCGAGGAACTCGGCTGGCCCATCGTGATGACGCCCTTCGCGCAGATGGTGCTGACCCAGGCGGTGATGAACGTGACCTCGGCCGAGCGCTATGCCGTCATACCGGACGAAGTCGTGCGCTACGCGCTGGGCAAATTCGGTCGGCCGAATGTGCCGATCGCGCCCAATGTTCTGGATCGCATCCTGTCTTCGCCGCGGGCGCGGGATCTCGAAAACGAACCGGGCATGCCGCCGGTCGCCGAATTGCGGCGGCGGCTGGGCGGGAACCTATCCGACGAGGAACTGCTGCTGCGCGCGACCATGCCGGCCGAACAGGTCGACGCCATGCGGGCAGCCGGTCCTGCCCCGCGCCACTACGATCCCGATGCCGCGCCGGCGATGACGCTGATCCGCGCGCTGCTGGCGCGCACGGACCTCGCGCATGTCGCCATCGACAAGCCCGGCTTCAAACTGGAGCTGGCGCGATGATGGAGCGCGGCGAGCCGCTTGGGCCCATCGGCGGCTATATGTTCGATGTCGACGGGACGCTCATCCTCAGCAATCGCGCGCTCGGCGGCTATCAGAAATTGCCCGGTGCCGCCGAAGTGTTGGAGGCGCTGAACGCGCGTGACATCCCCTACGTCGCGCTCACCAATGGCAGTGCCTATCCGCCTGCCGAGCAGGCGGCGAAGCTGCGCGGGCTCGGCCTGCAGATTGCGGATCACCAGATGCTGACGCCCTCCAGCGTGGCGGCGAATATGATGCCGAGGCGGGGCGTCAAATCGGCATTGATCCTGGGTACGCCGGGCGTGGGCCATTGCCTTGCCGAAGCCGGAATCGAACTGTGCTTTACGGGTGACGCGGGCGCCGAACATGTCGATGCGGTCTATGTCGGCTGGCACCCGGATTGCGGCATGAAGGATATCGAAGCGGCCTGCAACGCCATCTGGAACGGCGCCGCGCTCTATGTCGCTTCGGACGTGCCGTTCTTCGCTACAGCCTCCGGCCGCACGATGGGATATTCGCACGCCATCACGGCAGCGATCCGCAAGCTGACCGGCGCGCCCATGATCCTTACCGGCAAGCCCTCGCTTCATGCGCTTCGCTTTGTGGCGCGGCGGCTCGGCGTGCCGATGAAGCGGGTTGCGGTGGTGGGGGACGATCCGGCGGTGGAGATCGTGATGGCGCGGCGCGGCGGTGCCGCCGGTTTCGCCGTGACGACGGGTTTCAACAAGGCCGCAGACTGGGCCGCACAACCCGCCGTGAAGCGACCGCACCGTCTGCTGGAAGGTGTCGGCGATCTGTTGAAGCTGAAGGAATTGGGTTTCTGATGCGCAGCATGGATTATTTCGACAAGAGTGCGAAACTGTATCCGGACCGGACGGCCCTGATCGCTGGCGAAACACGCTATACCTACGCGGAATTGCAGGCGCTGAGTTACCGGCTTGCCGGCGCGCTAAAGGCGGCCGGGCTTCGTCACCAGGAGCCGGCAGCGATCCTGTCGCCCAATGACGGCGCCGTTCTGGTCAGTCTTCTCGGCCTTTGGCGCGCGGGCGCCGTCTGGAGTCCGGTGAACACGCGCAACGCTCTGGATGCCAATATCGATTATCTGAACTATGTGCGTCCGGTCTGGCTGTTCTATCATTCCAGCCTTGCCGAAGAGGCGGCGCAGGTTCAGCGCTCGGTGCCGAGCCTCCGCCATCTGATCTGCCTGGACCGGCCGGCAGGCGAGCATCCGTCTCTGGATGGTTTTCTGCAAACGGTGGCGGAATGGGAGATAGCGGACTGGGGCGACGCGTCCGGCAATCCGGAGGAACTGGTGGCGATCATCGCCACCGGCGGCACCACCGGCCCCGCCAAGGGCGTGCGCATTCTCAACCGAAGCTGGAGCACGATGCTGGAAACCATCGTCAATGTCATGCCCAGCGATCTTGCGCCGGTGTGCCTGGCGACGGCGCCGCTGACGCACGCGGCTGGCCCCTTCGCGACGGCGGCGCTGGCAATGGGTGCGACGATCGTGGTGCTGCCGGGCTTCGATGCGGAAACCGTCATGGCCGCGATCGGGCAATATCGCGTCACGCACATGTTCCTGCCGCCGACGGCACTTTATTCGATGCTCGCCCATCCCCGCGTGACGGCGTTCGATTATTCGAGCCTGCGCTTCTTTCTGCTGGCCGGCTCGCCGGTTTCGCCCGAGAAATTCAAGCGCGCGGTGGAGGTGTTCGGTCCCTGCCTGTGCCAGAGCTACGGCCAAACCGAATGCCACCTCATCGCGACCTGGTTGCCGCCGGACGTCGTTGCCGCTGCTGCCGCCGGAAACCATCCCGAGCGGCTGGCGAGTTGCGGCCGCGCGAGCTATTCGGTGCGCGTGGAGATCATGGATGACGATGGGCGCCTGCTGCCGGACGGCGAAGTGGGCGAGATCGTGGTGCGCGGCGGCCTGGTGGGCGGGGGTTA
>JAGWZW010000146.1 GCA_018971835.1 Alphaproteobacteria bacterium
GGTAATTGACCTCGCGCCGGCCGCGGCCCGCGTGTTCTAGGCGGGTGGCGACTTCGTTCTTCGCCGTCTCCACGTCCATGCCGTCGAGGAAGCGCGAATTCGCGATGCGGCCGGGGCCGGTATAGGCCTCGTTACCGACGGCGAAGGTCTTGGCATCCTCGCCTTCGGGGATCACGACCGGCAGCACCGGCAGGGCGTATTTGCGCGCGAAATCGAGGTCGCGCTGGTCGTGCGCCGGGCAGCCGAAGATGGCGCCGGTGCCGTAGCCCATCAGCACGAAATTCGCGACCACCACCGGCAATTGCCAGTCGGGATCGAAGGGGTGCGCCGCCTTGAGGCCGGTGTCGTAGCCCTTCTTCTCCGCCTTCTCGATATCGGCTTCGGCCGTGCCGATGCGCCGGCATTCGGCCACGAACTCGGCGAGCTTGGGGTCTGTCTTCGCCAGCTCCTGCGTCAGCGGATGCTCCGGCGAAATCGCCACGAAGCTGGCGCCGAACAGCGTGTCAGGCCGCGTCGTAAACACTTCGAGCCTCTCGCCGTTCGAGAGGGCGAAGGCAAAGCGCAGGCCCTCTGAGCGGCCGATCCAGTTCTTCTGCATCAGCCGGACTTTTTCCGGCCAGCGCTCCAGGCCATCCAGCGCCTTCAAGAGATCGTCGGAATAGGCGGTGATCTTGAAGAACCACTGGGCGAGCTTGCGCCGCTCGACCAGCGCGCCCGAGCGCCAGCCCCGCCCGTCGATCACCTGCTCGTTGGCCAGCACGGTGTGATCCACCGGATCCCAGTTCACATCGGCTTCGGCGCGGTAGACCAGGCCCGCCTGGTACAGCTCGATGAACAGCCGCTGCTGGTGCTTGTAGTAGTCCGCGTCGCAGGTGGCGAACTCTCTGGACCAGTCGATGGACAGGCCCATCAGCTTGAGCTGCGCCTTCATCGCCGCGATGTTGTCATAGGTCCAGTCGCGCGGGTTCACGCCCTTGTCGCGCGCGGCGTTCTCGGCGGGCAGGCCGAAGGCGTCCCAGCCCATCGGATGCAACACGTTGTAGCCCTGCGCGCGGCGGAAGCGGGCGATGACATCGCCCATCGTGTAGTTGCGCACATGGCCCATGTGGATGCGCCCCGACGGATAGGGGAACATCTCCAGCACGTAGTATTTCGGCCGGCCGGCGTCGTTGCGCGTGAGGAAGGCCTGACGGGCTTCCCATTCGCCCTGCCAGTGCGTTTCGGATTGCTTGGCGTTGTAGCGCGCCATCTTCAAAGCCCTTCGGTGCCGCAGAATCTGCTGAAGCCAGCGGCGTCCAAAGGCTTACAGCGCGATGAGATTAACCGCCAACACCCACGCTCGCGAGCCGCAGTTCGCGCGCCCGGGTGAGGATTTCGTCTTCCAGCTTGGTCGCCACGTCGGGGTTGACCTGGGCCTCGGACCAGCTGCCGTCGCTGTTGCGGGTCTGGCGGAAGACCGCCAGCCGGATGCCGTCGGCGCGCAGCTGGCGGGAGATGACGTAAACCGTCACCTTCATCCGCTCGCCGGGCGCCTGGGGATTGACGTACCAGTCGGTGATGATCACCCCGCCGAACGGATCCTCCGAAGCCAGCGGCATGAAGGACAGCGTGGAGAGGCTGGCCTGCCACAGATAGGAGTTGACCCCCAGCGTCAGCTTTCCGCCGCCGCTGGTGATGACGGTGGAGCCGGAATCGACATCCTGGCTGTCGCCCGAGGTGCCGCAGGCGGCGAGGATCAGGCAGCACAGGGCAACGATGAAAGCGCGCATGAGTGAACTCTATCCCTAGGTTTTGCCCGCCAATCCCGTTGGCGCGGCCGCCCCGTTTCTTCCAGCCCTCGGCGCTTATACTGGCCCCCGCGCGGCGTGGCAATTGTATGGGGCGCCATATTCAAGGCGGTAAGGCTTGTGCCGTAAGGGTTTAGGGGCTGTACTCGGTTCCCGCAAGAGGCGCCGCATGGCGAAGAGGGCCCCATGACGACCGAAACGGCGCCGCCGCCGGCCATCACGGCGCGCAATGTCGCCGCGGCCGTGCTGGGCAACGCCCTCGAAGTCTATGATTTCGGGGCCTATGCCTTCTTCGCCGTGATGATCGGCGAGGCGTTCTTTCCCTCCAAGTCTCCCATGACCAGCCTGCTGCTGTCGCTGGCGACCTTTGGGGCGGGCTTTGTCAGCCGGCCGTTCGGGGCGCTGCTGATCGGGGCCTATGGCGACCGGGCAGGGCGCAAGCCGGCCCTGCTGCTCACCTTTTTCCTCATGGGCCTGGGCTCGGCCGGGCTGGCGCTGACGCCGTCCTATGCCACGCTCGGCTCCCTCGCCCCCGTCCTGGTGGTGGCGGCGCGGCTGATCCAGGGCCTGGCCTTCGGCGGCACCATCGGCCCGGCCACCGCCTTCCTGCTGGAGGCGGCGCCGCCTTCCCGCCGCGGCCTGTTCGCCAGCTGGCAGCTGGCCAGCCAGGGTTTGGCCACGCTGGCGGCCGGGGCGGTGGGCGTGGGCCTGTCCGCCGTGCTCGGCCACGCGGCGATGGCGGACTGGGGCTGGCGGGTGCCGTTCCTGCTCGGCGCCCTGATCTTGCCGCTGGCCTTCACGCTCCGCCACGCCCTGCCCGAGACGCTGCACCATGCGGGCGAGGCGGCAGCGCCGGACCAGCCGGGGCTCGGCCAGTTCGTCCGCCGCGAGCCGGGGCTGGTCGTGATCGGCCTCGTCATCGTCGCCTCCTGCACCATTCCCTTCTATGTCCTCGCCTACATGACGACCTTCGCCACCACCACGCTGCACCTGTCCACCACGGTGTCGCTGGCGGCGACGGTGATCTTCGGCGTGGCGACGCTGCTGTTCTCGCTCCTCGGCGGCGCGCTGTCCGACCGCTTCGGCCGCAAGCCGCTGATGATCCTGCCGCGCGTCGCGGTGGTGCTGGTGGCCTGGCCGCTGTTCGCCTGGCTGATCCGCGCGCCGGACGCGCTGGCCCTGCTGGCGGTGACGGCGGTGCTCTCCATCCTCTCGCAGCTCAGCTCCTCGGTGGCGCTGGTGGCGGTGGCCGAGGCGCTGCCCCGCCACGTGCGCAGCGCCGGCATGGCCACCATCTACGCCCTCGGCGTGGCCATCTTCGGCGGCTCGACCCAGTTCATCGTCGCCTGGCTGATCGCCCGGACCGGCGATGCGCTGATGCCGGCCTGGTACCTGATGGCGGCCACCGCCATCGGCATCTGGGCGATGGCGGCGCTGCGCGAGACGGGGCCGGTTCGGGCCGCGCGTGCCGCGGCAACAGGGCAGGCCCACGCGGGCTGAGCGCGAAGCCCTATCGAAGCCAGTGTAAGGCCGCTGCCGCGGGCGTGGATAAGGTTTCCGCCCGTTCGGGCGTTTTGCCTTTACGGGCAAGGCTTTATTCGTTTTTCGAGATGTCCCGCACCCCCCTCCCCCCTATTCGAACCTCGAGTTTTGGGATGGGGGGAGGCGGCGCTGGGGGGCGCCGGCGCGGACTGAATGAACGTTCACTCATTCGGCTCGGTTTTTTCGGGAGCGTTTTGGCCACGCAAAGGCTTTGCGCGGGATGCGGTCCCAATCGCCGGTGCCTTCGCCTTGTCCGACACCGCAGATGGGAACGCGACCCCGCCGCTGCAAGAGCCGCGCGTCGGGACACGCGGTCGCGGGGGCAGTGCGTTATCGGAAATGACTTGCAGACGCGGGCTTGGCGAGGCCGGCGGAGGGGCTGTCAGTCCGGCGGCCGAAATGCACGCGCGGCGCATCGGGCCGGACATCGTCCACGGACGGGCCCGGTTCTGGCGTATGTGAGGGTGGCGCGTCCGGCCTTGCCGGTTCATTCGGCGGCATGTTCAAGCCGAGCTGTTCGCGCAGACGGGCGCGGATATGGGCGTCGCTATCTTCCTCAGTGACCTCGATGTAGCGGATGCCGGCCTTGCGCAGGGCTTCTTTCTTGATGGCGTCGCGTGCAGCCGCCGTGCCCTGATAATGGCCGCCGCCCTGATATTCAATGGCCGCGACCGGCCAACTGTCTTGATCGACGATCAGCATGTCGACGCGCTTGCTGTTGATCGCGTAGTAAGCGTTCTTATTGCCCGGCGCATCGAGGACTTCGCCAAGGCTGGTTTGCGCGAACACACGATAACCTTTGCGCGCCGCCGCGACGTCGGCCTCGACGATCCTGAACACCCTGTATTCGCCGGCGTTCATCACGCGCTGCTTTTCGAACGCGCCCGCCATGACGGCGTTGAGTTGCTGGGCGGGATCTCTCTGATCGATGACCGGCCGATAAGGCTTGTAACCGGATTGCGGTTTGCCGCGATGGTTGGCGAGCTTGGAAAGCCTGGAGAGAGCGGCTCCAACCATCACGATTATCAGCAATATGCTGAGCGATCCCAGCCCTTGCATCGGCTGCCTCTTCGAGTTCCGCCACTTGCATGCAATGCGGCGCGGCTGGATCAGATTATTACCGGGCAGTTAACA
>JAGWZW010000060.1 GCA_018971835.1 Alphaproteobacteria bacterium
ATCCGGCCCGATGTGCCGTTCGGCGGCGTGAAGGCTTCCGGCATCGGCGTCGAATTCGCGCGCCAGGGCCTGGAGGAGAACACCGTCATCCAGGTGATCCACCAGTAGCACGAGACAACCCTCTCGCCGGGTTGTTCGGCGATCATGACCCGGGGCCGCAGCGCAATCGCTACGGCCCCGTTTTCATTCCCAGATTGTTATGCGCCGCTGAGCGCGCCCGCGGAAATGCTACACCAGAGCGCCCGCTTCCGGCGAAACGCGATTGGGATCGAGTTCCTTCTGGATCGCGTTCCACCAGACATGATAGTTCGAGAGGCTCTTGCCGATGTCTTCGGGGTGCCCTGGCATCAGCAACGCGAAATAGTTTTCCTTGTAGGCCCGCGCGCTCTGCTCGTCGTACCACTTCTGCACCGCCTCTTTGGCGACGGGGTTCATGGGATCGAACTTGCAGAAGATTTCCGTCTTGCCGACGTGGCCTTGTTCCACGCCCCAGCCGAACGATGCCCCGCCGTCGTCGACGATGTGCCCCGCTTCGATCAAGGGCGATTTCGCCTTGCCGGCGCCAATCGCCCATTTGATGGTCAGGTCGCGCTGACCCATGACCGGGATGGACTTGAACATGCCGCCCGGGCGGAAGGTTTCGCGGATGGACGCTGAAACACGGATGCACTGGCAGAGCAGGATGCCCTCGGTGCGCGGGTTTTCCAGCGACTTGAGCGATTGCCCGCCCGCCGCCTCGACAATGTGAAACAGCGCGCGCTTCTTGTAAGCGAAGTCCGCCGCCGAATTGCCGGCGATGATGACGAAGAAGCCCGGCCCCAGCACCTCCTTGCTCAGACGCTTGAAAGTCGCCTCTTCTTCCTCGTTGCTGGTGGAGATGTTTGCCGCCACCATAGCGACGTTGAAGCCCATCAACTCCATCGCCAGCTCGGCTTCGCCGATCTTGTTCTCGGCCGCCCATGCCTGCTCGACGGAGGGAAAACTGAAATAGCGCGCCATGAAGTTGGGCGGAATCTCGCTCAATTCGTAGTTCGGCGACGTGCCGATGACCGGGAACTTGGTAGGGCCCGGCCAGTGATAGATTTTCAAGGCAGCCTTGGTGAACACCCCTGGCGTGACGCCGGGTGGAACGGCACTGGTCAAAATGCTGCGCAGCGAAGGCCCCGGGCCATCGCCACAAAACCATTCGCCCGCCGAGCCCAGCGAACCGGAATGAACCAGCTCGCCGGCCGGCGTCACCCATTCGATGGCAAGGTGGTTGCGGTCGTCGCCGCTGGTCGACTGGTCGAGATGGCCGTGGCCGCGGAGCATAGCCGAACAGTTCACCCCGGCGCCCTTCACGTTCAGATGAAAGCCGCGCTTCATCAGCTCCGCTTGCAACTGGGCGGTGATCACGTAGGGCTCGACCACCGCATACATGTTCTTTTCATTGATCTCGATGATCTTGTTCATCCGCCGCAGATCAATATAGAGAACGCCCGGCTTGAAGGTTCCCGTCCATCCCGTGCAGACCGGGCGGAACTCGAGTTTGAAACGGTTGCACAGCCGAATGATCGACTGCACCTGCGCCGTGTTCTCCGGCAAGATGACGGCCGCAAACTCCGTCTTGTGATAGGAGGGCATGATCGCGGGATCGTCGCAGATGAATTCTGGGCCGACGACGTCTTCGAATGCCTGGTAGACTTCCTTGCTCAGGGCCATGATCCGCCGTCCTTCTATTCGATTGCCTGTTCAAAAAGCTCAACGATGTCGTAAACCTTGAGCCGGCTACCTGTGGCCGCGGCCGCTTCGCGGAAAGTCATCTCGCATTTGGGGCAGGCGCTCACCAGCGCCTCGGCGCCGGTGGATTCGGCCTCGGCGATGCGCTCCTGTGCCGTCCATTGGGCAAATTCGGGGTTGGAATCGCTCACGCCGCCGCCCGCACCACAGCACCAGGCGTATTCCTTGATGCGCGGCATCTCGGTGAGCGTAACGCCCGGGATGCTCTGCAGGATCTGGCGCGGCTCTTCGTAGACGCCGCCCGAGCCGCGCCGGTAGGTCTTGGGCGGATCGAACACGAAGCGGTCGCCCGGCACCTTCTGGCCTTCCCAGTGAACCCACGGTTCGGCCAGCCGGCCGAGATGACATGGATCGTGATACGTCACCGCGAGATTGACCGCTTTGCGCGGCTTGAGCCGGCCTTCCTTGACAAGCTGCGGAATGAATTCCGCGATGTGCAGAACCTTGAGGTCACCCTTCAGCTTGAATTTGTCGTAGAGAACCTTGATGGCCTGGTAATCCTCTGCCGACGAAGTCACGACCGTGTTGACCCCGGTCTTGCGGATCAGGGACATGGTCTTGCTGGCCTGGTTCAGAAAGTCCTGCTCATAGCCCATTTCATAGGCGGTGCCGCCGCTGCTGGGCTCGGCATCTCCGGCGATGCCGAAATTGATGCCGGACTTCTTGAGGATATTGGCCGTGATCCTGGCCAGCTTCTGCAGCCGCTTGTCGTAGCTCGTCAGGCAGCCGACGTAATAAAGCACGTCGACTTCCTCTTTGGTGGCGTCCTTCAGTTGCAGACCGGCCGCCCAGTCGCCGCGCCTGCCAGTCACCGGCACCATCGAGTCCTGCTGCCGCAGACGCTCGATCACCTTGTCCAGAACCGGATGCGTCTTGCCGTCGGCCACGCATTTGACGCGGAACTCGGTGATCGGCGCCATCACCTCCATGTCCATCGCGTAATTGCATGATACCCCGCAGGCGCCGCACATCTGGCAGTTGTAAACGATGTCGAGCAGCCTGTCGGTGTAGGTCGGACCGTTTGCCAGGGCCGCCGCCCCGATGTTCATGCGCCCGCCGGCAGAATAGCTGTGAAAATTGTAGCGGGAGATACTTGGGCAAACGTAGGAGTAATCGTTACCGCTGATCTTCTGCATGGGTATGAACTTGCAGGCCGAGCAACGGCAGCACATGTTCATATCGCCTTTGTATTGTTCCAGTCCCATTACGGCGTCTCCGTATGCGCGAAGGGTCGAGGTCGCTCAGAAGCAGACTTTGCCCGGATTCATCAGGTTGTTCGGATCGAATATCTTGCGGAAGGCGTTGAGCACGGCCACCGTGCCGGCATCCCGGTTGAGTATCGCGCGGGCTTCTTCGCCGTAGGGCCTGGAGAAGAACCCGCCCCGCGCCATCATCTCCCGCGTCGCTGCCCCGGTCATATCCCTGATCCGCTCGCGCTCGCCCTTGTTGGCTGCGTCGTAGAACAAACTGAACTCGCAGTGCAGGCTGGTGCCTTGCACGATCGGCTGGATATAGACGCCGAGGTCTGTGGCCGCGTAGCCGCGCGCTTCCGCCAATTCGGTCATGGCGGCGATCTGGCCCGAAATCTTTTCCTGCAAGGTCAGGAAGAATACATCCTGGCAGGCCCCCTTCGGACGCAGCTTCCAATAGGGATCGGCGGAAGGTTCCTGCACCGTCTTCAGCATCTCGCGCGCGGAAATCCGCCCCGCCGTGCGTGCCGCTTCCAGGCCCAGCCGCTGAGAGATTTCGGTGACGCTGACCAGATGCGAACTCACCCGCTCTTCCGGGAAATATTCGTAACCGGCCACCGTATAGAATAGTGCCCATTGCGGCAGCGTATCCCTCAGGCTGCGGCTGTTGGCATCGTCGTCAAAGATGGCCGCGAGGTTCGTGCGGTTCAGGATAAAGCATTCATTGACCAGCCCCATGCGGACCAGCCAGTGCGTGAGTTCCAACAGTTCATCAAGCCTGGAAGAGCCGACGAAGAACGGCTCTTCCAGGCTCGGCAGGATTTCGCAGCGCATCGACATCCAGGTCACGATGCCCATCGTGCCCTGCGCCCCCTGAATCAGCCGATGCCACGACGCGGTGCCGGGCCCGTACGGCGCTTTCTGCACGCCGCCGATGGCGCGCTGCTGCGCGATGGTGCCGGGGCCGGCGGCCTGGCCGGTGCGGAAGACCTCGCCGTTGCCGAAGTGGATTTCCGTGCAGGCCAGGGGATCGGAAATGTCCCATTGGTACTTCGGCATGACCAGCGGTTCGCGCTCCAGGATGCTGCCAATGACGGACTTGGTCTGCCGCGGCAACAAGGGCATGTTGAGCCTGAGGCCCGCCTTTTTCACCGCCGGAATCAACTCGGCAAATGTCACGCCCGGCTCGCACATTGCGACGCGACGCTCGCGGTCCACCATCATGATCTGCTTCATGCCACTCAGATCGACGACCAGCGCGCCACCGACGCCGGGAACCGTGTCGCCCCGGAAATGGGGCGCCCCCGAGCTGACCGGCACCAAAGGCGTCTTCGTCTCGTTGGCGAACTTCAGAAGGGACTGAACCTCGGCTGCCGTCTTGGGCGCGACCAGCGAAACGGGCCGCACGCGGTTGACGAAACTGATATCCGCCGCATAGCGCTCCAGCATGGACGGATCGCAGATGACACGCTCCGGGCCCATCGCATTCTTTAAGGCGGTCAGTTCCATTTACGGGATTCTCCTATGGTTGCCGTTGAACCGCTCGGACCGAGCCGAACCCGCCCGCGCCGAGCCGCCTTGCCGCCGCGCGTACCACGGCCTGGCTTCGCGCCGTGCAGCGATTTGCACATCCGAGGCAATCGCAAGATTGCGGAGACGTGTACAGGCGTGCATTGGACGCTTCGGGATGAAGCCTGCCCGTACGCCATTGCGTTTCTTCCCTTTTTTGCCCGCAGGCTTTGCGCTCGAAGCAGCTTGCGCCGACGACGGCGTGTTCGGACTTTATCTGGTTACGAATATACGGTCACCGTATATTCGTCAAGACAGCGCGGGGTGAAATGTGCTTAGATCACCGTGCGCCTTTGAAGGCGTTCAGGGACAAAGGCTGCACCGGGCGAGCGATGCAAACAACCAAACTGCTAAGGTTCGCGGCCCCGTTGGGCCTCGCGCTCGAACTGCGCAAAGTCAAATCGTGAGGAAAGCCATCAATGCGGGAAGATATCATCGCCCCCCCGAAACCGGCGCTGGGCGACATCGAGGACAAGCAACACACGCGTCTCGGCCAATGGCAATCAATCGAAACCCGGACATTCGAGAGTCCGTCCATTGCCGAGCTTTACCGGCAGCGCACACGCAGGTTCGCGGATGTCGTGCAATTGCGGCAGCCCGATCGCGTGCCATCTCTCATGCTGTCGGCCGGAATTGTGCCGCGTTTTGCTGGCATTTCGTTCGCAGATACGTATTACGACTCCGAGAAGACCTCGGCGTCGACGCTGAAATTCATGGATGACTTCCAGCCGGAATACACATTGTTCAATAGCTCGTCGACCGGCAAGGCTTATGACCTGCTGGGATATAACGCCTACAAATGGCCGGGCGGCAACCTGCCGGACAACGTTCCGTTCCAGTATGTCGAAGGCGAGTATATGCCCGCGGAGGACTACGACGCGCTGATCAACAATCCGGAAGGCTATATGCTGCGAACCTATCTGCCGCGGGTCTGCAGCAACCTTCAGGGCCTGCGTCTCGTCCCCAGCCTGTTTTCGACGGTGGAGATGCTCGGTGTCGGCATGTGGCTGGGCGGACTGTCGGCGCCCCCGCTGATGGATTCGCTATCGCGCCTGGCGCAGGCGATCGATCATGTCGCCAAAAGCGCCGCGGCCGCCATGCGCACCGCAACCACGATCGTCAGCCGCTACGGCTGCCCGAGTCTGGTGGGCGGCGTCGCCAAGGCGCCTTTTGATCTCGTCGCCGATACGCTGCGCGGTACGCGCGGCGCCCTGATGGATATCTACCGGCGGCCGGACAAGCTGCTTGCGGCAGCCGAGGCGCTGGTGCCGGCAGCAATTCACGCGGGCGTGGGGACCGCGCGGCCCGGCCCGCCGCCGTTCGTGTTCATGCCCTTGCACAAGGGCGCCTCTGCGTTCATGTCATTCAAGCATTTCCAGAAATTTTACTGGCCGACCTTCAAGCGCCAGCTCGAAGGCATCATCGCGGCAGGCATGGTGCCGTTCTGTTTTGTCGAAGGCAGCTTTGATGAAGCGCGCCTGGAACTGATCGCCGGATCAGGGTTGCCGGCCGGGCGCACCGTCTGGCTGTTCGACCGCAGCGATATGCGCGTGGTGAAGAAGCACTTCTCCGGCTTTGCCTGTTTCGGCGGCAACGTGCCGAATTCGCTGTTCTCAGCGGGGACCGTTGCGGAAATGGAGAACTACTGCAAGCGCCTGATCGACGAGATGGCACCCGGCGGCGGTTTCTTCATTTCGCCCGGTGCTACCGTGGACGAAGGCAATCCGGACATCGTACGGGCCTTCATGACCTGCACCGAGAAATACGGCGTCTATTGATCGCAGATCGCGGCCGCCCCCACCCGTCTAAAGCGCAACGCTGATGCACTTGATTTCAGTGTACGCTTCCAAGCCGGGCCGGCCGTTTTCCCGGCCCCAGCCGGACATCTTGTAACCGCCGAGCGGCATGGCCGGGTCCGGCGGGCCGCTGCCGTTGATGCGGACCGATCCAGCCTTGAGACGCCGCGCCAGACGGTGCGCAACGGAGATATCGCGTGTCCAGATGCTGGACGAAAGACCGTAGTCGCTGTCATTGGCTTTGGCGGCCAGCACGTTGATGTCTTCATCGCCGAACGACATGGCGCACAGCACAGGCCCGAAGATTTCTTCCCGCGTCACCCGCATCGCCGCGGTCGTTCCGCTCAGGACGGTGGGCTGAATGAAATAGCCCGAACGCTCGATGCGCTTGCCGCCGACGATAACCGCTGCGCCTTCCTCTGCGCCAGAGTCGATATAACCCATGACGCGATCGAACTGCTTCCTGCTGACCACCGGACCGATTTCCGTTCCGGGCTCGAGGCCCTCGCCAACGCGCAGGCTCCGCGCCCGCTCAGCAATGCCCTCGCAGACCTGATCGAAGATGCTTTGGTGTGCGAACAGCCGCGACCCGGCGGCGCAAACCTGTCCGCAATTGCCGAAGATGGACATGGCGGCGGCCGGGATGGCTTTGTCCAGATCGGCATCCGGGAAAATGATCGTCGGCGACTTGCCGCCGAGTTCCAGCGCGACCCGCTTCAAGGTGGTGCTGACGGCCCGCACGATCGCCTGACCCACCGCCGTCGAACCGGTGAACGAGATCTTGTCCACCATCGGATGATCGACCAGCGCGGCGCCGGCCGCGGCGCCAAGACCGGGAACGATGTTCACCGCCCCCGCGGGGATGCCCGCCGCGGCTATCAACTCGGCCAGTTTCAAGGCGCTGAGCGGGGTCTGCTCGGCCGGCTTCAGCACCACCGTGCAGCCGGCCGCCAGGGCCGGCGCCAACTTGGCCACTGCCATCGCCAGCGGAAAATTCCAAGGTGTAATCGCGCCCACGACGCCGACCGGCTCGCGCAGCGTAAAGGCGTGCCACTCGCCCGGCCAGGTGGCGGGCTGAATGGTTTCGCCGTTGAGATTGCTTGCGCTGCCCGCGAAATAGCGCAACTGCGCCGCCGCCCCCATGACGCCGCCGAACTTGGCCACCATGAACGGCATGCCGTTATCGAGGCTTTCGACCAGGGCCAGTTCCTCGGCATGGGCTTCGATGAGATCGGCCAGCTTGAGCAGCATCCGGGCGCGCTGCGCCGGAGGCTGCGCGCTCCAGCGTCCGTCATCGAAAGCGCGCCGTGCGGCCCTGACCGCCAGATCGATGTCTGCGCCACTGCCGGCCGCGACTTCGGCAAAGACTTCCTCGGTCGCGGGATTGATCACCGCCAGCGTCTCGCCGGAAACAGCCGGGCGAAAATCGCCGTCAATGTACAATAGGCGCGGCGAGGCCTTCAGCTCGGACCGGATTCGGTCAAGGCTTGCAGCGGAAAAAGGAGCATTCATGATTTCGATCCTCGTTCGCCGGCACGTTCAGCGGATGGCATAATAGCGGAAGAGCGAATGATCCGGCGGATCGTCCGGCTTCAGCTTCGGCTGGCGCAGGCCGACACCGACAACGACCGTGCGGTTGAGCCAGTCATGCGGCCCCTCGGGCGCCCGGAAGTAGGGCGTGCAGCGGAAATAGGGCGTTGCGGCGGGCGCGCTTTCTGCGGCCTGGTCCGGCGCGCGCCGGGTGCCATGCACGTAGCCCAGATTGCGGATGTAGATCAGCGCCCCGTCATCGGCCTGGATCATGTAATGCGCATTGAGTTCGACCACCCCGTCGGAGCGCACGACCGGCCAGTCCGCGCCGCTGTGATCGACCAGCTTGCCGTTGAGCAGCGGACCGCTGACCGGGCAATCGGCACCAACGGAGGTGTAGCCGTGGCTGTAGCCGCCCGGAAACGGCGCGATCATCCATCGCTTGTCGAAGTTGATGCGGATATCGAAGGCATGCTCGTATTTCAGGGCAAGATCGTCTGAGTTCATGACCGGTCCTTTCGCGGGCTAGCTTGCCGACATGGCGGGCGATCGTTGCCGGATCAGGTCGGCGGCCTTCTCGGCGAGCATGACGGCCGGGGCGGCCGTGTTGCCGCCCACGATCAAGGGCATGGACGAACAATCGGCCACGCGCAGGCCTTCAAGCCCGCGCACCTTCAGATTTTGATCCAATACGGCGTCCGGGCCAAGCCCCATCGCGCAGCTGCTGGTCGGGTGCATAGCCGTGCGCACGGCCGAACGGAGAAAATCGTCGATCTCGGCTGCCGTCCGCGGCGCGGCGGTCACCGCCGTCTCGCGCAGGACCAGGGAGGCTGCCGGCTGGGTGGCGAAAAAATCGCGCGTGAAACGGATGAACCTGTGAAAGGCCTGCCGGTCCGCCTCAGCCTGCAACAGATTTAGCCGGATGCGCGGCTTGTCGTTGGGATCGGCAGACCGCAGCTTGACCCAGCCTCGACTTTCAGGATGCAGCAGCACATTCGACACCGAGAACACATCGCCGCGCGGCTTGCGCCAGCCGGGAAACCAGACCTTCGCGTCCATCGCGACCGGGCTGATGAGGGTCTGCAGATCGGGACGGTCGAGTCCTTCACGCGTGCGGACGAACCCCTGAATGCCCACCGGCAATCCGGCGATAGCGCCCGTGCCGAACAGCAGCCACTGCAGACCCGAAAGCGCCATCCGATCGAGCCTGAGTTGCGAATCGAAGGTGAAGCGGCCGCTAGCTTCCCAGAGCGACGCCACAGACGCGTGCTCCTGCAGGTTCCTGCCGACACCGGGAAGATCGTGCCGCGGCGTTACGCCGGCTTCGCGCAATTCGTCGGCCGCGCCGATACCGGACAGCATGAGCAGTTGCGGCGAATTGAATGCGCCGCCGCACAGGATCACTTCACGCTCGGCGAATACCTTGTCCATCCGCCCGTCGTTGAGAATTTCGACGCCTTTGGCCCGGCTATGTTCAAGGATGATACGGGTGGTCAGCGTCCGGGTTTGTACGGTCAGATTGGGCCGTCCAAGCGCCGGGCGCAGGAACAGCGCCGCCGTGCTGCCCCTCCGGCCGCGCTTCACGGTAAAATCCGGTGCGCAGAAACCATCCTGCTCAGGACCGTGGAAATCATCCAGCAGCTTGAACCCCATTGCCTGCGCCGTCGCGGCCAGGCGGGGATAGACGAAACCGTCGTTCAGGTGGCGCGCGACAGCCAGTGGTCCGTCCCCGCCATGATACGCCGAGGCACCGCGCCAGTTGGTTTCGGACTTGCGGAAATACGGCAGCACATCCGAAAAGCTCCAGCCGGAAAGCCCCATCTGGGCCCACTGGTCATAATCGGCGGGCGAGCCGCGCGAATACATCATGCCGTTGATCGACGAGCAGCCGCCCAGCAGCTTGCCGCGCGGTTCCGGAATCGGCCGATTGTCGGCAAACGGTTCCGGCTCGGTCGTATAGCCCCACCCCAGCGACGGCGTCGTCATGGCGCGGAACCACGCCAGCGGCATGGAGACAAGCCAACCCTTGTCCGGGCCGCCCGCTTCGATCAGCAGAACCTTCGTGGCGGGATCTTCCGAAAGCCGCGCCGCGAGCACGCAGCCGGCGGACCCTGCGCCGACGATGATGTAGTCGTAAGATCGTATCGCCACTCCAGACCTCGCGCTCACATCCGGCGTTGTTTCCACCAAGACCGGGCGGCGTGGCTGCTATTCGGTGCGCCGGCGCCCGGTTCTTCAACTTCCGCAGACATACTCCTCAACTCGCCGGCTTGATCTGCAGGATCAGAGCGCCGCTGAGAGTATGAAGCACAGCCTCGAACGACTTGCTGCGGGATGGCGGCACGATCATGGACCGGGTCTTGCCAGTACAGCGAATATTTTGCACCATCAACAGCTCGCTGCTGACTGCGGGGGGGGGCCCAACCGGGTGATGGCCAACCGGGCAATGTATTGACTTTACGAATATAGCAGGCGTCCTTATATATGGCCGAACAGCAGGCGGTCAAGCTTAACCGAGATGATGCAAATGCCCGATTCCTCCTTAGCTGCGAAATTGACGACGAGCTATATGCTCAAGCGGGCGGAACTGGCCGTACGCAATTGCCTTGAGGTCGCGCTGCAGCAATTCGATCTCACGGCCAACCAGTATCTGATGCTGCTGCGGCTGCGCTACGACGGCCCCCAGTCGTCGGCGCAGTTCGCGCGCGCTATCGGCGTGCGCCCGCAATCGGTTACCGATATCATCGGGCCGCTTGAGAACAAGGGCCTGATCCAGCGCCGCGAGAGCCCGGAGAATCGGCGCATCCTGCTGATCGCACTGACGCCCAAAGGCCGGCAACTTGTGATTCGCGCGCGGAACGTGACGCTTCAGCTCGATCGCGAGATGGTCGCCGGTCTGGATGCGCAGGAAGTCTCGGTTCTGCGCAAAGCCTTGGAGAAAATCCGTGCGGCGGCCGAATGCCACGAGTGCCATCCCGCCGTCAGGCGGCAGGAGGCAATGGAGCTGGCTCGTGCTCGCGCCAACCGCCCGTGGCGCGGAAGAACGAGCAGGGATGAGTAAGATGAGCGACGCCGGCGCTGGTCGCGCGCGGCTTCGCCCCGGCAAGTCCGTCACTCCCGCGCGTCGCGCGTGCAGTTCTCGACCCATTTGATTGTATTGGCCAGTGCACCGAAGGTGAAAAAGTGCACACTGCTGATGCCGAGCGATGGCTCGTCGTTCTGCGCGGCCGCCACCTTGCTCAGCACGCCCTCCGGCGTTTCACCCGAGAGCATGTTCTTGGCGAGGTTCTGCCGCTCCTTGAGCGCCCTGAGCGAAGCACCAACGCCGCAGATCACGGCGTATTTGACCAGCGTAGCGCGATCGGCCGGCCCCGCGACACCGACGCGGAACGGCGCGTTGCAACCCAGCGCCCGCATGTGCCGGGCCAGCGAGAGAATCGGCTGCGCATCGAAGCAGAACTGACTGACCAGCAGCACGTCCAACCCCGCCTGCTCGGCAGCCCGTAGCTTTGCGGCGCGCGCCTCATCGAGCGCCGCACCAGGAATACGCGGATGGCCCTCCGGATAGCAGCCGATGGCGATCCGCTTGATGCCGTGCTTCTGGAACAGGCCGGTTTCGATGAGCTGGAGGCTGGATTCGAATTCTCCGGCCGCCTTGTCGCGATCCCCGCCCAGCACCAGCGCCCGCTCGACGCCTGCCTCGCCAGCGAGGCGGGCAAGCAGGCTGTCGAGGTCTGCCTTGCTGCGGAGGTTGCGCGCCACAATATGCGGAACGGGCTCGAGCCCGCCCTGCCGGACCTTCATCGCCGCGGCAACATGGCGATCCGGGTCGTCCTTCATCAGCGCCGCGATGAACACTTCCGTGCCCCGCGGCAACAGCGCCCCTGCCGCATCGAGCGAAGCACGGTCATGGGTGGTCACTTCGGCCGAGTAGTTCTTGAGAAGCGCCGCCAGCGCAGTATGCGCGGCGGGCTTCTCGACCGTCATCTGGTTCATGGCGCGCGTTCCCGCCTATGCCTGCGTCCGCCAGCCTTCGGCGTAATGTTCGCGGGCGTCCTTGCTGTAGGGTGCAGGGCTGACGGTGGCACGCACCTCGATCTGCGTATGGCGCTCCACCGTGGTCTTCTTCGAGCCGCCGCCCGGCTCACCCCACACGATCTTGACTTCCTGACCGATCTCAAGGCTCGGATCGACAGTCGCCAGCGACAGCGCACAGCGTTCGTTATAGCTGTAGCCGGTGAACATGGAGAAGCCGATGACCTTGCCGTTCAGCATCACCGAGTCGTAGTTCGCCGAGCCGTAATTGGCATTGGGCAGATCGAAGAACTTGTAGGTCTTGTCGCCCACGAAGAGGGACGACATGATCTTGGCGACGTCCTCGCCATTCCAGGCCAGCGTCACCTTGCGGCGCTGGGAGGCCTTGTCCATCTTTTCGAGCGCTTCGCGGCCGATGAAGTCGTGATCGAACTTCACGAAGGGGCCATAGCCCATGTCATACGGCGTCACGTAGTAATCTTCGATGTTGGGCGATACGAAGCTGCCCGCGATCGAGCCCGTCGCTTCATAGCCGTTGGCGGGTAACCATTCGCGGTAGGCCTTCATCTCCTCGCGCGTATAAACGGCCGGCAGCGGCGAGGGAATCCAGCCCGATTCCAGCGTGTTGGAGGAATAGGTGCGCGAACCGCAGGGCACGATGCCGAATTCGGCGCCCTGTTCCAGAATCGCCGCGCGGATTTCGTCGCGCTCTTCGTAGGGGCCCCAGATTTCCAGGCCCGGCTCGCCCGCCATGCCGTGGCGCAGGGCGCGCACCCGGCGGCCGGCGATGCTGATCTCGCCCATGCGGAAGAACTTGATGTCCGGCGACGAGCCGCCATTGAGCTTCCTGATGATCTGCTCGGCGTTTGGCCCCTGAATCTGATAGCGGTAGCAGGAGCGCGTAACCGGGTTGCCCATCGGACGGGAGGGCGAACGGTCGTCATAGACGACCTCAACATCGTAGCCGCCAGTCTCACCCTGGAACTTCAGCCAGTTCGCCGTCGGCGCGCGTCCCACAAAGACGAAATCATTCTCGGCCAGATAAAACAGGATGCCGTCGCCGATGACATGACCGCTGTAGGAACAGGGCACCATCTGCTTGGCCTGATTGATCGAGAAATTCTTGAAGGTGTTGATCGTCAGACGGGACAGCATCTTCAGGGCATCCGGCCCCTTCACATAGAGGTTCACCATGTGGTGGGACTGGTCATAGAGCACCGCCGTCTCGCGCCAGGCGCGCTGCTCGTCGCGCCAGTTGGAAAATTCGGCCGGCACGACGGGGTAGATGTAGGCGCCGATCTGTGAATTGCGCAGCATGTCCACGACATTACCGGCGGCTTTGACGACGTCCTCAAGATTCCTGGGTTTCATGGCAGCTGTGCTCCCTTTCGATCACGTATTGCATACAAAATTGCGCCTATATGGCCTTGCTGCCGCGTTTGCAGCCTATATTGCATACAATAATCATTCGCTGTATGTCTAGCGCATTCGTTGCCCGGCGGCGCGGTGAGGGACGGGAAAAGTGTCCGATCCACGCCGGGCGGCAGAAATCGGGTCGTCGCGTGATGATGGCCGCCCCGCCCGCCGTGGCGGTTTTCGGCCGGACCAGAGAAGCGCAGGGAGCAGAAAGTTGAACAATATCTATACCTTGACCTTGTCCTGCAAAGATCGCCCAGGGATCGTGGCCAAGGTCACCACCGTCCTGTTCGAGACAGGCGGCAATGTGCTGGAAGCCCAGCAATATTCCGATATGGCGACCGAACGGTTCTTTCTGCGGATCACCTTCGACCTCGGCGCCGCGCGGGCGAACCATAGCGAGGTGGAAGACCGCTTCGCCCGGATCGCACGCGAGTATGCAATGGACTGGCGCCTTCGGCTGCGCGATGAAAAGCGGAAGGTGCTGCTGATGTCGTCCAAGTCGGATCACTGTCTCGGCGACCTGCTCTACCGCATGCGGATCGGCGAAATGAACATGGACGTGGTGGGCGTGGTCTCGAACCATCCGCGCGAGGTGCTGACCACCTCGCTGATCGGCGACATTCCCTATCACTATTTCCCGATCACCAAGGAAACGAAGGTGGAGCAGGAAGGTCAGATCAGGCGCGTGATCGAGGAATCCGGCGCGGAGCTGGTGGTGCTGGCGCGCTACATGCAAATTCTGTCGAACGAATTCTCGTCCTATCTGGCTGGACGCTGCATCAACATCCACCACAGCTTCCTGCCCGGCTTCAAGGGCGCCAAGCCCTATGCCCAGGCCTATGACCGCGGCGTGAAGATGATCGGCGCCACGGCGCACTACGTCACCGCCGATCTTGACGAAGGCCCGATCATCGTGCAGGACGTCGAGCAGATCAGCCACAGCGACACGGCCAACGATCTTGTGCGCAAGGGCCGCGACATCGAGCGCCGGGTATTGGCCCGCGCCGTTCACTATCAACTGGAAGACCGCGTCTTCATCGACGGCAACAGAACGGTCGTCTTTCGGGAATAGCTGCACCATGAGCCCAGCGCCGCGTTCACACCAGCAGATCCAGGCGCTGCTCAAGCTGCGCGAACTGATCCTGAGCGGCGTTTTCACGCCGGGCGAACGCATCTCCGAACTCGACGCCGTCGCGCGGCTGGGCATCTCGCGCACGCCAGTCCGCCTGGCACTGACGCTGCTGGAACACGAGGGCTTCGTCAGTACCTCGCCCGGCGGCGGCTTCATCGTCCGCCGCTTCTCGCTCGAAGATATTCATGATTCGATCGAGATACGCGGTGCCCTCGAGGGCATCGCCGTGCGCTACGCCGCCGAACGCCGCCCCGGCGACGCCGAACTTGAGCCCCTGCGCGAGACGGTGGCGGCGCTCGATACGGTCGTCAGCCGGATCATGAAGGAGAAGGAGCCCGCGTTCGAGGCATTCGAGAACTACGTCGAGTTCAACGGCCGGTTCCACGAGCAGATCGTTGCGCTGGCGCAAAGCCCGATGCTGGGCCGCTCGCTTCAGCATGTCGAAAGCCTGCCCTTCGCCTCGCCCAACGCCTTCGTCCAGTTGCAGGCGCAGACCGAGGACCGCACCGAGATCATGCTGATCGGACAGGTCCAGCACCGTTCGATCCTCGAAGCCATCGGCAACGGCGAAGGCGGACGGGCCGAAGCGCTGGCGCGCGAACATGCCAGGCTGGCGCGGCGCAATCTTCGCACGGCGCAACAACAGCTCGACCTGATGCGTCAGGTTCCGGGCGGCACGCTGGTGGTTTCCGCGCAGGACTTGAACGACAATAAGACCGCGCGCGACGCCGGCGAGGCAGCCGCGGCCACGGGGCAACGGCGCAGAACGCCAAATCACCACCGTCGCTAAGGCAACCCTGCTCGCCGCTGTCCGTCCTCCAGGGGCCTCGTCTGACATCCCTCCGCCCCGCGGCGAAAAGGTCGCGCCAAGGCGCTTGGCCCCTTCGCCAATACGTGATAGCCATGAGGATATAACGGAGGTTCGTCCATGCGCCTGTCCCGCCTGCTCGCCGCACTCGCAATCTCGCTTCTTCTGCCGCTCGGCGCCCGGGCGGGGGCTGCACCGATTACCGTCTTCGCCGCTGCCTCGCTGACCAACGCGCTGCAGGCAGCTGGCGCAATTTACCAGAAGCAGACCGGCACCAAGCTCGCCTTTTCCTTTGCGGCCTCGTCGGTTCTGGCCAAGCAGATCGACGCCTCTCGCGGCGCGGACCTCTACATCTCCGCCGACGAAAAGTGGATGGATTTCCTGCAGAAGAACGGCCGGATCGTCGATTCCAGCCGCAAGGATCTGCTGGGCAACGCGCTGGTGCTGATCGCACCGAAAGCCTCCACGGCCTCAATTATTATCGCGCCGCATTTCGCACTTGTGAAAGCACTGGACGGCGGGCGCCTGGCCGTGGCCGATACCGGCACCGTTCCCGCCGGCCGCTACGCACGCGCCGCGCTCACCTCGCTCGGCGTGTGGGACGCGGTGTCGGGCGACCTCGCCACAGCGGAGAATGTGCGCGTGGCGCTAGCCTATGTCGCGCGCGGCGAAGCGCCGCTCGGCATCGTCTACCGCACCGATGCGTTAATCGAGCCGGCAGTAAAGATCGTCGGCACCTTCCCGGCCGGCAGCCATCCGCCCATCGTCTATCCCGCAGCGCTGGTCAAAGGCGCGCAGCCCGGCACGGAAGCATTCCTGAAATTCCTCTCCAGCGACGAAGCGCGTGCCGTGTTCCGGAAAAGCGGCTTCGACGTCCTGCCTTAGACCGGCGGATGGATGAAGCGCCAGGGCGAGGTTTCCGAGCCGCGGGCGATCTTCACCCAGATCAGGGCCGGGGCATCGAGCGCCAGCGCGTGTTCGAGCGCCGGCGCCAGTTCGGCGGGCGATAAGACCGTATAGGCGCGCACGCCGAAGCTCTCCGCCAGTTTGGCGAAATCCGGATTAACGAGGTCGGAACCGATCAGCCGTCCGCCATAGCGGGTTTCCTGATCGCGGCGCACATTGCCATAGGACGAATTGTCGAACACGATCGTCACCGTGGCGATGTTGTATTGCACGGCCGTCGCCAGTTCCGGCATGGCGAAGAGAAAACCGCCGTCGCCGGTGATCGAAACCACGGCGCGATCCGGGTTTGCCACCTTCACGCCCAGCGCCGTGGGGAAGCCATACCCCAGCGTGCCCTGATAGCCGCAGCTCACAAAGGTGCGCGGTTGATAAACCGGAAACCCGAAATTGGAGGTGAATCCCGTCTGCGTCAGTTCCTCGACGAAGAAGCCGTCGCGCGGCAGCACCTTGCGGATGACGTCGAGATAATCCATCTCGGGCTGAACGGTACGGATATCGACCGCCGCGCACGCCTTGGCTTCTGCAATCGCGGCCTTGTCGCCCGTCGGCGTATGCCCCGCCGCGTCCAGCGCCTTCACCAGCGCCGCCACGGCAGCTTTCGCATCGCCGAGCAGCGGGCCATCGGTATCTAGCTTTTCCATCTCGGCCGGATCGATGTCGACGCGGATCAGTTTCCGGCCGGGCAGCGCGCGATGGGCCTTCATCATCGAGCCCCAGCGCATGAAAGGAATCTCCAGCCGCGTGCCGATGCCGATCATCAGATCGGTTTCGGGCCAAAGCAGATGGGCCGCCGCCATGCCAAGGCCCAGCGGCTGGTCCTCGCTGACGATGCCGCGGCCGCCGCGGAAGCCCACCACCGGCGCCTGCAAGCGTTCGGCCAGCGCCGCCACGTCCTGCGCCGCGTGCTGCGCGCCGCTGCCCACGAAGATCATCGGCCGCCGGGCCGCGCGGATCAGCTTCACGCAGGCCGCAACCTGATCGGGATCGATCACTGGCGACGCAGGAATGGCCGCGGCCTCCACCGCCCCGATGTCACGCTTTTCGGCCAGCGTATCCCAGCACACCGAAACCGCTGCCGGGCCGGGCCGCCCGCCCAGCGCCGCAGCGATGGCCGTGTTGACGGCGGCGGGAGCATCCTCCGGCCGCTCGATATGCGCGGCATGGCGCGTCAACCGCTCAAGAATACCGAGCTGGTCGGAGAGTTCATGCAGGTGGCCGCGGCCCTTGCCCTTGAAGTCGCTCGGCACCTCGCCGGTGAGGCAGAGCGTGGGCGCACAGGTGCCCAGCGACGTACACATCGCCGCCGTCGCATTGAGCACGCCGGGCCCCGGCACCGGCGCATAGACGCCGAGCTTGCCGGTGGAGCGCGCGTAGCCGAAGGCCATATAGGCGATGCCCTGTTCATGGCGCGCGCCGACGGTGCGGATCTTGTTGCTGTGCTGGTAGAGCGCGTCGAACAAGGGATAGGTTTGTGCGCCCGGCAGACCGAACACCGTATCGATGCCATTGGCCACCAGGGTTTCAACAATGGCTTCGCCCGTGGTCTTTTCGCTCATAGGTGCAACTCCGGCAGGCAGCCCGGCCCCATAGCATAGGGAGCTAATGACTACAATACAGAATAATCGTTCCGCATTGTGGAATTAAATGCGGCGCGATCCATTATAGCCGCACTCTATCGGATGGCGCCACGCAGATCGCGCGCCCCGCGGGTCAGAAGCCCGATATCGCTTCCCACCGACACGAAGCACACACCCTTGGCCAACCAGCGCCGCGCATCGTCGGGCGAAAGCGCAAAGATACCCGAAGGCTTGCCCGCCTTGGCGATGCGTTCGATGGCGTCTGTGATCGCGCTCTGCACGGCGTCGTGCCGCGGGTCACCCAAATGGCCCATCGCCGCCGCCAGATCGGATGGGCCGATGAACAACGCGTCCACGCCATCCACTGCGGCAATCGCCTCGATGGCTTCAAGCCCGGCGCGGCTTTCGATCTGCAGAATCAGGCAGGCATCCTCATGCGCGCTGGCGAGATAACCGGGCTTGGTGCCGAAACCGGCGGCGCGGCTGACGGCGCTGGCCACACCGCGGATGCCGCGCGGCGGATAGCGCGTGGCGGCGACCAGTTGCTTCGCCTGCTCTGCGTTTTCCACCATTGGGATCAGGAGCGAGCGGAAGCCGATATCCATGTACTGCTTGATAATCGCGGCCTCGCCCACCGGCACGCGCGCCACCGGCTCCACCGGATAGGGCGCCACCGCCTGAAGCTGTGCCAGCAGCGTCTGGATCGTGTTGGGGGCGTGTTCGCCGTCGAACAACAGCCAGTCGTAGCCGGTGTCGGCGCAGATTTCCGCCGTGTAGGGATTGGCGAGGGATTGCCAGAGGCCGATCTGCGCGCGCCGTTCGGCCAGCGCCAGTTTCAAAGGATTCATGTGAAGCGCACCGCGATGGAGCCCAGGGGACCGTAATCAATATGGAATGTATCCCCGGCCGAGGCAAAGACCGGGGCCGTAAAGCTGCCGCCCAGGATGATCTCGCCTGGCTCCAGCGCCTCGTCATAGGCGGCCAGCTTGTTGGCGAGCCAGGCCGGGCCGTTGGCCGGGTGGTTGAGCACCGCGGCGGCCACGCCCGATTCCTCGATTACACCGTTCCGGTAAAGTAGTGCCGAAACCCAGCGCAGATCGACATCGTGCGGCCGCACCGGCCGGCCGCCCAGCACCAGCCCGGCATTGGCGGCGTTATCCGAGATCGTATCAAACACCTTGCGGGTGGCGCCGCTTTCCTTGTCGATCCGCGCGATGCGGGCATCGATGATTTCAATGGCGGGCACGACATGATCGGTGGCGTTCAGCACGTCGAACACGGTGCAGCCCGGACCACGCAGCGGCTTGCCCAGGACGAAGGCCAGTTCCACCTCCACCCGCGGCTCGATGAAACGGGTGACGGGAATGTCGCGGCCGTCCTCGAACAGCATGTCGCTCAGCAGCGCGCCGAAATCCGGCTCGGTGACATTGGACGAGCGCTGCATGGCGCGGCTGGTGAGCCCGATCTTATGGCCGATGGTGGTACGCCCCTCGGCCAGCTTCATCCGTACCCATTCGCGCTGGATCATGTAGCCGTCGGAAATATCCATCGCCGGGAATTCCCGCGAGAACTGGCTGATCTGCGTGCGCGATTTCTCAGCCGCATCGAGCCGCGCGGCCAGTTCCCTGATCGTTGCCAGATCGAGCGCCATCAGTTCGCCTTCTTGAATTTGGCGTGGATGTTGTTCTGCTTCCAGTTCGGGCTCTCAAGCTCCTCGAAATAGAGCGAGAGCGCCAGATAGCGCCGCGCGTAAATTTCCGCGAAATAGGCTTTCACCCTCTCGAACAGGGCGGTGAAGAACTCCTTCTTGAAGTCCTCACTGCGACCCTTGCCGATCTTGAAGGTGATGTTGACGAAGGCGTAATCGTCTTCGCCGTCCGCTACCACGTAATCGGTTAGCTTGATGGCGCGCACGCGGATGCCGCCAGTGGGAAAGGCGTCGCCGGCCGCGCGCATTTCCGCATTGATCAACTGCAGAAGACCGCGGACCTGAAATCCGTCCTTCTCCAGATTGTCGGTCCATTCGACAATGGCATGGGGCATCACACGATCTCCATCACGCCCACGGTGCAGCCCACCGCGAAGATCGGGATGGCGCGGTAGTGCCAGATTTCACCCTTGCCCCTCGCCGCGCCGGCGGCCGCGATAAAGGTGCGGATTTCGAAGCCGCCCTGCCCGGCATCGCGATAGGTTTCCGCGTCGGTATAGGAGAGCATGGCCGCGCGATCCTGCCGCGCCCAGCGATCGAGGAATTCGCGGTCCCACGCCTCGTTGATCTTGCCGCTGTCCGGCGTGGCCGGCCAGTGCGAGATGCCGCCGGTGCAGATGAGCGCGATGCGCTCGGGCAGCGCATCGGCAGCGGCGCGAATGGCCTCGCCGAAGGCCCAGGCGCGATGCAGCGGCGTGAGCGGCGGGCCCTGGCAATTGATGTTGGCGGGGATGACCTTGTACTTGTTGTCGGGATCGAGGAAATGCAGCGGCACCATGATCCCGTGATCGAAGCGCCATTCCTCGGCGTAGGCGGTATCGACGCTTTGCATCACGCTGGAGATCAGCCGGCGCGACAAATCCGGCGCACCCTGCACCACGCGCGGCTTGATCTTCAGCCAGTCGGGATCCTCGATGGGCCCTTCATATTTCTCGCCCATACCGATAGCGAAGGCCGGCATGTTGTTCATGAAGAAATTGGCGAAATGCTCGGCCGCCACGATCATCAGCGCGTCGGGTTTGGCCGCATCGACAGCTTCGCGCAGGCGCCCAAGCGCGGCGTAGAACTGATCGCGGTGTGCCGGATCGGCGCGATCGGCGCGGCCGGTGATGCCCGGCGCATGGCTGCAAATCCCGACGAAGGCCAGGCTCATGACGACACCTTCTCATCCAGCGACGTGGTCATCGCGTACAGTCCCGCGCGCACCGGGCCGTGGCGCTTGATCCCATCGCGCATGCGCTGCAGGTAATCCGACCATTCGATACCGTGAAACGCCGCGTAGTGCATCAGGATCTGACCGTTCACGCCCAGCACATAAAGCAGGCCGATGTCCGGCTCCAGGATGGCGCCGCGCTCCTCGTCCGTCAGGTCGTAGCCTTCGAGCGCGGATTGAGGATTGGCGCGGAACCGCGCTTGAATCGCCGGATCGCGGTTGATCTCGTAGAGAAACTTGGAAAGCTGATAGAGGCTCATGATGCGGCCACCAGACGATTTTCAAGCACGCCGATGCTTTCGATCTCACACTCCACCCTATCGCCCGCGGCGCAGAAATGCACGCCCTCGGGCGTGCCGGTAAGGATCATGTCGCCAGGCATCAGCGTCATGAAACCGGAAAGATAGGCGATCAGCTCCGCCACGCCCTGCACCATGTCAGCCGTGGTCCCCTGCTGCACCACATCGCCATTCACGCGCGTGACGATCTTCAGGTTCTGCGGATCGCCAATGTCCGCGGCATCGACGACGAAAGGCCCCAACGGCGTCGTGGCATCCCGGTTCTTCACCCGCAAATTCGGGCGGTAGTAGTTCTCCAGATATTCGCGGATGGCGTAGTCGCAGGCGATGGTGTAGCCCGCCACATGCGACAGTGCACTCTCCACGGCCACATGGCGCGCCGGCGTGCCGATGATCGCCACCAGCTCGCATTCGGGATGCATCTGGTTGCCATCGGCCGGGCGCGGCGTGGCTCCGCGATGGCCCACCAGGGTATTCTGCCCCTTGAGGAACACCAGCGGCGGCTCCTTGGCCTTAAAGCCCAGCTCCGCGCGGTGATCGGCGTAATTGAGGCCAAGCGCGAAAATGGCGGCGCCGGGCGTCACCGGCGGCAGGAAGAGCGCATCCGTCGCCGCTATTCTTTGCCCGTTCGGCAAGCGCAGGGCGGTCTCGTTTTCGACGGCCTCGGCCCAGACAACGGCGCCGTCATGGGCTATGCGGGCGCGCTTCATATCGCATCCTCCCGCACGAAAACGGTTTCGAGCGCAGGCAATTCCGCCGACGTGACTGTGACGCGCTGCCCGGCTTTCACGCGCGGCGCGTCGTGCGGCAGGCCAATAAGCAGCAGATCGCCCGCCGACAGCGTCATGAAATCGGTGATATCGGCGATCAGCGTCGCAGCATCGCGCGCGAGCCGCGACAGGTTCCAGCGATGTGCCTCTTTGCCGTCAACAGCCGTCACGATCTCACCATTGAGCAGCGCCGGATCGAACGGCGCAAATTCCCCGAGCGGCAGGAAGCCATCGCGGCAGCGCTGGCGCACGGCGGGGCGGTAGTAATTCTCCTGCGGCTCGCAAACATCGAGCGCCAGGCAGGCTGCCGCCACATAGCCAAGCGCCGAAGCCGCATCGCATTTCGCAGCGTCCCGGCCGAAGAGAAGGCCCAGCGTCGCCGCCGCCTCGACCTCGCGCAGACCGGACGGCAGCGCGACCGGAGCGCCGCTCACATTGAAGGTGTTGCGCGACTTGATATAGAGCACCGGCGCCTTGGGCGGGGCTTTGTAAGGCGGCGCGCCGAAGGTGCCGGCGAGCGTCTCGCGCTCGGTGCGGTCGTTCAGAACAACTCCGTAAACAGTTCCCGCGATCATGCCTTCACCTGCGCGTCCATATGATCACTTGTGGACGCCCCATTCCACCCGCTAGATAATGTGCCATGTCCACGAACGATCAGAAACTTCCCGCCTATCGCCACTCGCTCGCCGGCACGCTGCTGGCCGCGCGAGAGGCGATGATGGCGCCCATCCGCCCTTACCTGCGCGAAGCAGGCGTGACCGAGCAGCAATGGCGCGTCTTGCGCGTGCTTGATGAAAGCGATTCGGATCCCACGGCCCTGGCCGAGGCGGCGCTGCTGTTCGCGCCCAGCGTGACGCGCATTCTGAAGGATCTGGTGGACCGCGACCTGATTGTGCGCCGCGCCGATCCTCAGGACGGACGGCGCTCCATCCTCTCGCTCACGCCGGCCGGCCGCGCACTGATCCGCAAGACGTCGCGCCGCACCGTTCATGTGCTCGAATCCTACGCAGAGCATTTCGGCGCCGAACGGCTGGCGAAGCTGCAAAGCGAACTGCTCGCCTTCGCGCGTGCCATTGCCGCCGCGCACGAAACCGAATAGGCGGCCAGGGCTCATGCACCCAGCCTCGGCACCTTGTGCGTGCCATAGGCAAGGGCCACGTTCTTCGTCTCCATGTAGAAATCGAAGCTCCAGTCGCCGCCGTCGCGGCCGATGCCGCTGGCCTTCACGCCGCCGAAGGGCGTGGGCAGATGGCGCACATTCTCCGAATTGACCCAGACCATGCCCGCTTCCAGCGCGTTCGAGACACGCAGAGCCCGGCCGAGATCGTTGGTCCAAAGATACGCGGCGAGCCCGTAATCGACATCGTTGGCGGCCTTGATGGCGCCGGCCTCGTCGTCGAACGGGATAGCCGTGAGAACGGGGCCGAAGATTTCCTCACGCGCCACGCGCATGCTTTGGTCGGCGTCT
>JAGWZW010000061.1 GCA_018971835.1 Alphaproteobacteria bacterium
ACTCGATGAAGGAAACGATCGCGGCCTTCGGTAACGCGGGCATCCGCGACAAGTTCAAGGTGATGATCGGCGGCGGGCAGATCGACGAGACGGTGCGCGCCTATACCGGCGCCGATGCCGTCGGCGTCAACGCGGTGGAAGCCGTCTCGCTCAGCAAGACCTGGATGGGAGTGGTCGCGTGATGGCGGAGCATCTGATGGAACTTTCCGCGTTCCGGCCCCAGCCAGCAGACCCGTCCGTCAAGCGGGCCTTTGATGCGCGCTGGCAGCGCATTCTGGATTGCGTGGCGCTGAAGCAGCCGGACCGCATGCCGGTCGGCTTCTTCACGACCTTCTGGCTGGCGAAGTATGGCGGCATCACCATCAAGGAGCATATGTACAATTACGACAAGGTTGCTGAGCTTTGCGAACGCGCCTGCCTCGAGTTCGAGCCGGATAATATTTCAAACGCCATTGAAGTTGGGGCAGTAGGCCGGGTTCTCGATGCAACCGACTTCAAGCAACTGCAATGGGCCGGGCACGGGGTCGGAGACAACCAGCCCTACCAGTATCTCGATCGCGAATATATGAGCGCCGCGGAGTACGATGAGTTCCTGACGGACCCGACCGGTTTCTACCTGGGGAAATACCTTCCCCGCGTGGCGGGCGTTTATGACGGCCTGCAACCGCTCGCGAGCCTGACCAGCCTCACCTATATGGGGCAGGCTTTCGCCACCGCGATGTATACGATGCCCGCGGTGCAGCAGGCGCTGCAACGTCTGGCGCAGGCCGGCGCAGTTGCACTGGAGCAGATCACGCGCACCCAGGCGCTGAAGCAGCGCCTCACGGACCTCGGCTATCCCGTTGGCTTCGGTGCGGTGGCTATCGCGCCCTACGACCTGATCGCCGATTACATGCGCGGCGCAAAGGCCATGATGACGGACATCTACCGTCGCCGCGACAAGGTTCTGCTCGCAATCGACCGGATCAAGAAACTCACCCTGCCAGCAACCATCGCGATGGCCAGACAAAATGGCAATCCATTGGTTTTCATTCCGCTGCATTGGGCACCGGACGGCTTTATGTCGCCCAAGCATTTCAAGGAAATCTGGTGGCCCAGTTTCCGGGAATTCATGCTGGAGCTGATCGACGCTGGACTTGTCCCGATGCCGATGTGGGAATCCGATTGCACCAGCCGCCTGGAGATTATCAAGGATATTCCACCGGGCAAATGCATCTACTGGTTCGAACGCACCGATATGGTGAAGGCGTTCGAGGTTCTGGGCGACGTCGTGGCGCTACGCGGAAATATCTCCGGTTCAGTATTGAACATGGGCACGCCGAACGACGTGGATATGGAAGTGAAGCGGCTGGTCGAGAACGTCTGGAACAAAGGTGGCAAGCTTATTCTTGATACCGCCTTCGGCATTCCGGATGAGACGCCAGTTGAAAACGTGCGTGCCATGTACCGCGCGACGCGATGACGCTGCCGGCTTCTGCGCTGGGGCTCGGCGTCGCGCCGGGACACAGGTACATGCAGTGGCTAATATCCGTGGCTTTGTCGGCAGCGATCATGTCACCGGGCTTCTGCCAACGCGCGAGCGCTGGCTGGGCGACGGCGTCAGCCTGACGATGGATATCAGCACCAATACAGAAATTTTTGTCCTCCGGCCCGGCGCTCGAAGCAGGACATCCGCGCCATTCAACTCTTCAAATACGCCATCCGCTGCACCGTGGTTCAAGGGAGGCGGCAGGAACTCCACCCCGAAACGATTCAATTCGCGGGGCGTGGATAAAAATGGGCAGTCGGCTCTAGATGTCAGGGTTAGACTGCTGGAGCAATGCTTGTAATTGCTCGACTGGTACTCGATCATGCGCAAATGGTAATGCGGTTGTTTCGTAGCCAGAAATCGACAGCGCCAAGTGCCCAGTTTCATCGTAGACATCTATATCAGCCGCGTCACTCGCAGCCGCCCGTTGCGCCCGGGCAAGCGCACTCCGCTGACAACGGAATATCGTTCGAGGCAAAAGAGCAATTCTCCGAACGCGGTTTGGAATTTTGTTCGTTCCGGATAATGCAATTTCGAGGAGCCCACAGGTCTGCAGGCCAAACTCGATCAATCGTGCAATTTGCGAAATTCGTATTGGTATTTCATCGGCTCGGTATCGCGTCGCCACGGCGTTACCTGTAAAAACCGCGTCAGCGATCACCTGGAAGGTATCGCCGTGAAAGAACGCCTTGTAAATGTCTTTGCGCTTCACTGCTTTTGGGCTCGCGAGTCGAGAAATCTCCGCTGGCCCCGGCGGCTTTCCGGAACAATTGCCTAGCCTAATTGTGGCCGTGAAGTGCGTATCCTCAGGATGTTGCGATGTATAGAGCCTCGCCTTAATCGGGGGGCGGCCGCGCCTTTCGGCCATCGCCTCGGCTTCGATGACCAATTGACGTGACGCACCGTCCGGAACGATGCAAGGCACCAGAATTTCCAGATCTTCGACGATTATTGTAGTGTCTCGCATCGGACACGCCACGACGTTTCTGAGGATCATGTCGATTCCCATCGCCGTTCCGAACAGTTGCGCACCACCCGGGCGATGATGGTCAAGAGCAGGAGTATGGGAAGGGAGGTCAACGCGTTTTCGGACCGGCCTGGGTCTCGACGCCGATGGTGTACTTTCGCTCATGAATGGACGGCTGCCGCACGCTGAACAAGTTCGATGAGGTTGTTGTCCATATCCGCAACGAAGGCGACAACAGTGCGATTGTCCGGCGCCACAAATGGTGCTTTCACTGCCCTGGCGCCGGTCGCAACTGCGTGGGCGTAGACGGCGTGTATGTCCGATACTGCCAGAGCCAGCTGGAACCAACCGCGGAGCGCGATATCCGCGATCGGATCGCCGCCACGAAAAATGCGGGAATCCTTATGCTCGAACAATTCTATGCGTGTGCCAGATCGGTTGAGCAGCACCATGCCGCGAACGCCATGAGCGGGAAGCTCGAATGTGTCCTCGATCTCACTAAAGCCGAGAACGTCCGCATAAAAGCAATGCGATTGTTCCAGGTTGCCGACCGATACGCCAACATGATCGAAGCGCAATACCTCGCGAAGGTCGGATGTCATTTTTGGGGTCCACGCTCCATCATGGAATATTGCGCACGGTTTCCGTGATACGGCTGAGGCATCTTTCGGGTTCAAGCAGCTCGGTTTCGAGATCTGTTAACCTTTCGATCAATGATTTGTCCGCATTTAGGGACGCTAGGTCTGCCGCGTCGGGTAAGAAAATCTCGTCGATGATGTCGTAACAGCGCGGATCAGTTCCGAGCGGCTGAAGGTGTTCGGGAAGGGCATGGTTCTGCACGCAGCCCAAGACGATATTGGTCCAGGTCTTACTTTCTGCAACGATTTCCGTGAAGGCGCTCCGCCAGCGGCTCTGAAATTCCGCGCGCGTCAAGCCGGAGCGGCGGCGCCGGAAGAAAAACAGTTTGTGAGAGTTTGGTGTTCCATCTGTGATCGGAATTTCGTGCGTGTAATGAAAGAGGGCGTGGGCCTCGTCAGCGAAGCGGCCTTCGTCCGGCCTAATGATTTCCAGATAACGCGGTTCTGCCATGTTGCGAAGCTGGTCCGCGCGGCTCGCGAACCAAGCCTCGGTGACGATATCGAATTGCGACGCGGCTGAATGCCCGAAGGCGCCGTCTGCGTCATCCGTCAGAGGAAAATTGTAGTGATAGCGAAGGATGCCAGCCGCCACCTCGGGTACGCTTTTGACCAATGGGCCGTGAACTTCGGTGACGTAGCGCCGGAATTCATTGTGCGTCATTTCTGGTCGCCGCGGAGCCAGGATCATCATCTTGATCATTTACCGCTTCCTGATTCTTCAGGGCGGTAAGCCCGGTAGAAAACGTCGACGCCGCTGGCGATGATCGCGTCTGCGTCGTCGTTTTCTCGCTTGCTCTTGACGCTGAGAAGTGCGCGCAACATTAGGTCGCCGCGGATAACGCCGATGAACTGTTCGGCGGCGCGGTCAGGCGGCGCGGAGCGCAGGGCGCCCGTCGCCATTGCCGCGGCGAAAAATCCTTCCAGGCGATCGAGAAGACGGCGCGCACCATTGACGTAAAATGCCTCGCTGATCTCCGGAAACCTTGCGGATTCACTCACCACCGTTCGATAGGCTGCAATGGTCTGGGGGTGGAGGAGCAGTTCCAATATGTCCTTGGCGAAACGCAGGAGTTTTTCGCGTATGTCCCCGGGCGTGGTGGCACCGGAAATCAACGACGCTGTGTAATGGTTGTCGAGGGCGCCGACTGCCGCGCCGAACAGCATCTCTCGGCTTTTGAAATAGGCATAGAGCGTTGCCTTGCTCACGCCGGCCTCTTTGGCCACGGCTTCCATGGTTGTTGCCGCAAAGCCTTGTTTGAAAAACAGCTGGCGGGCGGCCTGTAATATCTGATCAAGCTTCCGTCTGCTCCGTGGCGTCACCCGCGGCAAGGCCAGTTCTGACGTTGTCATGTTCTACAATTCCCAAAAAATCTAACTGAACGGCGTCGTTTAGTATTGACTCGTTTATATGCCACGATCTATAGGATTGCAACTCTAAACTAAACGATATCGTTTACATGTTGGCGATAGCCTCGCGGGGGGAGATGAGAGCGGTTCGGTTTCACCACAATGGCGGCCCGGAAGTTCTTCAGGTCGACGGCGTGCCGACACCGTCCCCCAAGGCGGGAGAGGTTCTGGTGCGCGTCGAAGCCGCCGGCGTGAATTATGCGGATACTGTCCGCCGCTGGGGTGACCATTACCCGTTGCCGACCCCTTTGCCGTTCATCGCGGGCGGCGAAATTGTCGGTGTGGTCGAGGAAGTCGGCGCAGATGTTGACGTGCAGCTTGTCGGCCGCCGGGTGTTCGGTGCGCCGCCTGCTGGTGGCTATGCCGAGTATTGCACCGTGCCCATCGGATCGGTCTTCAACTTTCCCGAGGGGCTTGATCCAGTACACGGGGTGGCTCTCTTCATCCAAGGGCTGAGCGCAGCGCTTATTCTGCGTGAATCGGGGCGGTTTCAGCCAGGCAACAACGTTTTCGTCGAAGGTGCTGCCGGCGGAGTGGGGTCTGTCGCGGTGCAGTTGGCCAAACTCTATGGCGCCAAGACGGTAATCGGAGCGGCAAGTTCGCAAGCGAAGCGTGACCGCATCCTGTCATTGGGCGCCGACGCCGCAATCGACTACACCCGGCCTGGCTGGTCGAAAGCAGTGCTGGACCGCACCGAAGGGCGCGGCGTGGACATCGTCATGGAGATGGTGGGCGGTGAGGTGTTTTGCGAGGCGATGAATTGTCTGGGGCCTGGCGGGCGTGTCGTCGTGTATGGGATCGCCAGCCGTAATCCGTTTCAGGTTCCGACCGAAAGGCTGATTTCGCAGGGGCATGGCGTTATCGGCTTCTATCTGGGGCTCTATCTTCCATCACGCGATCTTATTGAGGCAAATCTCAAGGAGATGGCAGATTTCGCCTCCAGTGGCCGCTTGAAGATCGATATCGGCGGGGTCTTTAGCCTTGAGGACGCCGCCGATGCGCATCGCCGACTCGAGGCGCGCGCATCGTCCGGCAAGCTCGTCCTTGTACCCGATCATAATCGGTGAGATCGAAAAATAGCCAATACGAGAAGCAATACGATGACCACGACATACCGGATATCCGCCGATTGCGGTGGAACTTTTACGGACGGCGTTCTTCTTAGCGACACCAACCAAGTCTGGGTAGCTAAAACAGATACCACGCCGCTTGACCCGAAGGTCGGAACTCTGAATTGCATTTCCAAATTGGCCGAACAGGTGGGCGTGCCTTTGCGGGAGCTGCTTGAGGCTACCAAGACGATCATCTTGGGGACAACGGTGGCCACCAACATTGTTGCGACGCGGAGTGGTGCAAAAACCGGCGCGATAACGACCAGGGGATATCGCGATCGGCTTTTCTTTCTGCATGTGGCCAAATCCGATCTTGGAGGGGACCGCAAGGCAACACCCGCAGAGCTGTTTAGTTTTCGTAGTCCGCATCCCCAACCTTTGGTGCCCCGGCATATGGTAGCGGAAGTGGACGAGCGGTTGAACTTCAACGGTGAGGTTCTCACGCAGTTGAACGAGGAATCGGTCCAACAGGCGGCTCGCTACTTGCGCGACAAGGGCGTAGAGGCCGTTGCGGTCAATCTGCTCTTCTCGCATCTCAATCCAGCGCACGAGCTACGCATTGAGGAGATTGTCAAGAAAGAAATACCGACCGTCTATGTCTCGCTGTCGTCACGGGTATTGCCTATGCTTGGCGAGGTCGCGCGTTGGAGCACGACCGTGTTTAGCGCGTATGTTGCGCCGAAAACTGCAGCGTACGCACAGGGAGTGAGCGCGTCGCTCGCCGATTGCGGTTTCAAAGGGGCGCTCGCCTTCATGCAGAGCAATGGCGGGTTGGCGACGACAGATATCGTCTGCGAAAATCCTGCGGCATTGCTTGTCTCCGGCCCCGCTGCCGGTCCGGCCTTGGGCCTCAGCTTGGCTCGAGGGCGGGGCATCACCGACCTCGTCACTACGGATATGGGCGGCACCAGCTTCGACATTTCCATTATTGCTGACGGCCAGGTGAACCTCACTCAGAAGAAGGTCATCGACGGGCAAAAGTTCGGGCTACCGGCCGTCGACGTTAATGCGGTTGGAGCTGGTGGGGGCAGTATCGCCTTCGTCGATACCGTGGGGCGCCTGCATGTGGGGCCGGCCAGTGCCGGGGCGCTGCCTGGACCGGCCTGCTACGGACTGGGCGGCAAGGAACCGACCGTCACAGACGCAAATCTTGTGCTGGGTTATATCGATCCGAACTATTTCCTCGGAGGCGCACGAAAACTCGACAAGGCGCTGGCGGAAGCGGCAATCAATGAGAAAGTGGCCAATCCCTTGGGGATATCCGTGGAAGCCTCCGCTGCAGCGATACACGATATCGTCAACGCGAAAATGGGCGGGGCCATCGAAATCATGTTCAGCCGCCGCGGCTGCGACCCGCGGGACTTCACGCTCTGCGCTGCGGGCGGTGCAGGTGCGTTGCACGTGGCCCGATTGACGCGCGACCTCGGTATGAAGGGCTTTATGGTGCCGCGAATGGCGCCGGTGTTCTGTGCTTACGGCATGATGTTTGCAGATTTGAAACACAATTATACGCGGACCTATACCGCACAATCCGGAAAGGCGGACCTCGTCAAGCTCAATGCCATGTATGCCGAGATGGAAGAGGAAGCTCGCCATACGCTGGAACGCGAGGGCGCTTTGCCATCTCAAATCGCCATCGAGAGGACGATGGACTTGCGCTACTACGGGCAGGTGCGCGAGCAAACAATTTCAGTGCCGGATGGTCCGCTCACCGCGGCGTCGTTAGCTGTAGCCGTTGATCGATTCCACGAAAAGCATCGCCGCGTCATCGGGTATGCGGAGAGCGGTTACCCCAGTGTCATCGCCAGGATACACCTGGCGGGAGTGGCGAAGCTCGTAACCGCATCGCCGCACGCGGGAACGCTTGCCGACAGTCAGGCGAGCGCGGCAAAGGGCCGACGCAGGGTGTTCTTCTCCGAGTTCGGCGGTTTTTCGGATGTTGAGATATTTCAGGGGGGGCGCCTGCATGTGGGTGACCTCATTACCGGCCCATGCGTCATCGAGGAGCAGATGACAACGCTCGTTCTCCCGCCGGGCGAATGCGTCCGCTTGGACGCAGATGGCACCTACATTTCGCAATCGGAACGGTAGCGCTATGACACATGAAGGCAATACATTAGAGCCAATCACTGGTCTCCGCGACGACGCGGGAAAATCGGGCGGCATGAGCCGTTTCCGCGGGACTACCAGTGTCGATCCGACAACATTTTCGGTTGTCTGGAACAGGCTCGAGAGCTTGTTGGATGATGCGGGCGAAAAGGTTCTGCATGCCACGCAATCCTATGTGCTCGCGTTGGTGCGCGATTTTGGCCTGTCGTGGCTCAACCAAAATGGTGAGATCGTTGCAGCGGCGGCCTATATTGCAAGGCACATTTTTACGGCGGCAGAGTCTGCGCAAAACATGCTCCGCCCGTTCAACGGCGATTTCGCGCCAGGCGATCTCATACTCGGCAACGATCCCTACCTGGTTCGAAGCGGGCATCTGTCCGATTGGACGTTCATCAAGCCGGTGTTCTGCCAGGGCAAACTTTTCGGTTTTTTGCAGTTTCGCGGCCATATGGCTGATACGGGTGGCTCGCTGCCCGGCGGCTACGGCGCCGACGCCTATGACGTCATCGCAGAAGGACTGAACATCCCGCCGCTCAAGATCATCAAGGGCGGCGTTCTGGATAAGGATTTGTGGGCGCTCGTCTGCCGCAACGTGCGGAACTCGAAGCAGGTCGATATGGACGTCATGCTGATCGATGGTGCGTTGGCGCAGGCGGAAAAGCAGATCGGCAAGCTGGTTGACAAATACGGTCTCGGTACCGTCAAGGCCTGTATGTCGGAAATCATGGCGGCCGGCGAACGGGCGGCCCGCGCCGAAATTTTGCAAATGAAGCGTGGAACCTTCAGCGGGGAATCTGCAACGGACTGGGACGGCACGACGGACAAGCCTGTCTGGGTGCGTGTCGACATGACAGTTGGCGAGGGTGACCTGGTTTTCGACTTTTCGCGCAGCGACCCCCAGGTATCGTTTGTGAATAGCCCTTTGGGCAATACAATCTCGATTGCGATGGAGTCGTTCTACGCCTTTATAGATCCGATGGCGCCGAAAAATCAGGGCAGTTTCGCACTGGTTCGGGTCATTGCACCGGAAGGGACTGTCGTTAATCCCCGATACCCCGCGACGGTAGGGGCATGCGCGATCTCCGTCGGAGAACCGATGATGGAGGCGTGCAAGATCGCCCTGGCGCAAGCGCTGCCCGAGCGAGCAACGGGCGGCTTTTCGCGACACGGCTGCCCGATCGTCTTTGGAATGGATCTTGACAAGATTGATCCAAGAACGAACTCCGTTAAACAGTACATGGCTGAGACGTTCGCCTCCGATGGAAGCGGTGGTGCCATGAAGGGATTTGACGGCTGGCCCGGCGTGGGCCCCGGTTCCTTCCTCGCCAGTTTTGTTCGTCCGGACATCGAACATTTTGAATCTGAGGTGCCATTCCGGGTCACGCGGTATGAATTTGTGACCGACGGCGAGGGCGCAGGTGAATATCGCGGCGGACCTGCTGTCTTTGTCGAAACAGTGTCAGATGCAAAGCCTGGACATCCGACATCGCTGATGACTGGCAATACGGACGGGATGATCGTGGCAGCTAGGGGCGCTAATGGCCAGGATCTGTCGCTGCTTGAGATGTGGATCGAAGGCGTGGACGGAAGTTTGCGTATTCTGCGAACGCTCGCAAATGAACCGATCTATCCGGGCGAGTCCTTCAAGGTCAGGGCACCGGGCGGCGGAGGGTGGGGCGATCCGCTCGATCGCAGTGCCGAAAGCGTCTGGCGTGATGTGATCGACGGGTTGGTGACGCCGGAAAGAGCGCGAAATATTTATGGCGTTGTGGTTGGACCGGATGGAATGAGCGTGGATCAACTGCAATTGGATGACACCGCCACCGCCAGCCTTCGCGCGAGTAGAAAGTCGCAGACAATACGCTAAGCCAGAATGAACAGCCGGAGGTCATCTATGCAAACAGAGAAAAAATACGATGTGGACGTACTGGTGTGCGGCGGGGGAGTTGCTGGAGCCGCTGCGGCAATTGCGTCGGCCAGGCTTGGTGCGCGGACCATGCTGGTCGAGGGGCGGGAGTCTCTCGGCGGCATGTGCACAAACGGCTACATCACGGGCATCGCCGGCCTTGTGGAGGGGCTCAGCGAGGAGTGGATCGACCGTCTTGTCGCAAAAGGGGCAGCAAACAAGCGACCTCATCTTCCTCTCGTTGAGCCGGAAGTTGGGAAACTGGAACTCGAGCAGATGGTGTTGCAGGCAGGATGCCGTATTCTTTATGGCGTTCATGTGACGGATTGCGTTGTGGAAGACGAACGGATTGCCAAAGTCATGGCCCATTCTCATGGCGGCCCGATCGAGATTTCAGCCAAAGTGTTTGTGGACTGCACAGGGGACGCCGATCTGGCTTATGCGGCGGGTGTGCCGTGTGAGGTAGGAAATGCAGAGTTTTTTGGGTTGAACCAGGGCGTGACCATGGGGTTTCGACTTTCCTATGTGAACGTCAAGAAGTATTGGGCGGCAGAAGAAGCGTTTCAGAAGACGCAGTCGCTCGAAACGCGTAAGCAATTGGTGGTGGCGAAGGAATATGAGGCTATTGAAAACGGGGATTTGCCATACCTTATTGTTCCGGGGCTGTTGGTCTATCCCGTGCCGAACACCAGCCTCGAATGTGGCGATGTGACATTGGATGCGACGCAGACCGGTTATTGCCGCAACGACAATGCCGAGGATCGTACTCGTCAGATCGTCGATCAGCGTCGTCAAGTGCTGGAGCTTTTTCATAAGTTCCTGAGCAAGTACGTGCCGGGCTTTGAGGATTGCGTCGTCACTTCCGTCGCCAGCATGAACGGAGTCCGGGATTCGCGGCGTATCGTCGGAGAATACGTTTTTACTGACGCTGATATGGCCGGCGGTGCAAAATTCGATGATTGCGTTGTCAGGAATCCAGAGTTTTTCGATGCCCATCACCCGACCTGTGCCGAATTCGTCGCCGTGCGTCATGTGCACGTGCGCGAGCCCTCTGGAAGCGCGGTGTGCCGGCCTTCGCGCGACGATTACAATTACAAGATGCACCCGTACGTCGTTCCCGGCGGCTACGAAGCGCGGACGAACCCACGGGATTGGGCCGAGTTGCCTTATAGAAGCCTGGTCGCAACGAAGGTCGTGAATCTGCTTGCGGCCGGGCGAAATGTTTCGGCGGAATTCCATGCACTGGGCACAATTCGGGTTATTGCGGGATCAATGAGCATGGGTCAGGCCGCAGGTACGGCCGCGGCCATGTGCGTCAAGGAAAAAATTGATCCGCGCAACCTCGACGGCGTGCGGGTGCGGGACGCACTCATCGAGCAAGGCGTTCCACTCGATAAGGCGCCCGGCGGCCATTGGGAGATGCTTCGGAATATGCCTGGAAGAATTGACGTTGCCAGCGCAGACTTTGCTGTGATCGTGAACGATGAGGGGCAGAGTCACCTATTCTGACCGTTAAGAGACATGGACCGGCACAGCTTGATGAAATAGCGGGAAGAGGTTGAGGTGAAAATACTCGTCGCCAATATTGCCGCGGCAGAGGATGGCAAAGAAGGCGGGCGCTTTGTCAGAGAGTATCTTGGGCCGTTGACACGGCGGAATATGGAGGCCGTGGGCTGCGGATTTAAGATCGTTCAGTCCATCTCACAGAACGGTCATGTTCATCCGGCGTTTGCAGATTGTAAGTATCTTCCTAAGCTCGATCCGGAGGGAATCTATCCGGCGCTCTTGCGGGCGCAGGAAGAAAGTTACGACGGGGCCATTATCGGATGTTTTGGAGATCCGGCGCTCGGTCGGGCACGAGAAGCGCTGCAGCTTCCTGTTGTCGGCTTCGGTGAAGCCGCGATGTTGGCGGCAATGATGATGGGGCGCAAGTTTGGAATCGTTGCGCCGGCAGATGTCTTGGTGGAATCAACCATCGAGCAGGTCGCTTCTTACGGATGGGATAGCCGTCTGGTTGGTGTAGTCGCTACAACAGAACTGCCCCCAGAGCAGGAACTGGCACTTGTCGACGCCAGCAACGCGATTCGCCATTTCCAAGCGGCGGCGAGAGAGCTTGTCCGCCGCGGAGCAGATGTGGTTATTCCGGGGTGTGGACTGTTGTCCATTGCGCTACGCTTGGCACCCGGTGTTGAACATCTGTGGCCTGACGGGGTGCGCGAGATTGATGGTGTTCCTGTCGTCGATGTCTTAGGGGCGTCAGTTGGAATGCTTCACACATTGATAAGGGAAACTGAACACCGTAAGGGCAAAAAATCCATTGTTAGTATTGTACATGACAGCGATTCGCTATGGCTTTTCTGAATTCATCTGGGACACCGTTACGTAATCGGCCATTTCGGGAGGTGCTATCGTAATCCGACTTCTCAGCTATGGCGTCAGTCTTGCGCGATTCGTTTTGGTGCTGTGGTATCTCGCGCGGTTTGCGCAGTAGCCTGTTTTGCTCACTTTACGGCCGCATCCTGAAGATGTCGGGGTTCAAACGAGCGGGTTTGATCGTGTAGCCCGGCTGCAGTCTTATAGGTCAGAGAGTTATCTTATGATTTGGCGCGTCGGAACTCCACCGCCGCGGCACGCCCGACCCAACTCCAAAAGCGTCAACCGTTCAAAGGCGTGCCGCGCACGGGTGATCTTTACGCGCTCGGGCGAGCTAGCGCCGTGGTGGCGGGCAGTATGCCGCGCCGTCTTTCGATGCGATCCCGCACGCGGACATCTTCACCAGGCAATCGCCGGCCATCGACGCCCGACTGACTTATCGAGGAAGCGACTCGTTGACACGCTTGAGCGGGCTGCCCGCGAACTGGGTTACCCGAAGATCATCCGCGTCGTCTAAATGTATCAATGAACTGCACGATGCGCCCGTTTGGTAGAGGGCGATAGGCACCGAGGGCCAGGAGTTTTTGCTTGCCGCCGAAGCGATAGGCGAGACGCCGGAGCAGGGAGGCGACTGGCTTGGGCTGTATCCAGAGCTGCAACCCGTCCCCATCCGACAGTTTCTGCAGTCTGTCGGTCGGCGTTAGCCGGCATTGCCTGTCGGTGAGAGGCATGGGCGCCACTCCGGAAGCACAGCATACCAACATAGGGTGCCGCCGAATACCAACGCGGGTACCAACAAATGCACGGGCAGTGGCGATATCGAAAGCTATGACCCGGGACTGGTACGGACTTTAAGTACCTATTATTACTGAATTTATGAGACGTTGTGAACCGGCTTGAGACGGGGTGGAAAGGTGGGCTGGTGCCGGAGGAGAGAATTGAACTCTCGACCTACCCCTTACCAAGGGGTTGCGCTACCACTACGCTACTCCGGCATCCTGGTACGGGCGAAGCGCCCGGGGCCGGTGCTATAACCCAAGGGGCGGGCGAGGGGAAGGGCGGTTTTGCGGATGTCGCCCGCTTTTCGCACATGCCCTGCTCCATGTGGAAAGCCGAGCCGTCATGCCTGATCCCGGTGCCAAATCTGCTCCGAAATCTTCGGCCAGATCGGCCGGGCGCCAGGAGCGCTTGGCCGCCGCCCTGCGCGCCAACCTGAAACGGCGCAAGGCGCAGGCCAGGGACATGGCACGGTGTGGCGTTGAAGCCGGTGAGGCCAAGGGGCACGCCGACGATGGTGCCCCGCCGGCTGGATTGCCTGAATCTGGTCAGATTCCAGCCCAGAAGGGCGGCTAGGCTTCACTCACGTCTTGTCAGCGCGCGCCGATCCGGGCGAGAACGCCCGGGCCGAAGCGATGCCGCGGCAAGCGGGGGCTGGCGGCCAAAAGCACGAGGGGTCATGGATCGCATACGCATTCGGGGCGGTGCCCGCCTCAGGGGCGAAATTCCCATCAGCGGGGCCAAGAACGCCGCGCTCAAGCTGATGGCGGCGTCGCTGCTGACCGACGAACCCTTGACCCTGACCAACGTGCCGGCGCTGGTTGATGTTGCCTTCATGGCCGAGTTGCTCAGGAGTTTCGGCGTGGCGGTCGAACTGGAGCCGGGCACCAGGCTGGGCGAGGGCGGGCGGCTGTCGCTCTGCGCCGCGCGGCTCACCTCGACCACGGCGGAATACGACATCGTGCGCAAGATGCGCGCCAGTTTTCAGGTGCTGGGGCCGCTGCTGGCCCGGCATGGCGAGGCCAAAGTCTCGCTGCCCGGCGGTTGCGCCATCGGGGCGCGGCCGGTGGATTTCCATATCAAGGGCTTCGAGGCCCTGGGCGCCCGGATCGACCTGGCCGACGGCTATGTGCTGGCCCGCGCGCCGGAAGGGCTGACGGGCGCCACCTACGAGATGCCGTTCGCCTCCGTCGGCGCCACCGAAAACCTGATGACCGGCGCGGCGCTGGCCAGGGGCCGCACGGTACTGAAGAACGTCGCGCGAGAGCCGGAGACGCAGGATCTCGGACATTGCCTGATCGCGATGGGGGCGAGGATTTCCGGGCTTGGCACCTCCGAGATCGTGATCGACGGCGTGGAGCGCCTCAACGGCATTGAATATAAAGTGATGCCCGACCGCATCGAGACGGGCACCTATGCCATCGCCACCGCCATTGCCGGCGGCGAGGTGGAACTGGTGGGCGCGCGGGCGGAGAATGTCGGCGCGCTGATCGGGCTCTTGGAGAAGATCGGCACCGAGGTAGCGGCCACCAAACGCGGCTTCGCGGTGCATCGCAACGGCTTCCGCCCCATATCGGTGGATGTCGTCACCGATGTCTATCCCGCCTTTCCCACCGACCTGCAGGCCCAGTTCATGACCCTGATGGCGATCGCCGAGGGCACCTCCCATATCAGGGAGACGGTGTTCGAAAACCGCTTCATGCACGTGCCCGAACTCGCGCGCATGGGGGCGGACATCCACGTCGAGGGCGACACCGCCATCGTGCGCGGCGTGCCCGGCCTCAAGGGCGCCCCGGTGATGGCCACCGACCTGCGCGCCAGTTCGTCGCTGGTGCTGGCGGGGCTTGCGGCGGAGGGCGAAACCATCGTCAATCGGGTCTATCATCTGGATCGCGGCTTCGAGCGGCTTGAGGAAAAACTTTCCGCCGTGGGCGCGGAGATCGAACGGCTGAAGGCATGACGGCAGAAGGCAAGACTGGCGGGCTGACCCTGGCGGCGGAGGACGCCGAAGACCTCGAGATCATTTCGGCACGGCTGCAGGACGCCGTGGCCAAGGTGAAGGATCTCGTCTATCTGCCGAAGTCGCAGCGCTTCGCCGCGCTGTTCAACCGCTTCCGCTGGGAAGGCGAAGAGGACACGCGCGTGCGTGCCGGGCTCACTTTCGCGCGCGTACTGTCGGCCAAGGCGCAGAACCTGCGCCGCGAGGCGCCGGAGGCGGTGGTTTCGCTGCTGGCTATCCGCTTCACGGCGAAAGGCGAGGAAGACCCCGGCGGCGAGGTGGAACTGGTGTTTGCAGGCGGCGGCGCGCTGAAACTCGAAGTGGAATGCATCGAGGCGGAGCTTGCGGACATCAGCGGCGAATGGGCGGCGCTGGGCCGGCCCGCGCATGAGGCATAAGCCATGCGCCGTCTGGATTCATCTGCCCCCGGTTTCGCCCAAGCTTTCGACGCGCTCCTCAATGCCAAGCGCGAGGTGGAGGAGGATGTTGCCGCGGCTGTGCGCGTCCTCATCGCGGAGGTGCGCGCAAAGGGCGACGCCGCGCTGATCGAACTGACCAGGCGCTTCGACCGCGTGGAGCTGACGCCGCAATCTCTGCGCGTGCACGGGGACGAGATCGACGCGGCCGAGCGCAGCTGCGCCCCCGCGGCGCTGAAGGCGCTGGATATCGCGGCGGGGCGCATCGAGGCCTATCACCGCCGCCAGTTGCCCGCAGATGCGCGGTACACGGACGAAACCGGCGCCACTCTCGGCTGGCGCTGGACGGCGCTGGACAGCGTGGGGCTTTACGTGCCCGGCGGCACGGCGAGCTATCCCAGCTCGGTGCTGATGAACGCGGTGCCGGCGCGGGTGGCGGGCGTGGCGCGCATCGTGATGGTGACGCCGGCCAGCGGCGGGGCCATCAATCCCTTGACGCTGGCCGCGGCCAGGCGCGCGGGCGTCTCCGAAATCTACCGCATCGGGGGCGCGCAGGCGGTGGCGGCGCTGGCCTTCGGCACCGAGCTGATCGCGCCGGTGGACAAGATCGTCGGCCCCGGCAATGCCTATGTCGCCGCCGCCAAGCGCGAGGTGTTCGGCAAGGTCGGCATCGACTCGGTGGCCGGGCCGTCAGAGATTCTGGTGATTGCCGACGCATCGAACAATCCCGACTGGATCGCCGCCGACCTGCTCAGCCAGGCCGAACACGACGCTTCCTCCCAATCCATCCTCATCACCGACGATGCCGGTTTCGCCGCGCGTGTCGAAGACGCTGTCGCCCACGCTCTCAAGCTCTTGCCGCGCCACCAGATCGCCGCCGCGAGCTGGCGCGACTATGGCGCGATCATCGTGGTGAAATCGCTCGACGAAGCCGCCGCACTCTCCGACCGCATCGCGCCGGAGCATCTGGAGCTGGCCGTTTCCGATCCCGAGAGCTTGCTGGCCAAGGTCCGCCATGCCGGCGCCATCTTCCTCGGCCGCCACACGCCCGAGGCGATGGGGGACTACATCGCCGGCCCCAACCATGTGCTGCCCACTGCGCGCACGGCACGCTTTTCCTCCGGCCTTTCGGTGCTGGATTTCCTGAAGCGCTCGACACTGCTGTCCTGTGCGCCCGCCACCATCGCCCAACTCGGCCCCGAGGCGATCACGCTGGCCGAGGCCGAGGGGCTGGACGCCCACGCCCGCTCCATCGCCGCGCGGCTCAACACAAAGCGGGATAGCTGATGGCGGAGCAGGGCCCGTTCCGCATCGCCGCCATCGAGCTGGACGAGCATTCCGTCGTGCGCCGCACGCGCGAGATCGAGCAGGAGCGCGAGATCGCGATCTACGATCTTTTGGAAGCCAACAGCTTTGCGCCGGTCGGCTCGCCCGGCGGGCCTTACGATCTGGTGCTCAGCGTGGCGGAGAACCGCCTGGTGTTCGACATCCGCCTGAACGGGCAGCCGCACGGCAAGGTGATGCTGTCGCTCACGCCCTTCCGCCGCATCGTCAAGGATTACTTCCTGATCTGCGAAAGCTATTACAAGGCGATCCGCAACGCGCCGCCCTCGCAGATCGAGGCGCTGGACATGGGCCGCCGCGGCCTGCACGACGAAGGCTCGGTGCTGCTGAAGGAACGCCTCGAAGGCAAGATCGCGGTCGATTTCGACACGGCACGGCGGCTCTTCACCCTCATCTGCGTGCTGCATCTGAAGGGGTAGCGCGATGCGGGGCCCCAACGGCGAGGAGCTGCCCGGCGCGATCCTGTTCGCCTGCACGCTGAACGCCACGCGCAGCCCGATGGCCGCGGCCATGATGCGCCATCTCTTCGGCCGCTTCGTTTACGTGGCATCGGCGGGCGTGCGCGCGGGCGAACTCGATCCGCTGGCCGTGGCGGTGATGGAGGAGATCGGCATCGAGATCGGCAAGCACAAGCCGAAGAGTTTCGAGGATCTGGAGGATTCCTCCTTCGATCTGATCGTCACGCTTTCGCCCGAGGCACACCACAAGGCGCTCGACCTCACGCACACCTCCGCGATGGAGGTGGAATACTGGCCGACCGAAGACGCCACCGCCTATGAAGGCACGCGCGAGCAGATGCTGGATCACTATCGCACGGTGCGCGACGAGCTGATGCGCCACATCATGGCGCGGTTTGCGGTGGAACGGGCGGGGGATGCGTAAGGGACGCGCGCCTTAAGGCGATCCTTCATTCGGAATTGATCGCACTCAGGCGCTGACACGCGCTGGCTTATCAGCTCCCGCCGAGCGATGCGTTCGCATCGCGAGGGAATCTACGGACAACAGAGTAGGGTTGGGCACGTTCGAAGAAAATCCGCTCCCCCCTTGAAACGTCCGTCGTTCATCTTATGTTCTATGCGGTATTGCCAAGGAGAATGCCAGGGCCGCCGTCCGCCCGGATGGGTGCGGCCGAGAATGAGATACGCAAGCGAAACCCAACGTGGCGCCCTCTGGAGGGCAGGATACAGGATAGGCCGGCTGCGCGACCATGCGCAGACCGTCGGCGCTGATGCCGGGCAGGTGAAGCGGTTGGCTCGAATGGAGGCCGCGAGGTACCCGCCGGGTTGTTTTCGCCGGAATGTCCCGGGACGATGCGAAGGTGCCTGCCGGTCGCCGCGATGGCGGTGGCCGCTTGCCAGCCGGAGCATCGGCAGAACTCAAGGCGGGTTCGCCGGGCCGCGCGGCCATTGGGCGCGAGGGTCCGGGGCCCGCCTTTTGCTTGCTTTTCTTGGGTTTCGGTGCATTCTCCCGGCGGTTTTGCGAAATACCGCCCAGGGACCGATCAGGGGACGAATGGCAAAAGAAGAACTTCTCGAATTTCCGGGCATGGTGGCCGAACTGCTGCCCAACGCCACCTTCCGCGTGAAGCTGGAAAATGGCCACGAGATCATCGCCCATACCGCCGGCAAGATGCGCAAGAACCGCATCCGCGTGCTCACCGGCGACAAGGTGCTGGTGGAGATGACGCCCTATGACCTCACCAAGGGGCGGATCACCTATCGTTTCAAATAGTCCGGTTCTGGTTCTCGCCAGCGAGAGCCCGCGGCGCCTGGCGCTGCTGGCCCAGGCGGGAATCACACCCGCCGCCATCCTGCCCGCGCAGATCGACGAGACGCCGCGCCCGCGCGAGCTGCCGCGCCCCCATGCCTTGCGCCTGGCGGCCGAAAAGGCCCGCGCGGCCGCTGCGGCCTGGGGCAAGGGCCCGGCGCTGTTCCTCGCCGCCGATACCGTGGTGGCCGTGGGCCGGCGCATCCTGCCCAAGGCCCAAAACGAAGAAGAGGTACGCGCCTGCCTCACGCTGCTGTCCGGCCGCAATCATCAGGTGCTGACCGCGGTGGCGGTGCTTGGCCCCGACGGCGCGCTGAAGCTGCGCGTGGGCGCCACGCGCGTCACGTTCAAGCGGTTCTCCGCCGCCGAGATCGAGTCGTATGTCCGGTATGGCGAGGGCGTCGGCAAGGCCGGCGGCTATGCCATCCAGGGCCGCGCCGAAGCCTTCGTGCGGCAGCTTGCCGGCTCCTATTCCAATGTGGTGGGGCTACCTCTTTTGGAATGTCTCTGCCTTCTTCGTGGCTGCGGCTACCCGGTTCCGTGATACTCTTTCGCCGCTGCTATTGCCCTAAGTGAGAGATGCAAAAGGAAATCCTGATTAACGCGGGCGCCGGCGAGATTCGCGTGGCCATCGTGGAGGATGGCCGCCTGCAGGAACTGTTTCTGGAGCGGATCATCGGCCTGGACGACGCCGCGCCGAAGAAGCGCCAGGAAGGCCGCCACGGCCACAGCCTGATCGGCAACATCATCCTGGGCCGGGTGCAGCGCGTGCTGCCGGGCATGCAGGCCGCCTTTGTGGATGTGGGGCTGGACCGCGCGGGCTTTCTGGGCGCGCGCGAGGCGCGCTGCCTTGCCGACCTGCCCGGCTTCGACGACGAACGCACGCCCAAGATCAGCGATTGCGTGCGCGAGGGCGAAGAGATCGTGGTGCAGGTGGTCAAGGATCCCATCGGCGAGAAGGGCGCGCGGCTCTCCGCCAACGTCACCATTCCCGGCCGGCTGCTGGTGATGGTGCCCAACCAGTCCGGCATCGCGCTGTCCCGCCGTATCGACGATGAGGCCGAGCGGGCGCGGCTGATGGCGGTGGCCGAAGCAATGGTGGCCGAGGCGGGCGACAAGCTGGTGCCCGGCGCCGGCTTCATCCTCAGGAGCGCCGCCATCGGCTGCGAACTGCGCGATCTGGCGGAAGATGCCGAGCGGCTGGCCGAAGCCTGGCGCCCGGTGCTGGCGCGGCGGCAGGAAGCCAAGGCCCCCGCCACGCTCTATCACGATCTCGACCCCATCGAGCGCACCATGCGCGACGAGGTGGACGCCGAAACCTCCCGCGTGCTGTTCGACGACCGCGAGTCGCTTGAGGCCGCGCGCGCCTATTGCCGTAGAGCCATGCCCGATGCCGAAGAGAAGCTCTCGCTCTATCCGGGGCCGGGCATGCTGTTCGATCTCTACGACCTCGAAGACGAGATCGAGCGGCTGGTGCGTCCGCGCGTGCCCTTGCCCTCCGGCGGCTGGATCACCATTGAAGGCACCGAGGCGCTCACGTCCATCGATGTGAACTCCGGCAGCTACACCGCTGCTACGGGCCTCGAAGAGACCAGCCTCAAGGTCAATCTCGAAGCGGCGGAGGAAATCGGCCGCCAGTTGCGCCTGCGCGGCGTCGGCGGGCTGATCGTGATCGACTTCATTCATCTGGGCGAACCCGCCAACATCCAGCGCGTGCTGGATATGCTGGCCTTGAGCCTGGCGCGCGACCGTACGCCCACGCAGATCTCGCCCATGAGCGAGTTCGGCCTGGTGGAGATCACGCGCAAGCGCATCCGCGATCCGCTGGTGAAGCTGACGACCGAATGCTGCCGCGCCTGCGAGGCCTCCGGCCGCGTGCGCACGCGCGAGAGCGTGGCGCTGGAGGTGATGCGCCGCGTGGAACGCGAAGCGGCCGCTTCGCCCGGCAAGCTCATCCAGGTGCGGGCGGCGCCGGAGGTGGTGCGCTGGCTGGAAGGCCACGGCGAGGAGGTGAAGGGCGCGCTGGCCCGGCGCGGGGCGGCGCGTGTCAGCTTCGAGGCGCGCGACGAATTCGCCCGCGGAGGCTTCGATGTCAGTGCCGGGCCCTGAAGGTAGCGCTCCGCGCTGCGTGATCTGCGGCAAGCCACAGGTGGCGCGCTTCCGGCCCTTCTGCTCCAAGCGTTGCGCCAATATCGATCTGAACCGCTGGCTCAAGGGCGCTTATGCCGTCCCCGGCCGCCCCGAGGATGAGGAGGAGGGTGGCGCCCTTCCGCCCACCAGCGCGAAGGGCTGACGGGCCCCTAAGAAGCGGCGCTCACCGGGCTCATTGCCGCTGGACAGGCGCCGGGTCATCTCTTACAAAGCCCAGCCTTCGGGCGGCCGGTTCGGATGAACTGGCTGTCCGGCCCGGTTCCGCACCGGAATGCCCAGGTAGCTCAGTCGGTAGAGCAGCGGACTGAAAATCCGCGTGTCGGTGGTTCGATTCCGCCCCTGGGCACCATCAGCCTTCCCTCCCTGCATCTCAGCCCGTTTCACGCAACTCCATATATCTTTGATATATATATGTATTTTCGTGTCCTGACGCCTCCCACCGTCTCAGATCGCCTCTCCGGATATCGCCGCATCTCACCGATTTGTTGGCCTTGATGTTGGCCTCGGCCGGGTGTTTGTTGGCCCGAGGCCAACAACTGGAGGCGAAAATGGCCTTGTCAGACAGGGCGTGCCGCGCCGCCAAGGGCCGACAGACGGACTACAAGCTCTCCGACGGCGGCGGGCTCTACCTGCTGGTAAAGCCAAGCGGCGCGCGGCTGTGGAACCAAGCGTACCGGTTCAGCGGGAAACAGAAGAAGCTCTCCCACGGCGCCTATCCGATTGTGTCCCTCGCCGACGCCCGCCGGCTACGGGACGAGGCCAAGAGGTTGTTGGCCTCGGGCGTCGACCCCGGGGCCAACAAAAAGGCCGCGAAGCTGACCGCCGTCATCTCGGCGACGAACACCTTCGGGGGCATCGCCGAGGAATATCTGCAACGCATCGCGGACGAGGGCGCTGCCACATCGACCGTAACCAAGAACCGATGGCTGCTGGTCGATCTTGCCGGCCCCGATCTCGGTGGCCGGCCAATCGCGGATATCACCCCTGCGGAAATCCTCGCCCTGCTGCAACGGATCGAACGCAGCGGGCGCCGGGAAACGGCACGGCGGCTGCGCAGCGTGATCGGCACCGTCTTCCGGCTTGCCGTCGCCACGCTGCGCGCCAAGGACGATCCGACGCTTCTCCTGCGTGGTGCCCTGAAGGCGCCCAAGGTGCAGCACCGCGCCGCGATCACCGACGAGAAGCAACTCGGTGCGCTGCTGGCGGCTGTCGATGATTATGACGGCTGGCCGACGCTCCGCTGCGCTCTGCAGTTCACGGCGCTGACCTTTGCCCGTCCTGGCGAGGTCCGCGGCGCCACATGGACAGAGATCGACATGAAAGAGGCCGTCTGGCGCATCGACGGCACCCGCACCAAGGTTCGGAGGCCGCATGACGTGCCGCTATCGCGACAGGCCCTCGATGTCCTGCGCGAGGTGAAAAGGATCGCTGGCGGGCGCGCGCTCGTATTCCCTTCCATCCGCTCTCATGTCCGCCCCCTGTCGGAGAACGCCATGAACGCTGCGCTGCGGCGCATGGGCTTTACCCAGGATGAGATGACGGCACACGGGTTCCGCGCCGCGGCCAGCTCGATTTTGAACGAACGAGGTTTCCGGCCTGACGTGATCGAGGCGGCGCTCGGGCATCAGGATCAGAACGAAATCCGCCGCGCCTACAACCGGGCGAGCTATTGGCCGGAACGGATCGAGTTGATGCAGGCGTGGGCAGACTGCCTCGATCAATTGAAGCGAACGCCGTGACGAACGGCTTCGATCATGCGCTGAATGGAAGGATGCTGCGCAGCCTCACTGAACTTCGCGTTTCGGACGCCACGCGACGGGATCGGCGATCCAGCAATCGATGTCAGACTCCCGCCAACCTGCGCCGTTAACGCTGATCCTGACCTGAGACGGGAACGTGCCGTCGGCGATCTTGCGATAGATGGTGGACCGAGATAGCCCGGTGCGGGCGAGAACGGTTTTCATGCGGACGATACGGTCTGCTACGAACATGGTTGCGCTGCCTCCTGCTGGGTGTTTCTGACGGTTGCAGAGACCAGACAGAGCAACGATTTGTCGTCATGCAATAGATATTTAGGCGTCGTAGTAGCTTGGCGTAGAGGAGGCAAAAAATAGGATAGTTCTACAGTCCGATACCTAGCCCTCTGCCGAGGTCGATGCCGTTGCTGAAGGCGAGTTCCCGGCCAAGGCTACGGCCCGAGTCGAATGAGATGCCGAGTTCCCGCTTGCGGTTGGCGAGCAGGGATTCCATCTGCGGATCGCGCTCCAGGCTTTTCGCCATGTCGCCCATCGCCGACCGCGCGGCCTTGTAGCCAGAGTAATCTCCCGCCGCATACCTGTGCTCGCTGGCTTGGCCGAGTTCCCGCCAGCGTTCGACGAAGCGGTCGGCGCGGCGCTGCGGATCGGTGCGCAGTTCGGTTTCGAGCTGTAGGGCGCGAATAGCGCGGTTGACCCGGCCCGTTGCTGCTTCTTGGGCGAGTTCCGGGTTCTTCTTGTAAGCAGCTTCGGCATCGTGCGAGCCATGAGGCCGCAC
>JAGWZW010000062.1 GCA_018971835.1 Alphaproteobacteria bacterium
ATCACGTCGATGGCCAGTTCGATGTCCATGTTGCCCTTGACGCGGCGGCGGCCCTGGCTGTCGGTGAATTCCTTGAGCGGCTTGGTGACGACGGAGAAGCCGTTGTAGTCCAGCCAGTCCACCAGCGGGCGCAAGGGCGAGAATTCCTGCTCCTCGGCCACGGCGGTGTAGTAGAATGCGCGCACCAGAACGCCCTTGCGCGCGAACAGGCTGAGCAGGCGCTTGTAGTCGATATCGAAGGCCAGGCCCTTGGCTGCGCCGTAGAGGTTGGCGCCGTCGATGAACAGGGCAAGCTTTTCCTGCGGGTAGAACAGCATGTCAAATCCTCCTGAAACCATAGACGCCCGATCCGAAATCGCCCGGAGGGGCTGCTTCAGTTCTAAGCCATCGGCCAAGCGCTGCAAGCTGCCAACGGGGATATTCTCGTGATTTTGATCGCGCTGGGCGCCAGTCTTCCGTCGCACGCCGGAGCGCCGGAACAAACATTGCGCGCAAGTCTCGCTGCGCTTTCCGAAAAAGGCATAGCGGTGATATCGGCATCGCGCATCTTCCAGACGCCGGCCTGGCCGGACCCGCACGATCCGCCTTTCGTCAATGCAATGTTACGGGTGACAACCGAACTTTCTCCGAAGGCGCTGATGGAAACGCTGCATGGCATCGAGGCCGTCTTTGGCCGTTCGCGCGGTGCGGCCAATGCGCCGCGCACGCTCGATCTTGATCTGATCGATTACGACGGGCGGATCGAAGACGGTGCGCTGGTGCTGCCCCATCCGCGCGCGGCGACGCGCGGCTTCGTGCTGGTGCCGCTGGCCGATGTCGCGCCGGATTGGCGCCATCCGGTGTCGGGCCGATCGCTGCCGGAACTGATTGCGGCGCTGCCCGAGGCCGAGCGCGCGGCCATCAATGTGTTGGGGACATTCTGATGTGGCGGGGGTGGACAAGCGGGGCAGTCGCATCACTGATGCTGGCGGGTTGCTCAAGTCTTGCCGGGCAAGGATGCCCTGCGGGGTTGCACCGTGCGCAGACGGCAGAATTGTTCTTCGGCCGCAACAGGGGAAGCGTCGAGGCGGTCAGCGATGCGGATTGGCGGGCCTTCGTGGCGGCCGAGGTGACGGTGCGCTTTCCCGATGGCTACACCGTCAGCGATGCGGACGGCGCTTGGCGAGGCGGGGATGGCGCGACCATCCATGAGCGAAGCAAGATGCTGCTGATCGTGCTTCCCGGCCATGCGGACGATGATGCCCGCCTGACCGCGATCCGCGAGGCCTATCGCCAACGCTTCCATCAGCAGAGCGTGATGCTGCTGGAAAGCGGAAGCTGCGTCAGCTTCTGAGGGCCGCGCCTTACCGGCAGTGCTGGGAGTTGCGCAGTGACGAAACCACCAGGCTGTTGCCGCAGCGCGGGCAGGCGCCGGGGCTGCTGATCACGAATGGCGACTGATTCACCGCGGCGCATTTGGGGCAGTGCCTCACCGTGCGGCAGTTCAGGTAGGCGATAGCCGTTACCGGGATCGCTGCCAGCGCGAAAGTGGCCGGGCCGTACAGAAGATAGACAAAGCCCAGGAACCCCGCCCCGACCAGAACCGACATGCAAGGCCGCAGCCGCTCTTTGGTGAGAGGGGTGAAGAAGCGGGAATAAAATGATCCAAAAACAATCAGCGCGACCCATGCACCGACAAAGGCAATCTGAATGGTTCTGTGATTGGGCGGCACTAGCATTCGGTGTTCCCTCCCAGAATATTTTGTTTTGTGAATGCTACGCCCGATTCCGCCCGGAACCAATAACGAAAATCAGTTGCAAGTACGAAAGCTTTCCCGCTGTGGGTGGCCAACCGTGTGGAGCAGAGTGGTGTCTGCGCCCGGCCTTGCCGCCGGCGGCGACATATTATAGTGTCCCCGGCCTTCCGGTGTGCGGCGGCACTCCGGCGCCCGGTTCTGCCTCCAGGGGCGACCGATAATTCTTTGAACTAAAAGGATTTTTGAATGGCTCGCGTCACCGTTGAAGATTGCGTGGACAAGGTTCCGAACCGCTTCGACCTGGTGCTTTATTCCGGCTTCCGGGCGCGCCAGCTGTCAGGCGGGGCTGAGCCGATGCTGGAACGCGACCGCGACAAGAACCCGGTCGTGGCCCTGCGCGAGATTGCGGCCAAGCTCATCAAGCCGGACGAGGCCCGCGAGGAATACATCAAGTCCCTCCAGAAGCATGCCGATGTGGACGAGCCGGAAGAAGTCCCCAGCGACGAGGATGTGCGCGAGGACGTGCAGTATCGTCAGGTGACGGAAGAGGAACTGCTGCGCGCGCTGACCAACGAGGCCCAGCGCCGCGCCGAACCGCAGCCCGAGCCGGAAGTCGACTACGAAGAATAGCCGTGGCTGGGAAAGAATATTGCGGGGCGGGCGGCTGGAACTGTCCGCCCTTTGCTTTTCCGGGCCGGCCGGTGCCCGGCTGACAAAGGCTTCATTGGCGAAGGCGCCATGAGGGGGGTAAAATTCCCCGACGTTTCCTATATTATTTCTGGAAATGAGTGCACCGACACAACCCGCTCCGGCTTCGGGTGCGGCGACGGTTCCGGTTACACCGGCGGCCGGTCAGCCGCCCGCTTCGTCGCGCGCCCGCGGCCGCCGCAAGCTGATGCGGCAGACCGAGCTGGTGGACCGCGTCAAGGCTTATGATCCGGATGCCGACGAGGCCCTGCTCAACAAGGCCTATGTCTATGCCATGCACGCCCACGGCAAGCAGTTCCGTGCTTCGGGCGATCCCTATTTCGCGCACCCGCTGGAAGTGGCCGCGATCCTCACCGAGCTGAAGCTGGACGTGGCCAGCATCGTCACCGCGCTGCTGCACGACACGGTGGAGGACACCCACGTCACCGTGGAAGACATCAAGCGCGATTTCGGCGAGGAGATCGCCGGGCTCGTGGACGGCGTGACTAAGCTCTCGCAACTGGAGCTGTTCTCCGAGCGCACCAAGCAGGCCGAGAATTTCCGCAAGCTGATGCTGGCGATGTCGAACGACATCCGGGTGCTGCTGGTAAAACTCGCCGACCGGCTGCACAACATGCGCACGCTGGCCTATATCAAGGATCCCGAAAAGCGCCGGCGCATCGCGCAGGAAACTATCGACATCTATGCGCCGCTGGCGGGCCGCATCGGCATGCAGAACATGCGCGAGGAACTGGAAGACCTCGCTTTTGCCGAACTCAATCCCGAGGCCCGCAACTCGATCGTCACGCGCCTGGCGCGACTGCAGGATACCAGCGGCGATCGCATCGGCCGCATTGCCGACCAGATCAAGCGCAAGCTGGCCGAGAAGGGAATCGACGCCTACGTCTACGGCCGGGCCAAGCGCCCCTGGTCGATCTGGCGCAAGCTGAAGGACAAGCAGCTCAATTTCGAACAGCTCTCGGACATTCTCGGCTTCCGGGTGATCGTGGGTGCGACCGACGACTGTTATCGCGCGCTCGGTGTGCTGCACCAGAACTGGCGCATGATTCCGGACCGCTTCAAGGATTTCATTTCCAATCCCAAGACCAACGGTTACCGCTCCATCCATACCACCGTGATGGGCCCCGAGAACCAGCGCGTCGAGGTGCAAATCCGCACCCAGGACATGCACGACGTGGCCGAGCGCGGTGTGGCGGCGCACTGGCGCTATCGCGAGCGCGTTTCGGAACAGGAAGAGGGTTCCGACCGCGCGCTCGAATGGCTGCGCGACATGGTGGACCTGCTGGAGCGCGGCGATTCGGCAGAGGAGTTCCTCGATCACTCCAAGCTCAATCTCTATCAGGATCAGGTCTTCTGCTTCACGCCCAAGGGCGACCTTATCTCGCTGCCGCGCGGCGCCACGCCTATCGATTTTGCCTATGCGGTGCACACCGATGTCGGCAACACGACAGTGGGCGCCAAGGTCAACGGCGCGCATGTGCCGCTGCATACCCCGCTCAGGAATGGCGATCAGGTCGAGATCATTCGCACCAAGGAGCAGACGCCGTCTCCGCTTTGGGAGCAGTTTGTCGTCACTGGCCGGGCGCGCGCCGAAATCCGCCGCTTCCTGCGCCATGCCCTGCGCGATGAGCATGTCGCCTTCGGCCGCAAGATCCTGGAGAAAGCCTTTGCCGATCACAATCTGGAGCTGACGAAAAAGGCCATCGACGACGTGACCAGGAAGCTCCGGCTCGCCAGGGACGAAGACGTCTATGCCGAGGTAGGCCGCGGTGCGCTGCGGGCGCAGGAAGTGCTCGAGGCGGTATTCCCGGAGATCAAGCGCGATCCCTCGCACAAGAAGGCCGCGAGCTATGCGCCGGGGCTGGGCGAGGGCAAGCCGATTTCCATTCGCGGATTGACCGAGGGCATTTCCTACAAGCTCGGCCAGTGCTGCCATCCGCTGCCGGGCGACCGCATTGTCGGCATCATGGTGCCGGGCAAGGGCGCGGTGATCCACACTATCGATTGTGCGGAGCTGGAAAAGGCGCAATCCGACGTCGCCGACTGGCTGGACGTCTCCTGGGGTGCGCACGCCGCAGATTTGGGCCTTTCCATCGCGCGGGTCAGCGTTCGGGTGAAGAATGCGCCCGGCTCGCTGGCCGCCGTCATGACGGTGATCGGCAACAACGGCGGCAACATCTTCAATCTCAAGGTGACCAGCCGCAACCCGCTGTTCTTTGAGTTCGTCGTCGATATCGAGGTGCGCGACGTCAGCCATTTGCAGAACATCCTGGGTGCGCTACGGGTCAATGCGGCGGTCGAATCGGTCGATCGCGTGCGCGGGCCGGACACCGCGGGCGGCGAGGGACAGGGCGAACGATCGTGACACCGGATCAGGTTCTGAACGAATTCAGGAAGGCAGGGGCGCTGCTGGAGGGACATTTCATCCTGTCGAGTGGGCTGCATTCCGATGTGTTCCTGCAGAAGGCGCTGGTGTTCCAGGACGCCAGGCGCACCGCCAAGCTCTGCAAGGCGTTGGCGGCGAAGGTGCGCGAGGAGGTGAAGGCGGAGTTCACCGCCATCGTTTCGCCGGCGGTGGGCGGGATCGTGCCGGGCTACGAGATGGGCCGGCAGTTGGGGCTACCCGCCATGTATGTCGAGCGGCAGGACGGCAAGTTCCAGTTGCGCCGCGGCTTCCATCTGGAGAAGGGCCAGCCGGTGCTGATGGTCGAGGACATCGTGACCACGGGGCTTTCCAGCCGCGAATGCCTCGATGCCATCCGCGGAGCGGGCGGCAAGCCGGTGGCGGCGGCCTGCCTGATCGACCGCTCGGGCGGCAAGGCCAAGCTGGGCGTGAAATTCGTCTCGCTCGCCAGCATCCGGTTCCCCGCCTGGGAGGCCGACAAGCTGCCCAAGCACCTGCAAGACACGCAAGGCGTGAAACCGGGGAGCCGGGGGCTGGCATGAACCGTCTTCGCCTCGGCGTGAATATCGATCATGTCGCCACCATCCGGAACGCGCGCGGCGGGACGCATCCCGATCCCCTGCGCGCGGCCAAGCTGGTGGCAGCGGCGGGCGCGGACGGCATCACCGCACATCTGCGCGAAGACCGCCGCCATATCTCCGATGCCGATATCGACCGGCTGACGCGCGAAATCGACCTGCCGCTCAATCTCGAAATGGCGGCGACGGAGGAGATGCTGGCCATCGCCCTGCGCCATCGGCCGCACGCTGCCTGCATCGTGCCGGAGAAGCGCGAGGAGCGCACTACCGAGGGCGGCATCGATGCGGCGGGCCAGTTCGACAAGCTGGCGCCGGTCGTGCGCGCGTTGGGAAAGAACGGCACGCGCGTCTCGCTGTTCATTGAGGCCAATCGCCAGCAGATCGATGCCGCCAAGGCGCTCGGCGCGCCGGTGGTGGAATTGCATACCGGCGCCTATTGCGACACCGAAGGCGCTGCACGCGCGGCCCATCTCGAGGCCCTCCGCGAGGCGGTTGCATATGGCGCCTCGCTCGGCCTCGAAATCCACGCCGGCCACGGCCTCGGCTACGACACCGTGAAGCCCATCGCGGCCATTCCGCAGATTCGCGAACTCAATATCGGCCATTTCCTGATCGGCGAGGCGATCTTCGTAGGCCTAGAGACCGCGATCCGCCACATGCGCAACCTGATGGACGAGGCCCGCCTGTGATCTTGGGTCTTGGCTCCGACCTGATCGACATCCGCCGCGTCGAGCGCAGCATCGAACGCTTCGGCGACCGCTTCCTGCTGCGCATCTTCACGGAAACCGAACGCGTCAAATCGGACCGCCGCGCCCAGCGCGCAGCCTCCTATGCCAAGCGGTTTGCCGCCAAGGAGGCTTGCTCCAAGGCGCTGGGCACGGGCTTCCGTCGGGGCGTGTTCTGGCGCGACATGGGCGTGGTTAATCTTCCCGGCGGCAAGCCGACCATGACGCTGACCGGCGGCGCCTTGCAGCGATTGCAAACCATTACGCCCGAGGGTTACGAGGCTGTCATAGATTTGTCGATTACCGACGATTTTCCGCTGGCGCAGGCGATTGTCATTATTTCCGCTGTGGCCATAGCGCCGCAGGCCCCGACGAAAGCTTGAGCAGAAACCATGATTAATCCGCCCCGCGGCTTGACCGGGCATTCTCTATCCGGTTCCTTCTGACCAGGAAGCAAGCGATATGCATGAGATGATCGAGACGACCGAACCGGAAAACGCAGCCGACGAGACGCGCGACGACGCTGCGCCGGCGGACGTTGCCGCCCAGGCAGACGAAGGCACGCAGGCGCCGGTTGCTTCTTCCGCGCAACCGGCAGCCAAGGCTCCGGCCGATGGCGGCAAGGACAAAGAGAAGGAAAGCTGGGGCGAATTCGTCAAAACTCTGGTTTATGCACTGCTGATCGCGCTGGTGATCCGCACCTTCCTGTTCCAGCCGTTCTACATTCCGTCGGCCTCGATGGAAGGCACGCTGCTCATCGGCGACTATCTCTTCGTCGAGAAGTACGCCTATGGCTACAGCAATTATTCATTGCCCTGGGGCAATCTGTTCCCGACCTTCGGGCGCATCTTCGGCGGCGAGCCGAAGCGTGGCGACGTGGTGGTGTTCAAGATGCCCAATCCACTCTCGCCCGATTACCAGAAGGACTACATCAAGCGCGTCATCGGTCTGCCGGGCGACCGCATCCAGATGATCAACGACCAGCTCTATATCAATGGTCAGATCGTACCGGAACGGCGCGCCGCCGACTACATCGAAACCGTAGACGGCTATACCTATCATGTGCCGCGCTACCTGGAGACGCTGCCTGGCGGCAAGACGCACTACATGCTGGACCGCACGCCCGACGGGCCGGCCGACAACACCGATATCTTCGTGGTTCCGCCCGGCCATTACTTCATGATGGGTGATAATCGCGACAATTCGGACGACAGCCGCGGCGACGTGGGTTACGTGCCTGCGGTCAATCTCGTCGGCAAGGCGGAACTGCGCTTCTTCTCCATCGATTCCAGCGCGGTGTGGTATGAGCCCTGGACCTGGTTCACCGCGATCCGCTATTCGCGCATGTTCACGTTTATTGATTAGGCAGGCATTGACTAAACCGGTTCAGGAAGAGTTGGAAGCCAGGCTCGGCCATGTCTTCCGGGACCGGGCGCTGTTGCAGCGCGCGCTGACGCATTCGAGCGCGGATTCGATTGTTTCCAATGAACGACTGGAGTTTCTTGGCGACCGGGTGCTCGGCCTCGTCATCGCCGAGAAGCTGCACGCGCTCTATCCCGAGGATGCCGAAGGCGCGCTGGCGCTCAAGTTCAATGCCCTGGCCCGGCGTGAGGCCTGCGTGACGGCGGCGGAGGCGGCGGGCATTCCCGCGCATCTGATCCTGGCGGCGAGCGAGGCGGGCAGCGGCGGGCGGCGCAAGGCCGCCATCGTCGGCGGCGCGATGGAGGCGGTGATCGCCGCGCTTTATCTCGACGGCGGTTTCGAAACCGCGCGGGCCTTCGTGGAAAAATACTGGGCCGGGGCGTTTGCGAATCTCGGTCGCGACATGCGCGATCCCAAGACCGCCTTGCAGGAATGGGCGCAGGCGCGCAAGGGCAAGGCCCGCGTGGCGCCTGCCTATCAGATGGTGTCGCGCGAAGGGCCGGATCACGCGCCCCGTTTCGTTGTAGAAGTGCGGGTGGAAGGCGAGATGCCGGCCACCGGCGAGGGCGGCTCGAAGCGCGAAGCCGAACAGGCCGCGGCCCGCGCGATGATGGAACGGCTGGGATTGCTGAAAGAATGAACGCCGAAACCGAAAAGACCCGCTGCGGCTTCATCGCCGTGATCGGGGCGCCTAACGCGGGCAAGTCTACCTTCGTCAACGCGCTGGTGGGCACCAAGGTGTCGATCGTCAGCCACAAGGTGCAGACCACGCGCATGGCGGTGCGTGGCGTGGCGATGCGGGGTGCGGCGCAGCTGGTGCTGGTCGATACGCCGGGCATCTTCAAGCCGCGCCGCCGGCTCGACCGCGCGATGGTCAATGCCGCCTGGGCAGGCGCCGGCGACGCCGATGCGGTGCTGCTGATCGTGGATGCGCAGGATCTTGCTGCTCATCCCGAAGGCCCGGCCGCGCGTGACACCGCCGCGATTCTCGATGAATTGAAGAAGACACCGCGCAAGGCCGCACTGGTCCTGAACAAGATCGATGCCATGAAGCGGGCGGAACTGCTGCCGCTGGTGGAGAAGCTCAATGCCGATGGTGTGTTCCAGCAGGTGTTCATGATTTCTGCGCTTAAGGGCGACGGGATTGCCGATGTCGCGGAGTGGTGCGCGGCCCAGGTGCCGGAAGGCCCCTGGCTCTATCCGGCCGATCAGGCGGCGGATATTCCCTCGCGCCTGCTGGCCGCAGAGATCACGCGCGAGAAACTGTATCTGCGCCTGCATGACGAACTGCCCTATGCCACCACGGTGGAAACCGAGAAGTGGGAAGAAAAGAAGGACGGCTCCGCCCGCATCGACCAGGTGATCTATGTCCAGCGCGATGGCCAGAAGGCCATCGTGCTCGGCAAGGGCGGGCGGGCGGTCAAGGCCATCGGCGAGGCCGCGCGCAAGGAGATGGAAGAGTTGTTCGGCCGCCGCATTCATCTTTTCCTGTTCGTCAAGGTGCGCGAGAACTGGGCCGACACCCGCGAGCACTACCGCGAGATCGGGCTGGAATATCCGGAAGACGAATAGGCATGGAGTGGTCTGACGACGCCATCGTGCTCTCCGTGCGCGCTCACGGCGAAAGCGCGGCCATCCTCGATGCCCTGACGCGCGAACATGGCCGCCATGCCGGGCTCGTGCGCGGTGGTGCCTCGCGCCAGGCCCGGGCGGCGCTGCAGCCGGGCAATTCGCTGCATGTGGTGTGGCGGGCGCGCCTGTCGGAGCATCTGGGCAATTACACCGCCGAGCCTTCACGGGCCCGGGCGGGGGCGCTCTTGGAAAAACGTGCCTCGCTGGCGGGCCTCAACGCGTTCACGGCCATCGCGCAGGCCGCGCTGCCGGAGCGGGAGCCGCATGGCTCGGTCTATGAGGCGGCGCTGGTGCTGATCGAGATCATGGTGGCGGGCGAATTCGCGGACTGGGCGCCGCTTTACGTCCGCTGGGAAGCCGGTTTGCTCGACGAGTTGGGTTTCGGCCTCGACCTCAGCCAGTGCGCCGCGACCGGCGCCACCGACGATCTGACCTTCGTGTCGCCGCGCAGCGGGCGAGCGGTTTCCAGTGCGGCCGCCGCGCCCTACCGGGAGAGGTTGCTGCCGCTGCCGCAATTCCTGCTCGGTTCGCAGAACGCCGTGACGCCGGACGATATCGCCGCCGGGCTGAAGTTGACGGCGTATTTCCTGGCCGAGCGTGTCCTCATCCCGCATGGCCGGCAGATGCCGCAAGCCCGGCTCCGGCTTGAAGAATTTGCCTGCCGCGAATCGGAATAAAAGATTTCTGCCGCGCATGGCGGCATAAGGTGACTTATGGCTGAAGCAACCGAAGACGACATCCGTCCCGAACCGCTGGCGCAGGCGCTGTCCGAGCGCTACCTCGCCTATGCGCTGTCTACCATCACGCAGCGGGCGCTGCCCGACGCGCGCGACGGGCTCAAGCCCGTGCACCGCCGCCTGTTGCACGCCATGCGGGAACTGGGCCTGAAACCCGAAAGCGGCTTCAAGAAATGCGCGCGTGTGGTGGGCGACGTCATCGGCAAGTTCCATCCACATGGCGATCAGGCGGTCTATGACGCGCTGGTGCGCCTGGCGCAGGATTTCGCCGTGCGCTACCCGCTGGTGGAGGGGCAGGGCAACTTCGGCAATGTCGACGGCGATAATCCCGCCGCCATGCGCTACACCGAAAGCCGACTGACCGCGATCGCGCAGAGCCTGCTCGAAGGGTTGGACGAGGACGCGGTGGATTTCCGCGCCACCTATGACGGCGAGGATCGCGAGCCTGTGGTGCTGCCGGCCGCCTTCCCGAACCTGCTGGCCAATGGCGCCAACGGTATCGCCGTGGGCATGGCCACCTCGATCCCGCCGCACAATCTGGGTGAACTCTGCGGCGCGCTGGTAGCACTGATCCAGAATCCGAACACGCAGGAGCGTACGCTCTTCAAGCATGTGAAGGGCCCGGATTTCCCCACCGGCGGGATCATCGTGGACGACCCGGACAGCATCGCCGAAGCCTACCGGACCGGCCGCGGCTCCTTCCGGGTGCGCGCCCGCTGGCACCGCGAAGAAGCGGCGCGCGGCACCTATCACATCGTGGTCGACCAGATCCCCTATCAGGTGCAGAAGGCCAAGCTGATCGAAAAGATCGCCGAGCTGATCGAACAGAAGAAGCTGCCGCTGCTCGACGACGTTCGCGACGAATCCACCGAGGATATCCGCGTCGTGCTGGTGCCGAAAAACCGCACGGTGGAGCCGGAAATCCTGATGGAGCAGTTGTTCCGGCAGAGCGACCTGGAAACCCGCGTGCCGCTCAACATGAACGTGCTGGACAACGGGTTGATCCCGCGCGTCATGAGCCTGAAGGACGCGCTGCAGGCCTTCATCAACCACCGGCGCACGGTGCTGGAGCGGCGCTCGGCCCACCGGCTCGAAAAGATCGCCGCCCGGCTCGATATCCTCGAAGGCTATCTGGCGGTCTATCTGAACCTCGACAAGGTCATCAAGATCATCCGCACCGAGGACGAGCCCAAGCCCAAGCTGATGGCGGCATTCAAGCTCACGGAGACGCAGGCCGATGCCATCCTCAACATGCGGCTGCGCTCCTTGCGCAAGCTGGAGGAGATGGAAATCCGCCGCGAGCATTCCGAGCTTTCCAAGGAACAGAAGGCGCTGAAGAAGTTGCTCGGCTCCGACAAGCTCAAATCCGACAAACTGATCGAGGAAGTAAAGGAAATCGACGCCAAGTTCGGCCTCAAGACGGCGCTGGGCAAACGCCGCACGCAGTTCGCCAAGGCGGCGGAGATCGCCAAGTTCCAGGCGATCGCCGAGGAAGTAGTGGCGCTCGAAACGCAGGTGGAGCGCGAGCCGGTCACGGTGGTGTGTTCGGAAAAGGGCTGGCTCCGGTCCTTGAAGGGTCATCAGGAGCAGAGCGACGCCGTGAAATACCGCGAGGGTGATCGCGCCCGCTTCTGGATTCATGCCGAAACCACCGATCAACTGATGATGTTCGCCACCGACGGCCGCTTCTTCACGCTGGACTGTGCAAAGCTGCCGGGCGGGCGCGGGAACGGCGAAGCCATCCGCAGTTTCATTGATCTTCCGTCCGATGCCGATCTGGTTTCGATGTTCGTGCATGTGCCTGGACGCAAGCTGCTGCTCGGTGCCACCTCCGGCCACGGATTCGTCATGAACGAGGACGATGCCGTAGCGATGAAGCGCTCCGGCAAACAGGCGATGAGCATACCTACCGGGACCGAGGCCGTGGTTTGTACGGTGGCAGAAGGCGATTCCGTGGCCGTGATCGGCGAGAACCGGAAATTGCTGATCTTCCCGCTGGACGAAGTGCCGGAAATGGCGCGCGGCCGTGGTGTGATCCTGCAACGCTACAAGGATGGGCACCTGCTCGACGTGCGGGTGTTCACCTGGAAGCAAGGCTTGAAGGATCAGAACAATCGCGCTTGGTCGGCGTCCGAACTCAAGGAGTGGAAAGGCCTGCGTGCGCAGGCCGGCCGCCTGCCGCCCAAGGGCTGGGCCAAGAGCGGCAAATTTGGCTGATCGGCAGCGGGTGCACTGTCACAGGATTATCTTATGCAGTGATCAGATGCGGGTGGGATGATGTGGCAGCTGTGGCGGCAAGAGGAGATGATTGGCTGACGCATCTGTGATCGGCGGGGGCGCGATGCGGAGCCTGCGCCGGAGGTTGCGTTGGTCCTGCGGAGCCTGTTTTGGATCGCGGTTGTGGCACTGCTGATGCCGCATGAGCCCGATCTCGGTCTTGAAAACCACGATCTGCCGCAGTCGGTGGCAGCTCCAAAAATCCAGGTCCAAATTCGCGACGTCAACGGCGTGGGTCCATCCCGAGTCTACGGGTCGAGGTGCAGCCGGTTTGGCTGGCTTATCCCGTGCGTGCGTTCCGCGCGTTTGTGTACTGGCGGCTTGGGGAGGTGCGTAAAGAACTGGAGGCGCCGAAGACACCCGCGGCCGCGCAGAAATATCAGGCACGATTGAAGCCGGATTATCGCCCCGGCATGGCGCGGGCAAGGATTGCATCCACGTCGAAATGGACGCCCGAGCCGCCATAGACAAAGCCCGGGCTGTCGGCCAGGCGCGTGGCGCAAAACGCATCGGCCACCGCGGCGGGGCCGTGGCGTTGCAGCACCGCGGCTTGCAGCGCCAACGCCATCTGCTCCACGAGGTGCCGCGCATCGCGTTCCGGGGGCGGCTGCACCACACGGTTCTTGATGGCGTCGATCCGGGCGTCGAGCGCCTTGTTCTCGCCGTACGCAGCTTCCAGTTCGTCGACAAAGGCAGCAACGCTGTCCGGCTCCTTCATCATCGCGCGCAGCACGTCCAGGCAAATGACGTTGCCTGAACCTTCCCAGATCGAATTGACCGGCGACTGGCGATAAAGCCGTGGCATCACGCTCTCCTCAACGTAACCCGCGCCGCCGTGAGCCTCCATTGCCTCGTAGATGAGGTTCACCACGCGCTTGTTGAGCCAGTACTTGGCAACCGGCGTGGCGATGCGCATGAAGGCCGCCGCCATCGGGCTGTGCTCTGCCGCGTCGAAGCTCTGGGCGATACGGAAGGTGAGGGCAGTGGCCGCTTCGGATTCGATGGCCATGTCCGCGATCACGGCGCGCATCAGGGGCTGGTCGATCAGCTTCTTTTGGAAGGCGGTGCGGTGGGCGGCATGCCAGGCGGCGTTGGCCACAGCCTGGCGCATATAGGCAGCGGGGGCGAGGATGCAGTCCAGCCGCGTGTGCTGCACCATCTCGATGATGGTCCGCACGCCGCGGCCTTCCTCGCCCACCATCTGGGCATAGGCGCCGTGATATTCGATTTCGGATGAGGCGTTGGCGCGGTCGCCCAGCTTGTCCTTGAGGCGCATGACGTGGATAGCGTTGCGCTCGCCCGCGGGCGTCCAGCGTGGGGCCAGGAAGCAGGAAAGCCCGTTATCGGTATAGGCCAGGGTGAGGAAGGCATCGCACATCGGCGCCGAGCAAAACCATTTGTGGCCGGTAAGCGTATAGCTGCCGTCGGTGTTCCTGACGGCGCGTGTGGTGTTGGCGCGCACGTCCGAGCCGCCCTGTTTCTCGGTCATGGCCATGCCGATCGTGACGCCGGCCTTTTCGCTGGCCGGCCGCGAGGCCGGATCATATTTTGAAGCCAGGATGCGCGACTCCCAAACTGCCGCTACGTCAGGTTGATGGCGCAGTGCCGGCAGGGCGGCATAAGTCATCGTCATGGGACAGCAGACGCTGGCCTCTGCCTGCGCCATCAGGAACTCGATGGCGGTGTGCAGCACATGGCCCGCTTCGGTGCCGTTCCAGGCCGAGGCGGCAATGCCCGCGTCCAGCCCCAGCGCCATCAACTGGTGATAGGCGGGGTGATATTCCACTTCGTCGATGCGCCCTCCGTAGCGGTCGAAATCCCGCAGTTGCGGCACGTTGCGGTTGGCCTGCATGGCCCATTCGGCAACCTCGGCCGAGCCGGCGCGCGCGCCGAAGGCGCCAAGCCGCGCCGCATGTGCCGCCCCGCCGGCACGGGACACGGCCTCCTGAAGGGCTACGTCCGAAGTGAAGAGGTTCACATCTTCGAAGGGCGGTGGCTGGTTGGTGACGGAATGGGTTTCAAGCTCGTTGCGCGGATGGAACGCGGACATGAGTGCGGGCATGGGTCGTCACCTCCTGCCGCCATTATAGACATTCAAACTACTTTGCCGATGGGGCGTTTCTGCTAGGCTGGCAGTCCAAGGAAACGCGCGGAAAGAGACCGGATGACCGCACAGGACAGGACGGCGGTAGCAGAAGCTCCCGCGCATACCGCTGCTTCGGCCGGCTTCTCGACCGGGTATCGCCACTATATCCTCGTCATTCTCACGGCGATGTATGTGACGAATTATCTGGATCGGCAGATCCTCAACGTCCTGCTGCCGCCGATCAAAGCCGAATTCCACGTTTCAGACGCGTTTCTGGGCCTTCTGGCCGGGCCGACCTTTGCCCTGTTCTATGCCACGTTGGGTATTCCCATCGCCCGGCTGGCCGACCGCTCCAGCCGCCGCAACATCATCGCCGTCTCGATGGGCCTCTTCAGCCTGATGACCGTGGTGTGCGGGACGGCGGCACAGTTCTGGCAACTACTGATCGCGCGGGTGTTCACCGGCGTGGGCGAGGCCGGCACCGGCCCTTCGGCACAGGCGGTGATTTCGGATCTCTATCCGCCGGAACGGCGCGCTGCGGCGCAGAGCTTCTATTCGGCGGGCCTCAATATCGGGCTGTTGATCGCGGCCTTCGCCGGCGGCTGGATTGCGCAGCATTACGGCTGGCGCGAGGCGTTCCTGGCCGCCGGCGCGCCGGGCCTGTTGCTCGCCATCCTCGTGATGCTGACGGTGAAGGAGCCGCCGCGCGGCCACTCCGAACAACTCTCCGACCATATGGAAACACCCGATCTTCGCACTGTGGCGCGGTTCCTGTGGTCACAGCGCTCGTTCCGCTGGGTGGCGCTGGGCGCGGCGATGACTTCTTTCGGCGGCTACGGGGCCACGGCGTTCATGCCGGCCTTCCTGGTGCGCTCGCACCATCTGACGCTGGAGCAGGTCGGCGTCATCTTTGCGGGTATTGCCGGAATCGGCGGCTGGGCAGGAACCTTTCTTTCCGGCGTCGTGGCGGATCGTCTGGGGCGGCAGGACGCCCGCTGGTACATGTATGTGCCGATCTGCGCAGCGCTGCTGGCATTGCCTTTTCAGCCCGTGTTTTATCTGGCGCAGAGCACGACCGTCGCGATCGTGGCCGCGATCATTCCAGCCGCGATGGGCGCGGTGTTCCTGGGCCCCTGCGTGACCATGACCCAAGGGCTCGTGCCGCTGCGGATGCGGGCGACGGCCTCGGCGCTCTTTCTCTTCATCCTCAATATTATCGGCCTGGGCCTGGGACCGCAGACGGTGGGCCTGCTTTCCACCCTGCTGCAGCCGGTGCTGGGAGCCGATTCGCTGCGCTATGCGCTTCTGGTCGGCATGGTGAGCGGGACTGCTGGGGCCGTGTGTTATTGGCGGGCCGCGAAGACCCTGCGGGAAGATTTGGCCCGGGTCGCCCGTCTCTTTTGATGAAATTGCCCGGATTTCCGGCGTCTTTGACCCTGCCGCTACATTAAGGACATATTGTCCCTGTATGGGACAGTGGCGGCGCGAGTCGCTAGGTTGGGCATAACGGGGAACCTGTCAGGCCATGTCGGCACTGAAGCAGCTCAGCGCGGTCTATATGGCGGCGGCTTCGGCCTTTGCCGTAGCGATCGTGCTCGCCCATCATCCCGATCTGTCCAAGGGCGCCCACTTGGCTGCCGGCGCTACCGCCCGTGCTGGCGCGGCGTTTGCCGCAGGCCTGGAAGAGAAAGTGCTGGCTCCGGCCTATGGCTTTGCGCGCGATGGCAGTGTCCGCGCATGGCGTGCTCTGGCCGAGGCTTATCGAGCGCCTGCGATCCCAACGGGCCGGTATGTTCCCAAAGCGACGCCCCGGCTCGCGGCCGCTACGCCGGTGGCGCCGGACAGGATTATCGTCAGGACGCCGCCGTTGCAGCTGCGCCTGGCCGAGCTTCGGCCCCTGACTGTCGCACCGCGCCCGATGCCCTTGCCCGGAACGACGACGCGGCCGGATGCCTCTCCGCCGCCGGTGTCAACGGCGAATCTTCCGCCAGCGGACCATCCGCCGAACGCCGCCGAACTGGTCCGCGTCGAACAGCGGCTGAAGGACAACCTGACCACGGCGATGCTCGCCAACTTCAAGCTGTTCCTCTACGTCAGCAAGGCCGAAAAAGGCCCTTGGGCGCAGCGCATGTACGTTTTCACCAAGGATGCTTCAGGCAGCCTGGCGTTACTTGATGACTGGCCCGTGTCCACCGGTCGCGAGCGCAGTGAGCTGAGCGCGAGCGGCAAGCGTGTCATCACCGACACGCCTCAAGGTTATTACGAGCTTGATGCTAACCGGATGTACCGCCGCTACACCTCGCATCAGTGGCACCAGCCGATGCCCGATGCCATGTTTTTCAACTGGGTGCATGACGGCTTGGAGACGGGGTTGGCGATCCATGCCGCGCATGGTGCAGACATTTCGCTGCTCGGCCGTCGTGCCAGCGCAGGCTGCATCCATCTGGCGCCCGAACACGCGGCTACGCTCTTCGATCTGATCCGTACCAAGTACAAGGGCCGGGTGCCGCGCTTTGCGTTCAATCGCAGAACCGGCACCATGTCGAACGACGGCCTGTTCCTTCGCGATGCGCACGGCAAGCTGCGCTACGCCGAAGGCTACAAAGTTCTCATCTTCATCGAGAATTATGGTGGTGAGAACGTGGTGGCGATGCTGATGTAAGGCTAGCTGCGCCGGACTTCGTAGAGCGCGACGGCGGCGGCATTGGAGACATTGAGGCTCTCCATTTCGGCGTCGATGGGAATGACGGCGGAGACATCGCAGCGTTCACGTACCAGCCGGCGCAGGCCCGAGCCTTCCGATCCCAGCACGATGGCCACATCGTTGCTCGAAACTGCTTCCTTGAGGCTCTGCTCACCGTCGCCGGCCAGCGCCACGCGCCAGAATCCCAGTTCTGCCAGCTCATCCAGTGCGCGGGCGATGTTGACCACCTCCAGATAAGGCACCACATCCAGCGCACCGGAGGCGGCCTTGGCCAGCGCGCCGGACTCCGGCGGTGCGTGGCGATCCTGCACCACCACGGCCGAGGCGCCGAAAGCGGCCGCCGAACGCAGGATGGCCCCAACATTGTGGGGATCGGAAATCTGATCGAGCACCAGCACAATGCGCCGCCGCCCGGAGGGAACCAGAACATCGGCCAGGTCGCGTCTGGGCAGTGGCTCGCAGGCGAGGGCCACACCCTGATGCACCGAACCGGGCGGCAGGAGGCGAGCGATCTTTTCGCCGTCCGCGGGCTCGTGGGCAACGCGGGCCAGCAGCTTCGGCCCGATTTCCGCCGCCGCCCGCTCGGTCAACAAGGCGCGGACGGGATTGCGCCGGGGGTTCGCCAGCGCCGCCTTGACCGCATGCAGGCCATAGAGCCAAAGGCCGGGGGCGGGCTTGGTTGCCGGCTTGTGGAAGCGCTTGTCGCGGTGGCGTGTCATGGCCCGCTTATAGAGAAGTCCGCGCCGCAGGCAATCGGCGTTCGCAATCGCTGTTTCTGGCGGTTGACAGCAAGGCGCGGATGGCCGATATCCGCCGCCCACGGCTTGGCTTCCGAGGGAAGGCAGCCCGATGGGGGAGTGTCCCGAGCGGCAAAGGGGGCGGACTGTAAATCCGCTGCGTTACGCTTCGTTGGTTCGAGTCCAACCTCCCCCACCATTTTTTCGCTCGCGCGGTGGCGCCGGCTGCCGTGCTGTTTCGAGTTCCGCGGGTGTAGCTCAATGGTAGAGCCGCAGCCTTCCAAGCTGATGACGAGGGTTCGATTCCCTTCACCCGCTCCAGCCCACCACCGGAATCTTCGGGCTGGTTGACGCTTCCCGGCCGTTGGGCTCACAGCCCAGTTTCACGACTGCTCGGGCGTCGCGGTCGGGTCAATGAAGGCTGCTTATGCAGTTGACCAGCGCATCAATTGACGAGTTGGCGCCCGAAAGCGAATAGCTCTCCATTTCCTGCCCGTTGTTATCCAGCAGGCGGAGCGTGCTACCATTGGCAACTTCATGCAGGAACTGGGTTCCGGTGTCGCCCTCCGGGAGGTCGAACAGAATGGAGTTCTTGTAGCGGTCGGCGTGGTGGAGGTTCCAGCCCTGGTGATCGTCGATCTGCAACTGCAGATCGACATAGCTGTCCGCCTCGCCGAATTGCCACTGGTTCGAAAAGAACTGCAGCCGGATGGGGTGGGTCTTATCGGTCCAGACGGAGAACGTGTCGTTTGTGTACGCAACCTCCGCCACGCAGGCACTCGTGCCATCGTCCCAGTAAACTGCGCGGACCTGCCAGTCCTTGGAGGTGAAAAGAACCTTGTCGGTGCTATGGCCGAAGGCGGCCGGTGAGACGAAACCGGAAGCAAGCAAGACCGACAAAAACACCAGTTTTTTCATTGTGGCCCCCCCAAGGCAGCGATCGGTGATACAGGATCACATCGCTCCCATATCCTTTATCATATATGGGGTAGGGGTTTAAGAGGGGGCGGCCGACACCCCGGCTAGGGACGTCATGGGCATTCTGGTGATCTGTTCCTACCGCATCCGGCGAGGCCGCGAAGCCGAGGCCCGGCGCCTGCTGAAGGAGCACGTGCCGCTCCTGCGCCGGCACGGGCTGCTGACCGAGCGCCCGGCCATTCAGGGCAAAGGCGCCGCCGGCACGGTGATCGAGGTTTTCGAGTGGGTGTCGAAGGAAGCCTCCCGGCAAGCGCCGTCCATCCCGGAAATCAGCGCTCATTGGAAGGCAATGGCCGAGGCCATGAATTTCACGCCGCTGGCCCTGCTGCCGGAAGCGCAGCGTCCGTTCGCCAATTTCACGGCACTGAATTGACCCAAAATGTTTACATTGGCTAGTTTCAACGCCGAGGGCGCCGGGAACCGGGAAAAATTCCTGTTTTTGGCGCTTGCGAAGCCCCTTGCGGACTGGTAAATCCGTGCCCCTTGGCAAAGAAACATGTGCGCTGGCGGGCAAGGGTGTCCCCGGCGCGCTGCTATTTGTCTTTAGGAGTGTAGCTCAGCTGGTAGAGCGGCGGTCTCCAAAACCGTAGGTCGCGGGTTCGAACCCTGCCACTCCTGCCAAGAGACTTGTGCCAAGGGGGCTAGGGCGCCCCAAAACGGAATTGATATCGTGGCCGAACCGAAAAAGAAGAAACCTGCGGAAAACGCGAGCAAGGATGTTCCGGCGCCGGCCGTAAAGCGCACCGGCCTGGTTCAGTTCGTTCGCGAGGTGCGCCGCGAAACCTCCAAGGTGACATGGCCCACCTGGAAGGAAACATGGCTCACGACTGTGATGGTTTTCATCATGGTGGGCCTGACGATGGTGTTTTTCTTCGCGGTGGACTGGGCGCTGGCACTGGGCGAGCGTTTCCTGATCGGCGCCGTGAGCTGAATTCACCGGGATACAGGATCCAATAGGCACCTCATGAGCGAAGCAGGCACCGCAACGCAGTCAGACGCGAAATGGTATATCGTCCACACCTACTCGAATTTCGAGAAGAAGGTGGCCGAGGAGATCAAGCGTCAGGCCAAGCTCCAGGAACTCGAAGACCTGGTGGAGGACGTCATGGTTCCCACCGAAGAGGTGGTCGAGGTCCGTCGCGGCCACAAGGTCAATGCCGAGCGCAAGTTCCTGCCGGGTTATGTGCTGCTGCGCGCTAGGCTGACGGACGAGGTCTATCATCTCGTGAAAAACGTGCCGAAAGTCACCGGCTTCCTGGGGCAGGGCAACAAGCCGATGCCTCTGCGCCAGGGTGAGGTCGACCGCATCCTCAATCAGGTGACCGAGGGCGCCGAGCGTCCCAAGTCCACGATCAGCTTCGAGATCGGCGAACAGGTGCGCGTCTCCGATGGTCCGTTCACGTCGTTCAACGGCGTTGTTGAGGAAGTGGACGAGGCCCGCTCGCGGCTCAAGGTGGCGGTGTCGATCTTCGGTCGCGCCACGCCGGTCGAGCTTGAATATACGCAGGTGGAAAAGGTCTGAAATCGGCAGGATCCGGCTGCTGGTTTCCGAGTTCAGATTTTCCGGAGGAGCGGGAGGGCCGGCCAGGCCCGTTAGGCACCGCAAACCGCTAAGGAGGCGGTCTGAAAGTGGCGAAGAAGATTACAGGTTACATCAAATTGCAGGTGCCGGCCGGAAGCGCCAATCCCTCGCCACCGATCGGTCCGGCGCTGGGTCAGCGCGGCCTCAACATCATGGAGTTCTGCAAGGCGTTTAACGCCAAGACGCAGGACCAGGAAAAGGGTATGCCGATTCCGGTAACAATTACCGTGTTTTCGGACAAGTCTTTCGCCTTCGAAATGAAGACGCCGCCCGCGTCCTATTTCCTGAAGAAAGCTGCCAAGATCGGCGGCGGCTCCAAGACCCCCGGCCGCAACTTTGCCGGTTCGGTGACCAAGGCGCAGGTGCGCGAGATCGCCGAAACCAAGATGAAGGATCTCAACGCCAATGACGTCGAGGCCGCGATGCTGATGATCGAGGGCTCCGCGCGCTCGATGGGCATCGAGGTGAAGGAGTAACGGTCATGGCGAAGATTTCAAAGCGTTTCAAGAAGGCCGCAGAAGGTATTGATACTGCGAAACTTTACACCCTCGACGAGGCGGTCAAGCTGATCAAGTCGCGCGCCAGCGCCAAGTTCGACGAGACGATCGAAGTCGCCGTCAACCTCGGCGTCGATCCGCGCCATGCCGACCAGATGGTGCGCGGCGTGGTGGCTCTGCCCAACGGCACCGGCCGCGCCTTGCGCGTGGCCGTGTTCGCCAAGGGCCCCAAGGCGGAAGAAGCCAAGAAGGCGGGCGCCGATATCGTTGGCGCGGAGGATCTGGCCGAGCAGGTGCAGAAGGGCGAGATCAATTTCGACCGTTGCATCGCCACCCCGGACATGATGGGCGTGGTCGGCCGTCTCGGTAAGGTTCTGGGTCCGCGCGGCCTGATGCCGAACCCCAAGGTCGGCACGGTGACGATGGATGTCGTCAACGCGATCAAGGACGCCAAGGGCGGCGCGGTCGAGTTCCGGGTCGAGAAGGCGGGCATCGTGCAGGCCGGAGTTGGCAAGGCCAGTTTCGACGAAGCTGCGCTGGTGCAGAACATCAAGTCCTTCGTGGATGGCGTCGTGAAGGCCAAGCCGTCGGGGGCCAAGGGAACCTATCTGAAGCGCATCTCGCTCAGTTCCACGATGGGGCCGGGCGTGAAGGTGACGCTGTCGAGCGTCGGCGAGTTTGCCGGCGTCTGATTGAGAAATTCCGGCGGACGATCGCCGGAACCTGTCCGAGACCGCTGGTGACCCCCAAGATTCAGATCGGGGTCTTAATTCTCCAGCGCAGACGGGGTGCAGAGCCGTTTGGCGTGCCATCGCGAGGTGGGCGCAAGGCGGGTTTGAGCCCTGGGGCAGGCCCCATCCCTTCGGGGGCGGGGAAAGAGCAACAGGGCGGCTCCGTATCGTCACGGATGCCGGTTGAGGGTGTCCCCGGCAGCAATGCAGGGGCCACCATAAAGGAGTGCGAAGTGGAGAGAGCCCAAAAAGCCGAAGTCGTCGAGAGCCTGAACGGGCTCATTGGCGAGGCCGGCTCCGTGGTCGTCGCCCACTACACCGGCCTGACGGTTGCCGAGATGAGCATCTTGCGCGCGCGCATGCGCGATGCAGGGGCCTCGTTCAAGGTGGCCAAGAACCGTCTGGTCGTGCGCGCCCTTAAGGGAACGGCCGCAGAGCCGATCGCCCACCTCTTCAAGGGCCCGACGGGAATCGCCTTTTCCAAGGATCCCATCGCGGCTTCGAAGGTGGCGGTCGCCTTCGCCAAGGAGAACGAGAAGCTCGTGATCCTGGGCGGCGTGGTCGGAACGACGGCGCTGGACGTGGAGGGTGTAAAAGCCCTCGCAGCATTGCCGTCGCTCGACGAGCTGAGAGGCAGACTCGTGGGCCTGATCCAGGCACCCGCGACCAAGATTGCCGGGGTGCTTGCCGCCCCCGCTGGCCAGCTGGCCCGCGTCATCGGCGCGTATTCCAAGAAGGAAGCGGCGTAGTCCGACGATTGAAATATCAACCGAATCAAACCCGTATAGAGAAAGAGTGAAAGACAATGTCGAAAATCGAACAACTGGCCGATGACCTGTCGGGCCTGACGGTTCTGGAAGCCGCAGAACTGGCGAAGCTCCTTGAAGAGAAGTGGGGCGTGTCCGCTGCGGCACCGGTGGCGGTGGCGGCAGCTCCGGCGGCCGGCGCGGCTGCGGCTCCAGCGGCGGAGAAGACCGAGTTCACGGTCATCCTGGCCAATGCTGGCGACAAGAAGATCAACGTCATCAAGGAAGTCCGCGCCATCACCGGCTTGGGCCTGAAGGAAGCCAAGGATCTGGTCGAAGGCGCCCCGAAGGAAGTCAAGGCCGACGTGAGCAAGGACGAGGCCGAGAAGATCAAGAAGCAGCTCGAAGACGCCGGTGCGAAGGTCGAGCTGAAGTAAGGAGGCGTCGCCGGGTTGAAAAACGGCGCGCGCGTACATATTTCGTACACCCCACCCCCTTCGGAGGCGAAAGCCCCGGAGGGCCGGTGGTTTTTACTCGTTCGGAACTAGGCCCTAGAAGAACAGGCAAGGGATCGCGGAATGACTCTTTCATTCACGGGACGCAAACGGCTTCGCAGATATTTCGGCTCCATCGCCGAAGTGGCGGAAATGCCGAACCTCATCGAGGTGCAGAAGACCTCCTACGACCAGTTCCTCCAGGTCGACAAGC
>JAGWZW010000147.1 GCA_018971835.1 Alphaproteobacteria bacterium
GCTGGTCTCCACCAACATCGTCGAAAGCGGGCTCGACATCCCCACCGCCAACACGCTGGTGGTGCATCGCGCCGATATGTTCGGCCTGGCGCAGCTCTATCAGTTGCGCGGGCGCATCGGCCGCTCCAAGACGCGCGCCTACGCCTATCTCACCACGCCGGCCGACAAGAAGCTCACCGAGACGGCGGAACGGCGGCTGCAGGTGCTGCAATCTCTCGACCAGTTGGGCGCCGGTTTCTCCGTCGCCAGCCACGATCTCGACATCCGCGGCGCCGGCAATCTGTTGGGCGAGGAACAGTCCGGCCATGTGCGCGAGGTCGGCATCGAACTCTATCAGGAGATGCTGGAAGACGCGGTGGCGCAGATGCGCAGCGGCGAAGGCGCAGAGGAGGCGGCCGAACAATGGTCGCCGCAGATCAATATCGGCGCTGCCGTGCTCATCCCCGAATCCTATGTGCCGGACCTCACGGTGCGCATGGCACTTTACCGGCGCCTGGCCACGCTCGAAGACCGCGCCGAGATCGAGGGCTTCGCGGCCGAACTGATCGACCGCTTCGGCCCTTTGCCGGACGAGGTCAAGCATCTGCTCGAGATCGTCGCCATCAAGCATCTGTGCCGCACCGCGCTGGTGGAGAAGATCGAGGCCGGTCCCAAGGGCGCCACGCTCAGCTTCCGCGGCGGGTTGTTCCCCAATCCCGTCGGCCTGGTGCGCCTCATCTCCGAACACGCCGCCACCATGAAGGTGCGCCCCGATCAGAAGGTGGTGGTGGCGCGCAACTGGGACACGCCGGTCGAGCGCCTGAAGGGCGTGCAGGGCCTGCTCGGCCAACTGGCCAAGATCGCAAAAGCCGCCTAACCTCACCGCAAACATGGGAGGGACGGGATGAAGATTTTCGTCACCGGCGCTTCGGGTTTCGTCGGCGGCGCCTTCGTGCGCGAGGCCGGCGCGCGCCATGTGATCGTGGCGATGTCGCGCAGCGAGACATCGGATGCGAAGATCAGCGCGCTGGGCGCCGTGCCCGTGCGCTGCGACCTCAAGAACGTTTCGGCCGAACATCTCAAGGGCTGCGAGGCGGTGATGCACTGCGCCGCTTATGTCGAGGAGTGGGGGCCGTGGTCCGCCTATTGGCGGGCAAATGTGGAGGGCACGCAGCGCCTGCTGGCGGCGGCGAAGAAGGCGGGCGTGAAGCGCTTCGTCCATATCGGCACCGAGGCGGCGCTGCTCAAGGGCCAGGCCCTGATCGACGCGGATGAAACCTATCCGCTGGCGCTCGATTCGCCCTTTCCCTATTCGCGCACCAAGGCGCATGCGGAAAAGGCGGTGCGCGCGGCGTCCGATCCGGCGAACGGTTTCGAAACGATCGTGGTGCGGCCGCGCTTCGTCTGGGGGCCCGGCGACGAGACGCTGCTGCCCATCCTCCGGCGCATGAGCGAGACGGGCCGCTTCGCCTGGATCGACGGCGGGCGGCACCGGACCTCCACCTCCTATATCGGCAATCTCACCTACGCGATGGAGCTGGCGCTGACCAGGGGCCGCAGCGGCGAGTCCTATTTCGTGCTGGATGGTGGCGGGCCGGTGACGTTTCGCGCGTTCCTGCCGAAGCTGGCAGAAGCAGCGGGCTTCGAGTTGAAGGGCCGCGAAGTGCCGGGCTGGCTGGCGCGCGGCATGGCCTTCGTGGCGGAGAAGGCGTGGCGCATGCTGCCGCTGTCGGGCGCCCCGCCGCTCACGCGCTTCGGCGCCAACATCCTGTCGCGCGACTGCATCCTCGTCGACAACAAGGCGCGCGCGGAGCTGGGCTATGCCCCGCCGTTCACCCGCGAGCAGGGCCTTGCCGCCCTGGCGTCATCGGGCTGAGCGCCATGCGTTTGTCGCGAGGCCGTGCTATCAGGGATGTGCCGCGGGGGAGGTAAGCCATGAATTTTCTGTCGCAGTTGGCCTCGTTGGGCTGGCATTGGATTGCCGCGCCGCTGGCTGCGCTGGCGTTCGGCGTCCTGTTGTTCCTGACCGGGATCGGCCATCTCTTCCGCCGGCGGCTGGGCCGGGCGAGCGCGCATCTGGTGGTGGGCGCGCCGCTGGCGCTGGCCGGAACGGTGGCGAGCTTTCTCGGCCTCAATGTGCAAAGCTATTCGCGCCTCGCCTATGAAGCGCCGGTGGCGACGGTGCGCGTGCAGCTCGTGGACAAGGCGCAGAGTCTCTACGACGTGACCGTGACGCGTGCCGATGCGAATGCGCTGCCGCAGGTCTGCCGGCTGCAGGGCGATGAGTGGGACATCAGCGCCCGCGTGCAGAAGTGGCAGCCTTGGGCCAACGTGCTGGGGCTCGACGCCACCTACACGCTCGACCAGATGACCAACCGCTATTTCACGGCGGAGCGCGGCAACGGCAAGCTCATCACCGCCTGCGATATCGCCGGCCCGCCGCCCGCCATCGACGCCTATGTGCCGAAATCGTGGCTGTTCTGGCTGTTCGATCACGCCTTCGTGGAGCAGCGTCGCTTCGGCTCGGCCAGCTTCATGCCGCTGGCCGACGGCGCGGAATACCGCGTGGTGATGACGCAGTCCGGCCTCAACGCCGAACCCGCCAATGATGCGGCCAAGGCGGCGGGGCAATAACGGTTCGGGCCGCTTTTCAAGCCTCGCCGGGCTCATTCGCGCCGGCCTCTTTCGCGGCTGCGCGGCGCTGGCTGCGCTGGATGCTGGCGCGGTATTCGGCCGGCGTGGCCACATGGCTCGCCTTGAAGCTGGCGGTCAGATGGCTCTGGCTGCTGAAGCCGCACTCCTGGGCGATGCGGTAGATCGGGAAACTTGTCGTCGCCAGCAGCTTGCGCGCCTGCTCGATGCGCGCGTTGAGCACGAAACGGTGAAGCGGAACACCGGCCGCGTCCTGGAACAGGCGGCGCAAATGCGCGATGCTCACACCGGCCATCTCCGCCAGCGTTTCGGCCCGCAAATCCGCGGCCAGATGCTCGCGGATATAGGGCAGGAGGGTTTGCAGGCGGGCGAGATGGACGTTGCGCGGCGAGAGCTTGCCGCTCTTCTGTTCGCTCAGTACGCGCCAGGTCTGCTTCAGCATCACCTCGACCAGCGCATCGATAAACGCCTTGTCGCCGCCGCTGCCCTTGTTCAACTCGTTCATGATTTCCAGCGCGGTCGCGCCGACCAGGGGATCGCTGAAGAGCAGCGGAGCCTCCGCTCCTTCGGTCAGCGAGATGAGGCGTTGAACTGCCGCGGGGCTTTCATCGATGAAATAGAACAGCGCGAAATCTACGGTGCCGCTATAGTGCCAGTGCGTGGCGCAGCCGCGGGGGACCAGGAGCGACTGGCTCGGCAGCGTCACGGCGCGCCAGTGGCCTACTTCGCCCTCATGCACGCGCGCTCCGCCGAACTGGGTGATCAGCCCGAGCGTTTCCAATCCCGGCACCACGCGATCGACACCCTGCAAGAGGTAGCGCTCGGCATAGAGTGGAATGGCGCCTTCGACGCGGCCGCCGATGATCGGCTTCGCTTTGATGAGCCTGTGTACCTTGCGCCAGATGTCCATCGCCGTGGCCGTGAGCGGATTTTGATAAAAATACGGTCAGTCCTTGAAAGACGCAATCGCCCTCGCTCCCGCAATATTCGGCTCCAGAACGCACAGAATTCGCAGGGAGCCCCAGATGCTGAAGCTGAAGACCGAACTGACGCTGCCGTCCGTCGGCCAGACGGGTTTCGAAACCCCGCTGAGCGAGGAAGAGCAGGCGATTCAGCAAAGCGTCCACCGCTTCGCGCGGGAGGTGCTGCGTCCGCTCGGCCGCGAGCTGGACAGGATGACGGCTGAACAAGTGGTGGCGTCTGGCTCGCCCTTTTATGGCGTGTTCGCCGAGGCGGCCAAACTCGGCCTCGATCCGGCGATGCTGGCTGCTCTGCCGCCGGAGATGGGAATCCGCATCGAATCCCTGGTCGGCGAGGAGATGGGCTGGGGCGATGCGGGGTTGGCCGTCTCGCTCGGCGTGGCTGGCTTCCCCCACGACATGGCGCTGGCCGCCGGTAACCAGGAGCTGGCCGAACTCTCTGCCGGCAAGATCGGCTGCTGGTTAATCACCCAGCCCGACAAGGGCAGCGACGTGCAGGTGTTCGACACGGCGCGCGACTGGCCGGCGGGCGTGCCGGGCAACAAGGGCAATGTCTGGGGCAAGGTGGGCGCTGACGAGATCGTCATCAACGGGCAGTGCTCGGCCTGGGTGTCGAACGGTGCGGTGGCCCAAGTGGCGATGGCCTATATCGGCGCGGATTATGGCGACGGTTTCTATGACAAGAATGGCCGGACCAACGGCGTCGCCGTCGTCATCCCGCTCGATCGGC
>JAGWZW010000004.1 GCA_018971835.1 Alphaproteobacteria bacterium
GGACCGCAGCCCCGGCTCCGTGTTGCGCGAAGCCGAAACGCTGGTCACGCTGGTGCCCGACAACGCGAAGCTTTACATCGCGGCCAGCATACCCGCACACGATATCGGTTACGTCAAAGCCGGGGAGACGGTCCGCGTCAAACTGGATGCCTACCCGTTCCAGCGCTACGGCACGCTCAACGGCCGCCTGGCAAGCATCAGCCCGGATTCCCTGCCATTCAGCCCGGACAAACCCTCGCAACTCGTCTATCGCGCGCAGGTGCAACTCACGGATGCCACGCGCGCTCTTCTGCGGCGTGGTATCCGGTTGCGGCCCGGAATGGTGGCCGCGGCCCAGATCAAGACGGGAAAACGCTCGATCATCTCCTATATTCTCAATCCCGTCCTGCGGATCGGAAACGAAAGCCTGAAGGAGCCTTAGAGTCTGTCTCGAACACCGAACCCGGCATGGCGTGCAGAGTTCTTGCCATCTCGACGAGACCGCAAATCTTGATATGGGTCAGTGTTGACCGCACACCCTGTCCTATTGTCCATTCAATATTGCGCAAAGCCCGACGATGCGGGCGACCGAGTGATCCGCAATATTTGTGACGTGTCTTCCGCGGATACATGGCGCAACCCATCGCCCGAGATCGCCTGACCTCAAAATCCTGACGGCACATCATTGCGCCTGCCTTGTAATATCCGGATCTGGGAGTGGGCCTGGCAGCCCAATCTGATGAAAATGAACGCTCCTGAGAATGCACGGCTTCTTGGATTCACCATCGACCGACCACGAACAACGTCGGTCTTGTACCAGTGCGCCCTATGCCATGGCATATTCGAAAACGAAGGCAATGATGCGGATGCCAAGGCAGAGCTTGACGCGCTATTTCCAGGCTTCGAGCCGGAGGAACCCCCTCCCGATATTCAAGGATGTCATTGATAATGCGTGTAAATCAGCGACGGAGGTGGGGTCGCGGTTGGATGCGAAGCTCGACGCTGGGAAACTCCACCTCTCGTAACAAATTCAATACGCTACGAACCTGTGCCGGTGGGGTTGATGTTGGGCGCAACTTCACAGTCTCGCGACCGCCGTGCCGCGCATGCTCTAGCCAGCGGCGATCCGTCCCCCTCTGCTGCTGTTGGATTGACGCGGGAGGGAGGCCCCTCCCGCGTCAACCCGTAATGCGATGGTTACCACTTGTAGGCGATGGAGCCCCCGAACCAACGTGGCGGACTAACCGTGTAGGTCTCCACGCCGTTGGTCGTCGTCAGGTCAAAGCCCGTGCTGGCAAATTCGGTATTGGAGAGGTTCTTGCCCCACAGCGAAAACTGCCAGCGGTCGTCATCGCCAGGCGAATAGGAGATGCTTGCGTTGACGATAGTATAGGCGCCGTTTTGCAGGGCCGGGTGGTTCACAGTGTTGAAGTACCGTCGGCCCGTGTATTCCGCGTCGCTCGACACTGTCATATAGCCGCCGAGTGTATTCCACGTATAGCTTCCGGCGATGCTGAAGGACCACGGCGGCGACTGGGGAATTCGCTGATCGCCGAGATCGACACCCGTGCCCAGCAGATTGGACGGCACATGATGCGCGACCGCGTCGAGATAGGCCGCTGACGCCGTAATGCTGAGCCCGGCAATGGGCCTGGTCCGCACCTCCAGCTCGGCGCCTTTGACGTTGGCATTCACATTGAAGACGGTCGGCGTCAACCCGGTGAGCGTAAACGCCTGGTAGTTGGCGTAGTCGTAGTAAAATACATCGCCGTCGATGTCCGTGGTGCCGCCCAGGATCGTTGATTTGACTCCGGTTTCGTAGGCCCACAATGTCTCCGGCTTGTACGATTCGGCACTCTCGGGAATACCCGCGATGGCGCCGGCATTGAAACCGCCGCCCTTCGTGCCACGCGAGGCGGTCGCGTAGATCAGCCAATCTTTTTCCGGATGGAAATTGAGGCCGAACTTGAGGGAGTACATGCCGTCGTTGCGCTTTCCGCTATAGCCGTCGCCCTGCACGGTTCCTGGCAGCGCTATGCCAATCGCACAGGCGGGAAGAATAGCCGGCATATCCGTGCATGACGGATTGATGTTGATCTTCTTGTTGTCGTCGCTCCAGCGCGCGCCGACGATCGCCGACCAATTCTCAGCGAACCGCCATTCGCCTTGCCCATAGACTGCCCAGGAGTCCGTCGTCTGGTGCACGGCGTTCTTGGTATAGAATGGAAACAGGACGTTGGGGTTGGCGTTTGCCAGCGTGTAGGCGTCGGGCATGCCGTCGATGCCCGTCAGGATGTGGTGATTGATGGTGATGTAGTACAGCCCGCCAACCCAGTCCCAGGCCTCGCTATGCCCCTGCACGCGAAGATCTTCCGAGAACTGGTCGCTGTCCATGTTGCTGAAGAAATTGAACAACCGGAGCCTGGTCCCATCCGTATCTTCTGACGAGTTGCGCTTCAGCTTGAGATAGTCGGTTACGGAGACCAGCTGTATCGAATCGGAGAGGTCAATGGTCGTAGAGAGCGTGGTGCCGTAAACGTCGCGCTTCATGAAGCCAGGATTGTCGAGCGCCGTGACATAAGGGTTGTTTGGGGCGGGGTTCACAGCGCCCGCGCAGTCGCTGTTGCCGGTCGGCACTGCGCCAAAGAACTGCGCCGCGCAGAAGGCTGCGTACTGCGCGTTGCTGCTCGCCAGGGAGACCATGCCGTTGGGCCCGATCACGGCGTGCTTCGTATCGTATGCGATGGAGCCCTTCACATCGTCTCTGCCGCCGTGAATCTTGAGCAATATGTCAACATTGTCCTTGGGCTTGTATTCCAGCTGAAGCCGGCCGGACACATTGTTTGCGCCCTGCAATGCAGGGCCGCCCAACGTGTTTTTGATGTAACCGTCGCTCTGATCGGTGGAGACCGACAGTCGCCCGAGAAGATTGTCGCTCAACGGCCCGCTAACCGCGCCCTCGACATTCCAGAGATTGCGTTCGCCGAAATTGGCGCGCACATAACCCTCGAAATCCTCGGTCGGTTTCTTCGTGATGACCTGCATCAGGCCGCCGGTCGCGTTCCGGCCAAACAGGGTTCCCTGCGGTCCGCGCAGGACTTCCACGCGCTGAACGTCGTACATTGAAAAGCCGGCACCGCCTATGAAGCTGACATAGGCGCCATCCACATAGACGGCGTTGGGCGGCTCCTCCTGATCGCCAAAGTCGTTCTGATTGACGCCGCGTATTGTGAGCGTCGTCGTGGTGTCCGAATTGAAGCTCGAAATATAAACGCCCGGCACCCCCGCCAGCGCGTCGGTGGAGGTGATGCCGCGCGCAGCCAGCTGATCGCCGCTGATTGCGGTAATCGCGATCCCGACATCCTGGATGTTCTGGACCCGCTTTTGCGCGGTCACGACCACCTCTTCGATCTGGCCGCTGGCCGCAGCGGCGGCACTCTGAGCATGCGCGGCCATTGGTGCCGCAAGCGCGATAGTCGAAAATGCTGTCCCACCCAGCAAAATTGCTAATCTACAGTTCATTTTTTGTGCAATCACGTCTTTCCCCCTCTCAAGGCATTTTTTGACGCTATAACAATGCAAAAAAATATACAATGATTATCAGAAGCGTTATATTATTGTTTTTTTTAAACAATTGACCGGCGATATCCCGATACCGAAGCGTTGACTTCCCATGATGGTGGGACGCACATTCCCTCAAGAATCAGGCCATTGGCGGTTACATTGTTGAAAATCTGGAAAGATGCGCGGGGGGTATGCCTTGAGTGACAAACTCGAAATCGGCAACGCCGTTGCCCTGATGTCGTTTGCTGCCGTGGTGGATTCCGGCAGTTTCTCGGCGGCGGCGGAGGCGCTTGGCTACTCCAAAGCGGCCGTGAGCCGGCAGATTTCACAACTCGAAGGCCGGATCGGGCTCAAACTGCTGGACCGGACGACCCGCAGCATCGCCCTGACGCCCGCGGGGCGCGAGATCTACAATCGCAGCGTGCGCATCATCGACGAGGTCAAGGAAACCAACGACCTCCTCGCCGGCATCCAGTCCACGCCAAGCGGCAATCTTCGGATAAACGCCCCTGTGGTAGCCTCGATCTTTCGCATCACCGAGGTTATTCCGGAGTTTCTCGGAAAATATCCCGACATCAAACTTTTCATCAATCTGTCTGACAGCCAGGTCGACCTGCTGAAGGACGAATTCGATATCGCCTTCTGGGTCGGCGACACATATGATTCGTCGCTCGATGCGGTAAAACTCTGCGATTACGAAATGGTCTTGGCGGGCTCCAGGAAATATCTGCTCCGTCACGGCCGGCCGCGGACGCCAAGCGAACTGAAGGAACATGACTGCATTGTCGAGACGCATTTGTCGCGCCCCGGTGAATGGCGACTGTCCAGCGATCAGACCATTTCCATCAACCGCGTGCGCCTGACGTCCAACAGCGTGCGTGTCACGCGCGAGGCGTTGCTAGCCGACATGGGCATCGCCTTCCTGCCGCGCTTCCTTCTCGAGCAGGACATCACTGCGAAGAAACTCGAAATCGTGCTGGCCAACTACGTCACCAACCGCTTGCCCCTGTACCTCGTTTATCCGAAGGGCCATTACGTTCTGGCGAAGGTGAAGGCATTTGTCGATTTCTTCTCGTCGGCCATCGAACGGCTTGAATAACAAATAGCTGCCCCTCAGAGCATACGCGAGAGCGGATCGTCCCCTTTGCCACGGTCCAGCAGCCTGTGCTTCAGCGCGGCGAGCACGTGGATGACCACAACCGCCAGCAACGCATAGGCCAGATACTTGTGCGTCGTTTGAAGCATTGCCGAAACATGATCGTCCTTTGGCAATAGTTCCGGCAGAGTGACGCCGAAGAAGTAGACGCCGTCGCTCTGCGAATAGGTGCTGGAACGGGCATAACCGACCAGCGGAACCGCGAACATCAAGGCATAAAGCGCCCGATGCAGCCATCGGGACAGGACGATCTCCGACGGAGTCAAAATCGTTGACGGCGGCGGAACACCGCCCTTGGTTCGCAAAATAAGCTGCGTCACGGCCAACAGAAAAACCAGGATGCCGAACGACTTGTGATACGGGTAAAAGAGTTCGAATTTGGCGGGCACATTGTCGTTCATGGCAACCATCGTCAGACCGGCCCATATCATGCCGAAGATGATCAGCGCTCGCAGCCAATGAACAACGCGCATGGCTAGAGGATATTTTTTCGCCTCCACACTCGTGTCTCTTGTTACCATCGAAGTCATTTCCATCCCTCCTCAGTCAGAGATAGACGCCACGCGAATAGCCCCCATCGACAGCGATCGACTCGCCCGTTATGCCGGCCCCGGCGCTCGATACCAGGAACGCGACGACCATGCCGATCTCCGCCGGCGTGAGAACCCGCCGAATGGGGATTCTTTCCACGAAACCGGCCTCGACCTCGTCCACACCAATGCGTCGCTTATCTGCCTCTTCTTCGAATAGCTCATCGAGATGAGGCGTACGCACGATCCCAGGATGGATTGCGTTGACAGTAATGCCGAACGGCCCCAGTTCATCCGCCAGGGTCTTCGTCAAATGGCTAACTGCGACATTGCGCAGTCCGCTTAAGCTCTCCGACCCTCGCCCCGTCAGTCCACCGATGTTGACGATTCGGCCCTGCCGCTGAGCCTTCATGGCCGGCACTGCGGCTTTCGCACAGCGAACATAGCCAACCACCTTGGTATTAAGGTCATCCAGCAAGCGTTCAGACTGCACTGCTTCGACGGCGCCGGCTACGGCAGACGGGTTGGCTGCGCAATTCACCAGAACATCAATCCTCCCAAATTGGTCCAGGACCAATGCCATGAGCGCATCGACCTGTTCCTGATCCCTCGTGTCGGCAGGAACCGCTACGACCTTGTGGCCCGTGCCACCTGCCAGACGAGCTTTCGCGGCTTCCAGGCGATCAGCGTTTCTGGCGACGATGACGACATCAAAATCGCCTCCGCCAAGAACCTCGGCAATTGCATAACCTATCCCGGCACTGCCCCCCGTAATCACCGCAACCGGCCTGGTCACGATTCATTCTCCTGGAGAGAGACCGCCGGCACGACACTCTGCGATGTCAAAATCCCGACGAACATCACCACCAAACTAATCGCAATCAATGCGGACGCCGACCAGATTACCGGCGAGAAATTCTGCTCATAGAGGATCGACGCAGCCAAGGCCGGTCCGAAGCCGAAACCGACAGTCTGAATGCTCCCCATTGCAACCACCACCCGGCCCTCGCGATCGGCTTCGCTGCACAGTCCCGAGATCAGCGGCTGGGCGACATTCCAGGCGAACGTCATCGCTACCGCTGCCACGATCAAGCCAAGCGCAGAGATGTCGACGACGAGCATTTGGAAACTTACGATGGACACGAAACCGCTGACGAGAAGTGGCCAAATTCTTCCCCAATGCCGCGGTAACACGCCGGCCAAAGCGGCGCCCGCAACGCCACTCAGATTGGCCGCGGCCAAGGCCCAGGCGATCTGCGACGTCGCCACATGGTGCACCTGGCCGATGCGCTCGACATAGCTCCAGGTTTCGCCCTGCGCGAGGAAATACAGGAAGGCGCCCACAAGCCCCCCGATTGCCAGACGCCAATGGATGGGAACGTCATGCGTGCTCGTAAATCCGGCAGGCTGACGCCCATCGGCAAACCAACGCAGGCTGATCGCAACCAGTCCGCACAACACCGCATTGCCCCCGAACACCGCAGCCACTCCGAAGGCCTCCTGCAGGTCCGGAAGAACGAGCAACAGAAGCGAACTGATAACAGCGCCGATGACCAGATAGATCGCGAACATGCGATCCGGGTTCTCCGCGCGCCCCAGCGCGGCGAAGGACAACCCGACCGTGATCCCTTCGCCGGTGCCGGCGATGACACGGGAAATCAGCAATAGTAGGTAATCATGCGCAAAGGCCGTCGTGAAATTGCCGATGCAGATCAGTAAAAGACCGAAACCTACCAGGTATCGCCAGTCGAAACGGGTGAGCAGGAACGTGCTCACGCCGATCGTCACCGCCATGGCGTTGATTTCCCAGGATGCGATATAACCCAGCTGACTATCGGTCAGATGGGCCTGGCCTGCGAACAGGGCCATGAAGCCGGGCACCATCCATATGATCAGTGCTCCCTCGACTCCGATCGCGATCGCCGCTGCAAAAAAACCAATTCCCGGGCTTCGTGAAACTGTCTCGCTCATGGTTTCTCGCAATTGTTTGTCCGCATGCGACGGATCAGTCCAACTCGACCTGAATGAGATAAGGCCCATCCGTTTCAAGCGCGGTCCGCAGTGCCGTCCGGAACTCTTCCATGGTGGACACACTCCTGCCGGGAACGCCATAGCCATCCGCAAGCGAGACCCAATTGACGCGCGGATGCTCCAGATAAGTCAGCTCCCGCGGCACCGCGTCATCGGGATCGACGCCGGCACGACGCAGCTCGGTTTGCAGGATACCGTAGCGATGATTGGCCGCGATGATGATCGCCACCTTCAACTTCTCGCGCGCCATCGTCCATAGCGATTGCAGCGTGTATTGGGCGCTGCCGTCCGACTGCAATGCGATCACCCGCGCATCAGGTTCGGCCAGCGCAGCACCGACCGCGCAGGGGAGCCCCTGACCGATGGCGCCACCGGTATTCGTCATCACCCGGTGCCGCTTTGCGCGGTGCGCTTGGCGCAGATAGGGACCGCCCAGCGTGGATCCCTCAAGAGAGACCACGGCGTTTTCCGGAACCTGCGCGGCGACTTCCTCGGCAATGCCCGCCGGCGCAAACTGCGCTGGGGCAGAGTTCGGAACCGGCGCCGCTGTGGCGCTGACCGTGCCCGTACAGGCGGGCAGCAGCGTCCCCAGCCTTTCCAAGGCGTCAGCGCAATCATCATCGGCATCAGCCAGGTCAATCAGATGCGAACGCGCAACCAATTCGCTGGGCTCTCCTTCGTAGCCGAAATAGCTGATCGGCGCGCGGGCACCGGCGAGGATGATCTTGGCATCGCCCAACTGAGCGCGAACGTCCTGCGAGAAATAGGCCAATCGTTCCAAAGCGGGCAGATCACCTCCGAGAGGAACAATCGCCGGATACGGCTCCATGATAAGGCGTGCGGAGAGACGATCCGCAACCCGTGCCGCCGCCCGCTGCGCGGGCTCCCGCAAACCGTTACCACCCAGCAGAAGGATGACGGGCCCTCCGCTGGAGAGTGCCGCCGCACAAGCCTTGATATGATCTTCCGCGACGCACCGCTTCTGACGCGGCGATGCGGTGAATGCTTGCACCGTCGAAACCTGCGCATCCATCAGATCGGTCGGGGCAATAATCGTCACAGAACCGTCAGCCGAGGCTTCGAATGCGGCATTCAGATCCCGCTGAAGCGTCAGCTCGGATTGAAGGCGCACCACCGAGCCGGACACCGGCCGGGCCAGGGACTCGATATCCGAATGCAAAGGCGCATCATAGCGCTGATGCCATGTCGCGTGCTCGCCCACGACATTGACGATTCGCGAGTGCGCCCGGCGCGCGTTGTGCAGGTTGGCAATGCCGTTCGCGAAGCCAGGCCCCAGATGCGTCAAGGTCAGGGCTACCGATCCCGACACCCGCGCATAACCGTCCGCAGCGCCGGTGCACACCCCTTCGAAGAGACACAGTACCGGCCGAATGCGCTTTTCGGTTTCGAGTGCCCGCACCAGGGTCAGCTCGGTTGTTCCAGGATTGGCAAAGCAGATCCGGATCCCCGCGGTATGGGCCGCGGCGACGAGGAGCTCTGCACCGTTCATGCGGGCGGTCATAGAATTTCGTTCGCCACCTTATCGAGACTGTCCTTGAAGATCGCGATCAACTCGGAGACATCGGCCTGCGTGGCCACCAGAGGCGGCGCGAAAACCAGCGTGTCGCCCAACGCGCGCGTGATCAAGCCGCGCTCAGCCGCCGCTTGCAGAACCCGGCGGCCCGTCCGGTTCGCTGCTGGAAAGGCCTCTTTTGTGGCTTTGTCCCTGACGAGTTCGATGCCGATCATCATGCCGGCGCCACGCACATTGCCGACCAGCGGATGGGCACCAATGGCTTCCCGCATGACACGCTGGAGATGGGCGCCCTGAGCCGCCGCATTCGCAACAATCCCTTCCTCATCGATAGCCTTCATCGTCGCCAGCGCCACGGCGGCACCGACCGGATGGGCGGAATAGGTATAGCCGTGGGCAAAGAGACCGGCCTTGTCCGTGTGCTTTTCGATGACGTCCCAGATCTTCGGCGAAACCAGACAGGCCGACATCGGGAAATAGCCGCTGGTGATGCCCTTGGCGGCGGAAATCAGGTCTGGCCGGAGATTGTAGGTCTGGCTGCCCCAATAGGTGCCGAGGCGACCGAAGCCGGACACGACCTCATCAAGCACAAGCAGGACATCGTGGCGTTCCAGCACCGGCACGATCTCCTCGAAATAGCCTTCCGGGGGCGGCACCAGCCCCCCCGCCCCCATGACCGGCTCTGCGAAGAAGGCTGCCACCGTGTCGGCGCCCTCCCGCTTGATCGTGTCATCCAGTTCGGCCGCGAGCTGTTTGGAGAAATCGCGTTCAGACATGCCGGCCGGCGCATTCTTATAATAATTCGGACTGGAGACATGCAAAATCGGTCCCAGCGGCAAATCGAACCGCGTATGCATGTTGGCCAGGCCGGTCAGCCCGCTGGTGACGATGCTAGAGCCGTGATAGGCATTCTGCCGCGCGATAATCTTCTTCTTCTTCGGGCGACCGAGCAGGTTGTTGTAGTACCAGATCAGCTTGATCTGGGTTTCATTGGCATCGCTGCCGGAGACACCGAAGAACACACGCGCCATCGGCACCGGTGCGTGCTTGAGGACTTCCTGCGCGCATTCGGCGGCCACATCGGTCGACATGCTGTTGAACGCGTGGAAAGACGACAGCTTGGCGCTTTGCTGAGCAAGCGCATCCACGATGTCCTTGCGACCATAGCCCAGATTCACGCACCACAGGCCCGCCATGCCGTCGAGATATTCCTTGCCATGAATATCCTTCAGCCGCACGCCGCGCCCCTCGCTCATCAGCGTGGGGCCGTCGCGGTTGAGGTCGGAAATCCAGGTGAACGGATGGAACAGGCTCTCGCGATCGATCTGCCCGGCGCGTTGGATGTCAATGGTCATGATGGATCTCCGGTTAGCTCGCCGCGGTGACAACGCGCGCAAGAAAGCCGCTGACGTGCCCGGCAAAAACCTCAGGCGCGTCATCGTGAACGTAATGGGTCGCGCCCGCGACGGTGACGGCGTCGATGTGGGGATTTCCACTGACCATCCGCGCAACCGTGTCGGCGGCACAGAAATCGGTGCGTTCGCCGCGAATGACCAGGGTGGGAACTGAAAGGCTCTCCACGACCGGCCACAGGTCCACGACCCGTGCAGGATCCGGCGCCATGCGCGTTCTGCTGATGCCGGCCGCGTCGTAGCGCCACTGGATCGTCCCGTCGGCACCTTCGCGCAGGCTTTCGGCCAGGCGCTCTTCCAATGCGTCCACGCCAACGCTCGGCCTGGCCTTCCGCCAATAGGCGCGTGCCTCGTCCCAGGACTTGAACGAAAGCGGCAGACTCGCCATCTCGCGCAAAATGCGCGACGCCCCCGCCCCCGCGGCGGACGAGCCTGGCGCAATATCTTCAATAATGAGCCCCAGAAGGCGCTGCGGATGTTTGGCGGCATAGACGTAGGACGTCGTCCCGCCCATCGAATGCCCGACCAGGACAAACCGCGGCAATGCGAGGCTGTCCACCACGGCTTCCAAGTCGGCCAGATAGGCATCTGTGTAATAGTTGCAGCCCGGATCCCACGCGCTCTCGCCACGGCCACGCTGATCGTAAGCGATCAGCCGAAAGTCGCTCGATAAGGCACTCGCCAAGCGTCGCCATGTCCCGGAATAGCCACGAAGGCCGTGGAGCAGAACGATTGGCACCGCATCGGGCGGTCCCCATTCCCGGACCCGCAAGCGTAATCCGTTCGCCGTAAGATATCCTTCGCGCTCTCCAGGGAGGCGACCGGCATCGAAAGAAGGGGCATGGCTCATTGCGATCACACGGTCCCAATCGGCGCCACCATACCGGCTAGCGCAGCCCGTCCTTGCCAGAAATCTCATCGGCGGCAAGCCCCCCGAGGCGGGGATGCAGCCGCCCTCGCGTCGCCACCGCCATGGCAATCACCACTTCGTCGGGGCCAGGCGCATCGGCAAAGGTCACCGAGATCGTGTCATAATGGGAGCGCACATAGAGCGCATCCTTATGCGCGAGCGGAATGTCGATTTCCGTTCCTGGGCCGCCGCGCTTACCCGTCGAGGGAACCCAGGCCAGCGCCCCACCGACGGCGTCGCGGATAGGATTCGCAAAGGCCGTGGTGAGAAACGCATTTCCGTTCTCATATTCGCCATTGGCGCCGACGATGGCGGCCTTGCCATAGCTTTGGACGCTGCGCCCGTTCAACCGTGCGAGCAAGCGGCGGCCGAACTCGATACCTAGCGGCTCGGAAGCCGCTATCACCTCTGCAAAGGACTCGGCAAAGGCACCAGCATGCGGATTCTGAATGGCCGCAGCCACCACGATCTTCACCAGCGGGTCGCCATCGGCTAGGCGCCCGGCCTCCGTCGCCAGCACCTCCTCCTGAATCTCATACCACTTACGGATGTGTAAGCCGTGGAAGTTCGGCATTCGCGGCGACATACCCATTACCCTTGACACGAATTGCTGCAAACCGGTCTCAAAAACCAATAGTACCGATATTGCAACAATAACACCATGTCAACACTATAATTGCGTTTCAGGAACAATCTGCTGTAGGCTGCCGCATCGCTGATTGTTTCGGATATCAGGAGCTCCGCACGCACCTCATTCGCGCCCACGCATCGGCAGCACAGATTCGATTTCACTGCCGCAACAGGCCGAACAAGTCGCACGAGGGCCCGGCCTCCGGGCACGACGGTATGGCGTCTCCGAATGCGAAGAAGAATGCAACATGAACACAACGCCTTCCTCATCCCATTGCCAGCCGATCATCCGTTCTATGCTTGATGCGACCGCGCCATGTCCCGTCGGTGGACGCGTCGCCGCGCAGCTGCTCGATGAGCATTACGGGTTGGTGGGCGAGCTATCGGAATTGACCGGCGAACGAGACGAGAACTTCCGTCTCAGGGTTCGAGACGGCAACGAACTCATATTAAAGGTTTTCGGGCTCTCGCAGCCGCGTGGAGAAGCAGAGCTTCTGGCGGCCGTGCTCGAACATCTGAGCCGGCACGCGCCGGATCTACCGGTGCCGCGGCTCATCCCAAGCCGCGACGGCCTTGATACGCTCCGTTTCGTGGACAGCAAAGGCCATGAGCGGCACGCTGTGGTGTATAGCTTCCTCGCGGGCAAACCGCTCATCGACGCGCGCCGATCCACGAGTCAGCATCGTCAATGCGGCGCTCTCCTTGCCCGAACGGCCATCGGTCTCAGGGACTTCGCCCACCCCGCAATGTACCGTCCCGTGATTTGGGATCTGCGCAATCTGACCTTGTTGCTCCCACTGATCCAGCAGCTCGACGAGTTGCCTTTCGAAGAATTCATATGTGCGTTTATCGACGAATTCGCCTACAGCGTGTCCGCGCGTCTAGACCGCGCGCCCCGCCAGTTTGTGCATAATGACTTCAACGCGCGCAACATCATCGTGGACGCTCATGATGAGACTCGAGTCACAGGCGTCATCGATTTTGGCGACGCCGTTCATACCGCACGCATTGCCGATGTCGCTGTCGGCGTCATCGGCCAATTGTCGGCGCCTGAAGGGGCCGAAGACGCATTTCATGCGTTCGTCGAAGCCTATCAAGAGCTTTCACCTCTGGACACGGAGGAGTTCCTGTTGCTGCCATGGCTGGTGGCCGGCCGGACCGTGCAAAATGTGATCTTGACGTCCTGGTACCGAAGCCGCCACCCCGAAGAGGAACACTTCGCCGCCTTCGGTCGAGACTTTTTTGCCTGGCGGATCGAATTCGCCAAGCACCTCTGCGCGCTGGCAAGAAGCAGCGGCTGATGTTGCAGTCACACCGCCTAGAAACTGACGGTGACAAAAAGGAGCTGATGTGATGCCTACAACCAGTCACGAGCACGACACGTTACTTGCACGGCGGCAGCGCGCTCTTTCGCCCAGTTACCGGCTTTTCTACGAGGAACCGATACACGCCATCCGCGGCGAGGGCGTATGGATTTACGATGCCGAGGGCCGCCGCTATCTCGACGCCTATAACAATGTGCCCGTCGTGGGACATTGTCATCCGCACGTTGTCGAACAAATGGTCAGGCAGGCGTCAGTTCTCAACACACACACGCGCTATCTGACGGACAAACCGATCGAACTTGCCGAGCGGCTTCTTGGTACGATGCCCCCCGAACTCGGCTCTGTCATCTTCACGAACTCTGGCAGCGAAGCCAACGACCTTGCTGTCCGGATCAGCAGACTGGTGACAGGCAACAGCGGCATCATTGTCACCGATTGCGCGTACCATGGCACGACGGACTTGCTTTCGGGTCTTTCCCCGGTGACCGGCCTGCCTACCGGGCCCGGCGTCTTCACCGTCTCCCTCCCGCTTAAGATGACCGATGCCGCAGAATTCCGCGTCTTGGTACGCGGTGCGCTTGACAATATGCACGAGGCCGGAATCAAGCCTGCGGCACTTCTTGTCGATACGATTTTCGGCAGCGACGGCGCCGTTTCCGACCCCGCAGGCTTCCTTAAGGACGCCGTGGACGACGTCCGCCGCGAGGGCGGTCTTTTCATCGCCGACGAGGTCCAGCCGGGATTCGGACGAACTGGCGCCGGCATGTGGGGCTTCGCACGCCACGGCGTCGTTCCGGATATCGTCACGATGGGCAAACCGATGGGAAATGGCTATCCCGTCGCTTCGGCAGTGCTGAGACGAGAACTTGCCGACGCCTTTGGCCGTCACCAGCGCTACTTCAACACCTTCGGCGGAAGCACCGTGGGATGCGTAGTCGCGCTGGCAGTGCTGGACGTGATACAGAACGAGAGCCTCATCGCACATGCGGCCGAAACCGGCGCCTATCTGAAGGACGGGCTGCAGAATCTCTGCGACCGCCACGATGTGTTCACAGACCTCCGTGGCACCGGCCTGTTCCTCGGCGTCCAGACCCCCTCTGGTGACATCGCCGCGCGCATCGTCAACGCCCTGCGGCGCGCGGGCGTGCTGATCGGAGCCGCGGGCCGGGGCAACGCCGCGCTCAAAATTCGGCCACCCCTTCCCATTTCGCGAAGCGATGCCGACTATCTCATCGGCACAATCGAGGATGTCCTCAGAAAAGATATCGAAGGAGCGTAATAGAGCCTCATAAGTGATCCTTTCTGCCTCTCTTTGGTAGCGCATATCCACGTCAGACATATCGAGACCTGTAGATCGGCGAGCCCATGCACGGCCCACGCGTCATCGACCTATCGGCATCGGCCGGCACTTGATGAAGCGCATTACGGAAAGCGAGCTGCCACCACATCGATTTCCACATAAAGACCTTCGGCGGCCAGACGGGGTACATAGAGAAGCGTGGCGGCCGGTGCGATGTCGCCTAAGATCGAATGGCGAATGGCCCGCAACCTGTCGGCCGCTAGCGGTTTCACCAGATAGGTCGTCAGCTTGACGATGTTGCGCGGGGACAGCCCGCAATCCTTCAGGATGTCGTCGATTGTCTGGACGGCCAGTTCATATTGCTCGTCGACAAAATCGGGGACCGAGCCGTCCTCACGCAGGCCAACCTGACCCGAGAAATACAGGAGTTCGGCGTTCGAGCGCACGGTGGCGACATGCGAATAGGGGCCGAAGGGGGGCGCCACCGTCGCGGGATTTCGAAAGGTTATGCTGTCGGCCATAGCGATTTCCTGCGGCGAGAGGGCTTCAAGTCCGAATACGACAGTTGTTCAAAAATAGCAACTATATAGTCTATACAATATTATTGTTGCGCTTTTTGACACAATAGATATCCTCCCATCCACATGCTTCGCGGGCAGGCGCGCCCGATTCCGAGACCTCAAATTGCAGCCGTACGGCAGGAATCCCCACGGCGCGTCGTCCGGATGAACATTGCAAATAGCCGCGCGCGCGACCGGCCGCTCTTGAAAAGCATTCATCGCCTTTCGCGCAGATACACATCTGGGAGATACCGTTGAGAAGCCCGCAGTACGACATTCTTTTCGAACCCGTGCGGATCGGCCCTCTGAAGGCAAAGAACCGATTTTATCAGGTGCCTCATTGCAACGGCATGGGACATCGCGCGCCCTCCGGCATGGCAGGGATGCGCCGGGTCAAGGCTGAAGGCGGCTGGGCCGTCGTTTGCACGGAAGTCTGCGAGATTCATCCGTCAGCGGACATATCCCCACATTCGGAAGCCCGCCTGTGGGATGACAGGGATATACCCGCCTTGGCGCGCGCGGCTGACGCGATCCATGAGTTCGGTGCTCTGGCCGGCGTGGAACTTGGCCATCATGGATTTCGCGCGCAGAACCGCACATCGCGCGAAGTGCCGATGGGCCCTTCGTCTCACACAGTGGTCTCCTACGATCCCGTACAATCGAGGGCGATGGACAAGGAGGACATACGCAATATCCGGCGCTGGCATGTCGCGGCTGCCCGGCGCGCCAAGCGGGCGGGATTCGACTTGATCTATGTGTATGCGGCACACGGTCTGGTTACGCCGATGCAGTTCCTCTCACGGCGCTATAATCAAAGGACGGACGAATATGGCGGCCCACTTGAGAACCGTGTGCGTCTTCTGCGCGAATTAATCGTAGACACCAAAGACGCCGTCGGAGCGACATGCGCGGTCCCTGTGCGCATTTGCATCGATGAGCTGGTAGGCCCCAATGGCTTGTGCGCCGAAGATGAAGGGCGCGACGTCATCGAGATGCTCGCCGATCTTCCAGATCTTTGGGACGTGACTGTGGGCGATTGGTCAAATGACTCCAGGCCATCCCGATTCGGCGGAGAAGGCGTCCATGAGCAATATGTCGCGCATGTGAAGGCTGTCACAGGCAAGCCTGTGGTCGGGGTGGGACGGTTCACCTCGCCTGACGCGATGGTTTCGCAAGTTCGGCGTGGCGTGCTGGATATGATTGGGGCTGCCAGGCCATCCATCGCCGATCCCTTCCTACCGAAAAAGGTTGAGGAAGGCCGCATTGATGACATTCGCGAATGCATCGGCTGCAACATTTGCGCGGCCTCAGACAATACCTATACGCCGATCCGGTGTACACAAAACCCGACCATGGGCGAAGAATGGCGTCGGAATTGGCACCCGGAAAGAGTGCCTCCGCGCGAAAGCAAAGATCGCATTCTCGTGATCGGCGCCGGTCCTGCCGGGCTCGAATGCGCGATGACGCTGGGCAAGCGCGGTTATGAGGTAGGCTTGGCCGAGGCCGCCACGGAGCTGGGCGGCCGTGTTGCCCGCGAGGCAAAATTGCCAGGATTGTCTGCCTGGGGCCGGGTGCGCGATTATCGGGTCGGTCAACTACACCAATTGCCCAATGTGAGCATTTTCCTCGACAGCAAAATGTCGGCCCAGGACATCTTGGAGGCAGAATTCGACCGTGTTGTTCTGGCGGTGGGATCTTCGTGGCGCCGGGACGGCGTCGCCCGCTACCATCGCGTGCCGCCGCAGACGCTCGACGACACCAGGATCTTCACGCCCGACGACATCATGGCTGGCGCGCAAATCGAAGGGCCGGTGGCGATCTATGACGACGATCATTACTATATGGGTGGCGCCATGGCTGAAATGCTCAGGCAGCGAGGCCTCGAGGTCACGTTGGTCACTCCAGCCCCGCTCGTATCCAATTGGGCCGTGAACACCTTGGAACAGCCAAAGATCCAGAGCCGGCTTCTGGAGCTCGGCGTGTCGATCAGGGCCAATGAAGCCCTGGTCGCCTTCGGCGAGCAGCACGCTGAGCTTGCCTGCGTGTTCACAGGGCGGCGTCAGACGATTCCCGCTGCCTCGGTACTGATGGTGACGTCACGCCTTTCGCGAACCGACCTACAACATGACCTGTTGTCGTCCGCCGCGCTCTGGCAAGACGCCCGTATCAAATCCGTCACCTCGATCGGCGATTGCCTTGCACCGGGCACCATTGCGCAAGCTGTCTTCGGTGGCCATCGTTATGCCCGCGAGTTTGAAGTACCCCCATCTGAAAGCGTTCCGTTCCAGCGCGAGATCGCAGCGCTCGGGGATTGGCCGAGTTAGCCGTTTAAACCGCTGCGCCGTTCGTGATCATTTGGGGGACAGCTCGAGGCCAGCCAAGGCATGTCATGCCGTCGCGCTGCTAGCACACTCTTTGGCCAGAACCTCGCTGGCGATCCGAAACGCTTCGACGCCGGCCGGAATTCCGCAATAGATGGCGACCTGGAAGAGCGCGTCCTGCAGCTCCTCCCGTGTCACACCATTGCGCAGCGCGGCGCGTACATGGAGCGCGAACTCCTCCGGCCGGTTGAGCGCGGAGAGCATTCCCAGATTCATGAGGCTCTTGTCCCGGCGGCTGAGCGCGGACCGCCCCCAGCCAGCACCCCAGCAATATTCCGTGACAAGTTCCTGGAACGCTCTATTAAAGCTGTCTGCACCGTCGAGCCGGCGTTGCACAGCGTCCTCGCCAAGTACTTCGGAGCGTATCCGCCGTCCCTCGATGAACCGTTCATTCATTGCCTGATCCATAATCGCACCTCATTGGGACACTCACGCCTCGTCGAGCGCACTCTTGACCGTCGACCATCCGCACCGAGCGTCGAGGCTTATATCGCGTCTATTCGATAGCACGATGGCGTCGGTCTATCTCAAGGGCATGATCGTGCAGCTCCAGGCCATGGGGGCGCCATCGTGCATCACAGAAAGACCGCGCGCGACAAACCGCCGTCGACGGCAATGGACTCGCCGGTGATGCCGCTTGCCGCACGCGAGGCGAGAAACACGATGGCATTCGCCACTTCGTCCGCTTCCAGCATGCGGCCGATGGCGGCCGGATCGGCAGCCTCGCGCTTGATAAACGCTTCGAGTGAAATGCCTTCTTTCGCAGCCATGTCAGCGAACCAGGATTCCACATGCTCGGTCCGCGTCACGCCGGGATGCACGATGTTGACCGTAATACCGAACTTCCCAAGCTGATCCGACAAGGTCTTGGTCAGATGCACCAGCGCCGTGTTGCGCATACCGCTGAGCGCTTCGGTACAGCGCGCCGTCAGGCCGCCCACGTTTACGATGCGCCCCCAGCCGGCCTTGCGCATGAAGGGAACGCAGGCCTTGCACATGCGAAAATAACCGACCAGTTTCGTATTGAGATCTTGCAGCAGCCCCTCTTCGTCGGCCTCCTCGATGTTGTTGCGCACCAGCCCGCCCGGGGCCGCGGCGCAATTGACCAGTATCTCCACGCCACCGAACCTGCGCGCCGTCTCTGCCACCAGCGCATCGACCGAGGCCTTGCTGGTCGTATCGACGGCGATCGGCACCACCGTGCCGCCGGTCTCGCTGCGAAGTTCCTCCGCCGCCGCCTCAAGCGCGGCTATAGTCCGCGCGGCGATAACGACATTGACGCCTTCGCGCGCGAATTGCCGCGCAGTCTCCTTGCCGATGCCAACGCTGCCGCCGGTCACGATAGCGGTTCTGCCCTTAAGCCCCAGCTCCATACTCACAGGCCGGTCTCCTCATCCTCAATTGGAACAAACACTGCTTGCGCGGCGCCGAACTCGCCAAATCGCGCCACCACCGTCTGGCCGACATCCACTTCGGTTACACCGGTGCAAGATCCGCTGGCCACGAACTGCCCGCGCTTCAATGCTTCTCCGCAGGTAGCGAGCCAATTCGCCAGCCAGGCCACCGACGCCACGGGATCTCCGAGCACCCTGGCGCTGGAACCAGACACCACCGGCCTGCCCTCGCATGCCAGCGTGACGGGCAAATCGGCAAGGTCCACAGGCCGCAAACCGCTCAGCCTGTCCCCAAGCACCAGGCGATCGGCATTGCTGTTGTCCGCCACCAAATGCAGCAAAGACACATCTTCCGGGCCGAACCGCGAGTTGCAAATCTCGATACCCGCATAGACGCTGGATATGGCTGAAAGGATGTCGGACCGGGCGTACGGCGTGCTCGATCCCGGAAGATCCTTGCCAATTTCAAATACGATCTCAGCTTCTACGATTCTAAGATGATGCGGAGCACGAATGCGAGCCGGCGATCGAATCAGGTCGTCCGCCGCCAATCGCCCGGCGACCGGCTCGCCCGCCCCTATCGCCTGTTGCGCGTCCACGTTGGTTAGGCCAATTTTATACGCGGCAACGGGTGCATGGCGCAGCGCAAACGCCGCGCATTGAATGTCGTGGGCTTCGCGCAAATCCTGCAGATGGGGGAAAGCCGTGCGATGATCCAGAAATTGCGAACTCATGCGCGCTGCCGAGAGCAGCGCCGCGATGTCATCTACGCGTCCTGACGGTATCTTCTTATTCGTGCGCACGCGCAAGCAGTCCCAAATCCATAGGAATGTCAGTTAATCGAACAACGGCTCGAGCTGCGTCGGTTCGGCCATGCCTTCGTCATTCTTGAATTTTTCCCTGGTAGCGGCGCCGGCGGGCATCCGCTGCGCAAATATCTCCAGCATATGGCCATCGGGATCGTAGAAGTAGATGCCCGTCGAGATTCCATGATCGAGGATTTCCGCGATCCTGACATTGTTCTTGAGCAAATTCCCATAGGCCCGCCTCAACTGGGTGATGTCCCCGCCGCAATCAAGCTCAAGGCCTACGTGTTCGAATTCCTTTCCGGTGGTCGCGCTTTCCGGCCGGGGAAACAGCGCAATGTCATGATCGCTCTCGCCAAAGGTCATGAAAATGCCGCCGGCATAGGGTCCACCGCCGGCGCGCGCACTCTCCTGCATACCCAGAACCTTGGCGTACCACGCGGCGGAGACCTCCGGATCGCGGACGAAGAGAACGATATGCGCGATTCGCCTGATTTTAATGTCCATGGTGCCCGCCTCCCGTGTTGGCAGGGATCGCCGGGATCCACGCTACGTCCGTGATCTCGCTGAACTCGCGCCATTCCTTGCGCCAGCTCGTGCCACCGTCGACACTGCGATAAAGCTCGCCATACTTCGTGCCCGCAAGGACCAGTTTCGGGTTCGCCGGATTGCTCGCGATCCCCCAAACGCAGGAATTGGGCTGGACCGGAAAAGGCAAGTTGCACCACGTTGCGCCCCGGTCGGTTGAACGGAAAAACAGGGACGTCGTACCGGGGGTACCATCCGAGATGGCGAGAAACACCTCGTTGTCGCTGCCCGGACTGCGAAAAGCAATGCGGGAGTAGTAGATGCCCCATTTGTCTTTGGCATCGGTGCGCTGCCACGTCTTGCCACCGTCAACGGAACGATAGATCCCGGTGACAACGACGACGACGATGGTCTTCGGTTCACCCGGGAACACGACGATGCTATGCACATCCGAATTGCCGCGGAACTGTGCCGGCCAATTCTTGTCGAGGCGCTCCCAACTGTCGCCGGCATCGGAGGAGTGAAAAAAGCCTCCCTCCTCGACCCCGACCCAAACGCTGTCCGCGTTGTCGGGATCGATGGCGATGGCGAGCATGCGGGGGCGACTGACGCCGGCGCATTTGGGCGGCATCTCGAGCGAAGTCCGTTCCCAGGTGCGCCCGGCGTCGCGAGAGCGGAAGAAGATTGAACGCGTCGGGGATCCCGTGCCGGCGTACATGATGTCCGGATTCGTCTCGTCGGATACGAGTTTCCACACCGCATAGCCGTTTAGCCCGCAATCGACACGGCGCCAATTGACCCCGCAGTCTTCGGTGCGAAACAGCCCGCTTTCCGCGCCCGCCAGCACGACATTGGGATTGCGCCGGTCGGGCAAGAGACAGCGCACGCAGTCGTCGAACTCCAGATCCTGGTCCGGGGTGATCCGCTGCCACGATTCACCGTCGTTGTGGCTACGAAGCACCGCCTGACCGTCGGTGGCGACCAGGAATGTCCGCTGAGAACTCATTATTATCTCTCCTGCTTATCTATCTCCAGGCAAGACGCCTGGCGGGGCAGCCTCAGACCTCACCACGGCGGATCAGGTCAGGTTCACCCAGACGCTTTTGGTCTCGCTGTACATTTCCATCGCTTGCCGGCCATGTTCGCGCCCCCATCCCGATTGCTTGAAACCGCCGAACGGGGTGGCCGGATCGACAAGGTTGAAGCAGTTGACCCAGACAGTGCCCGCCTGAAGGGCTGCCGCCGCGCGATGGGCGTTCCTGAGATTGTTGGTCCAAATTCCGGCGGAGAGACCGTAGTCGGAGTCATTGGCTTGCCGTATCAGGTCGTCTTCGTCTGTCCAGCGCAGCACGCTCAGGACCGGCCCGAATATCTCTTCACGGACAATGCGCATGCTTGCATCGGCGTCAGCGAATATCGTCGGCTCGAAAAAGTAGCCGCGGTCGAGATGGGGCGGACGGCGCCCGCCAGCGATCAGTTTCGCGCCCTGCTTGGAACCAACCTCGACATAGCCGCTCACCCGGTCCCACTGTTCCTGGCTGATCAGCGGACCAAAATCACTGTCCGGGTCCAGCCCGTTGCCGATCTTCAGCTTTGCCGCGTGGTCCGAAACCGCGGCAATGAGGCGATCATAACAGTCGCGATGCGCGTAGACGCGGGAACCGGCCGTGCAGGTTTGTCCCTGGTTGAAGAAGATGCCTTGGGCGATCGCCGCTGCGGCATCGCCAAGGTGGGCGTCGGGAAAAACGATTTGCGGCGACTTGCCGCCAAGTTCCAGGGACACTTTCTTGAGGTTCCCAGCCGCTGCGCGGACAATGGCCTTGCCCACTTCCGTCGACCCTGTAAAGGCAACCTTGTCGACGCCGGGATGTTCGACCAATGCCGCTCCGGCGTCGCCAAACCCCGTTACGACGTTGAATACGCCTTCCGGAAATCCGGCTTCCAGGGCCAATTCGCCAAGCCGAAGAGCTGTGAGCGGGGTCTGCTCGGCCGGTTTCAACACCACCGTGCAGCCCGCCGCGAGAGCCGGCGCAACTTTCCACGCCGCCATGGACAGCGGATAATTCCACGGGATTATCAAGGCCGCAACGCCCACGGGTTCTCGTGTCGTGTAGTTGAGGATGCGCACACCGCCGCGGGGAGACACCGGCAGCGTTTCACCACCGAATTTCGTCGGCCAGCCGGCAAAATAGCGGAAGGTCTTGATGGAGCCCTCGACTTCGACCAACCGCGTGAGCTTTGCCGGCTTGCCGTTGTTCAAACATTCGAGAACGGCGAGTTCCTCGGCGTCACGCTCAATCAAATCGGCCAAACGCAACAGCAGTTTTGTGCGATCCATCGCATTCATCTGACGCCACGCTGGACTTTCATACGCGCGGCGCGCAGCGGACACGGCCAGGTCGACATCGGCCGGCCCGCCACGGGCCACTTGCGCCAGAACCTCCCCCGTGGCGGGATTGAAGGTGGAGAATGTCTTCCCCGACGCGGCCTCAACCCAGCGGCCATCGATCAGCAGCCGCTGCGGCGCGGCCGCCAGGCTGGCTTGCAATCTGTCCGCTTTCTCGACGGTGGTGGTCGAAATCATCAAATTCTCTCTCTGGTGGCCGTTCGCGACCCAGCGGGCCGACTGCCATGTTGTCTAGCACCTTCTCGTTTAAGTGACAATACACCTAGTTTGAGCTATATTGTTCGATAAAATATACAGTTTGCCAGGCCATTCGAAAGGAGCGCGTTCACAATGAGGGATGTCTTATGGCGCTGCGGAAATTGAGGCCGGCAGACGAGCGTCCGAGGTTCGGCGGCGAGACGATCGCTAGCACCGAACAGAATAACGCTGTGATGATCTCCGCTTGCAGATCCGTCCCGGCGTGCGGCGCTTGGGGATCGCCTTGATGGACGTTGCCGCGCGCCACCCAAGCGGACTTTGGGTCACCTATGAAGCAGGGCAGGATCCTCGTGTCTTGCGCGACGCCTTGGGCTGCTACAGCACCGGTGTCATCCTCGCCACCGCCAACGATAGCGAGGGGGTGCCGGTCGGGCTCACCGCGAACTCCTTCACTTCCGTTTCGCTGGATCCGCCACTTCTATTGTTTTGCCTGGCAAAATCCCCGTCCCGACTAAAGACCTTCGAAAGCACGGACTTCTTTGCAATCAACGTTCTTCATGCGGGCCAGCAGCAGATTGCCTCACACTTTGCAAAACGCGGAGCTATGCGGTTCGGAGAAGGTCGCTGCGAGCGCGGGATTTCCGGGCTTCCTATCATCGCAGATTCTCTCGCCGTGTTCGAGTGCGCGCGCTATTCCCGACATGATGCAGGCGACCACGTGATCTTCGTTGGCCTAATTGAGCGCGCGCGTTTCACAGAGAACGGCGAACCACTCGTCTACTATCAAGGCAAATTTCGCCCCATAGAATTTGGCAAGTTCGACTAATCCCACCAACGGAGGCGCTGAGATCCGGCCGGCATGTCTGTCCGGTGACTAGAGTGGCGGATGATGTCGGCCCAGCGGACCGCCGCCAGTGGGTTTCCAAGCATTTCACGGGTTCACCAGAATCAGCGCCCGTGGTTTCCAAGATTCCGCAGAGTTCTTGAATCCAGGCACCCAAAAAGACGATTTGGCCGCCGTCCACACGAATTTTTTCGACGGTATTTCTGACGGCACTAAGGAAAATTGCTCAATAAAATCAATGCCTATGTATCCTAGTCCCCAGCCAATCCGCATCGTTTCTGAAATTTTATGAGTCGATAATCCCGCCTTGCATTCGCAATCGTGCAGGCGCTATCAGCACCCATGAGCGGTTCGGCCGACGCCCGGCCCATCGCCTCGCCGCTGAAGGTCGCCGGGTCAACGAAGGCTGCAGCCGACCGCATGTCCCGGAGCTGAGCAGGCTTCAGCATAAGGAGTTTTGCCGTGCCGCCCTATCGCTCCAGAACCTCCACCCATGGCCGCAACATGGCGGGCGCCCGCGGCCTGTGGCGCGCCACCGGCATGAAGGATGCCGATTTCGGCAAGCCGATCATCGCGGTGGTGAATTCCTTCACGCAGTTCGTGCCCGGCCATGTGCATCTGAAAGATCTCGGCCAGCTCGTTGCCCGCCAGATCGAGGCAGCCGGCGGCGTGGCCAAGGAATTCAACACCATCGCCATCGACGACGGCATCGCCATGGGCCATGACGGCATGCTCTACAGCCTGCCCTCGCGCGAGCTGATTGCCGACAGCGTGGAGTACATGGCCAATGCCCATTGCGCGGACGCGATGGTCTGCATCTCCAATTGCGACAAGATCACGCCCGGCATGCTGATGGCGGCGCTGCGCCTCAATATCCCCTCGATCTTCGTTTCCGGCGGGCCGATGGAAGCGGGCAAGGTGGTGCTGAAAGGCAAGGAGGTCGCGCTCGACCTGATCGACGCCATGGTCGCCGCCGCCGACGAAAAGGTGAGCGATGCCGAGGTGGCCGCCATCGAGCGCTCGGCCTGCCCGACCTGCGGCTCCTGCTCGGGCATGTTCACCGCCAACTCGATGAACTGCCTGACCGAGGCGCTGGGCCTGTCCCTGCCCGGCAATGGCTCGATGCTCGCCACCCATGCCGACCGCGAGGGCCTGTTCCGTGAGGCCGGGCGGCGGATCGTGGAGCTGGCCCGCCGCTATTACGAACAGAACGACGAACGCGCGCTGCCGCGCACCATCGCCAGCTTCGCGGCGTTCGAGAATGCCATGAGCCTCGACATCGCCATGGGCGGCTCCACCAACACGGTGCTGCACCTGCTGGCCGCCGCCAACGAGGCAGGCGTGGACTTCACGATGGACGATATCGACCGGCTGTCGCGCCGCGTGCCCTGCCTGTGCAAGGTGGCGCCCTCGAAGTCCGACGTGCATCTGGAAGACGTGCATCGCGCCGGCGGCATCATGGCGATCCTGGGCGAGATGGAACGCGCCAACCTGCTCAACACCTCGGTGCCGACCGTACACAGCGCCACGCTGGGCGAAGCGCTGCAGCGCTGGGACGTGCGCCGCGCCAACAGCGACGACGTGCAGAGCTTCTATCGCGCCGCGCCGGGCGGCGTGCCGACCCAGGTGGCCTTCAGCCAGAACCGGCGCTGGGGGGCGCTAGACCTGGACCGCGCTTCCGGCGTGATCCGCGATGCCGAACACGCCTTCTCGACGGATGGCGGGCTGGCTGTGCTGAAAGGCAACCTGGCCGAGGACGGCTGCATCGTGAAGACCGCGGGCGTGGACGACAGCATCCTCACCTTCACCGGCCCCGCGCGCGTGTTCGAAAGCCAGGACGCGGCGGTCAGCGGCATCCTCACCGGCAAGGTCGTTGCCGGCGACATCGTGGTGATCCGCTATGAAGGGCCGCGCGGCGGGCCCGGCATGCAGGAGATGCTCTATCCCACCAGCTATCTGAAATCGAAAGGGCTGGGCAAAGCCTGCGCGCTGATTACGGACGGACGCTTCTCTGGCGGCACCTCCGGGCTTTCCATCGGCCATGTCTCGCCCGAGGCGGCCGAGGGCGGGCTGATCGCGCTGGTGGAAGACGGCGACGCTATCGCCATCGATATCCCGAACCGGAAGATCGAATTGCAGGTCGATGATTCGGTGCTCGCTTCGCGCCGCGCCGCGATGGCAGCGAAGGGCGACGATGCCTGGAAACCCGCCAGGCGCGAGCGCAAGGTTTCTGCTGCACTCCGGGCCTATGCCGCTTTCGCCACCAGCGCGGCCAGGGGCGCAGTACGGGATTTAGAGCGGAACAATCTCTGAGGATTTGCTGCGTTTATGAAATTCCGTATTGTAGGTTTAAATTTCATAATACGGAACTAGGTGACCAGCGCGCCTTCCAGCGCAGAAATCGCAAAACGAGCAAGTTGTTGCGCGGCACCTGCGCTCACGCCGCCGCGGATCAACGCCTCCGATAAGATCTGTGTCCATGTTGCAAAGGCCTCGCGCCCCGCCTGGGCGATGGATGACAACTCCGGTACCGTTTCGAGCAGCGTCGTGGTGATGGGGCAGCCGTCGCGAAAGCCGGATCTGGTCATCCAGCCGGCGAGCAACCCTGCATAGGCGCCCGGCGCAACACGGGTACCATGACAAGAGCGTAAGCGTGAAGGCGGGGCCGTTCAGGCTTGGGCTGCGTAATTCCAGGGCATGAGAGCGTAGAGATCATGGTTGGGCCAGCCCGCGGCGATACGCTCGAGCGTGGGCTTCGCCCACGCGTAAGGATCGACGCCATTGATCGTGGCCTTGGTCAGCGGGGTGGCGGTGATTGCCCATGCGCGGCCACCGCCATCCGATCCGGCGAAGAGTACATTCTTGCGCGTAATGGCCTGGATCCCCGTTTCCCATCGCCTGGCAACCCCGGTCAGATTCTCGCGGTGGCGCGCGCCATCCTGAGCAGCGCGCCGTCCTTCAGCACGAACTGGTGGAAGAGTGCCACGCCGGCGTGCCCGAAGGCTACGGCCATCAGCAGGTGCGCCGACCATTTGTGGACTTCGATGAGGGTGCTCGACAGCGGCTTATATCCGGCAAGGACAGGCGCGATCGTGAACAGCCCGGCCAGCGGCCAGCCGCGCAGCAGAATGATGACGATCCCCAGGCCGATCAGCCACAGCACCAGCGCGTAGAGCAGGCCATGCACCGCGCGCGCTACGCGTTCGGCCAGCCCCTCGCCCAGCGGCGGCAGCACAAGGCCGCGTGTCGTCCGCCACCACAGCCGCGCCGCGATCACCGCAAAGAGCGCCAGGCCGAAGCCGAAATGCACCGTCCAGTAGATCATGCGGAGCGGCCGCTCCTGCTCCAGAAAAATCAGCGAAGCACTGGCCCATTGCAGCAGGATCATGGCCGCCGTCAGCCAATGCAGCGAGACTGTCACCCGGTCATATTGCCGGGGTGTCGAGTCGAGATTCGCCATGCTCTGTTTCCCCTTACGGCATGACGTTGAAATGCGCCATCGCGATCAGCGCCAGCACCACGGTGATGGCTCCGCCGATACGGGTTCCGATCTGCACGAAAGGCATCAATTGCAGCCGTTCGGCGGCAGTCAGGATGGCGACATCGCCGGTGCCGCCCTGGCTGCAGCGGCTGGCGCTGACGATCGCCACGTCTATGGGATACATCTTGAGCAGCCGCCCGACATAAAAGCCGGTCGCGATCATCGCCGCCACCGTGGCGAAGATGGTGATCAGATTGGGAACCGCGAGCGAGGACACCAGCTTGTCCCACGGCGTCATCGTCACACCGATGGCGAAGAGGAGCGGATAGGTCACCGCAACGGCAAAGAAGCGATAGACCACGAAGGCGCCGTGCTCCAGTTTCGGCGAGGCCAGGCGCAGCAGCTTGATCGCCACCACCGCGAACAGCATCACCACCGGCGCCGGCCACCCCCAAAGGTGCTGGGTCAGCACACCGAAGAGATAGAATGTCACTGTCATCACCGCCGCGCCGGCCACCGTTGCGATATCCGGGGCCAGGGCGGGCTTCTCCTGCGCCATCACGGCGTCCATCGCTTCGCCCGGCTGCAGCCGCCCTTCACCCGTCAGATGCGGAAAGCGCTTGCCGAGAAAATTGAGCAAGCCGGAAAGAACGATGGCAACCAGGCTTCCCAGCATCACCGGCGGCAGCACCAGTGCCAGCACGCCGCCATGAACCGGATGCAGGATGGAACCATAGCCGACGGACAACGGGATTGCGCCCTCTCCCACGCCGCCGGCCATGATCGGGACGACGACATAGAAGAAGGTGTGCGCCGCGCCCAAACCCAGAAGGGTTCCCACCAGCGTACCGACGGCACCGGCTACAATCGATCCGATCGCCAGCGGCACGAAGATCTTCAAAAATCCCGCGATCAAGACATGCCGGTCCATCCCCAGGATCGAACCGACAATGATCGACGAGATAAACAGATATAGAAAATTGCTCGAACGCGTGAAGGCCGAGATCGAATCCACCACCGGCACCGGAATGAAATGGGCGAAGGCGAGATAAGAGGGAATGAAGGTGGCAAAGATCGCCGCCGCACCGATATGCCTTAGCAGCGGCAGGCGCTTGCCCAGTTCGGCGCAGGCGAAGCCGCCGACCGCCAGGACCGCCATGTTCGTCAAGATGTCCGACGGCACATGCCCGTTGCGGACGAAGGCCGCAACCAACCCGAGAATGCCGACAAACACCGGCAGCGGCACGATGCCGATCTTGAAATCGACCGCCTTCCACCACCAGCACAGAAGGACTCCGCCGGGAATTTTCTTCGAGGTATCCGGCTCGGTGAGCGTGGGATTTTCCAACACGGGAGTCCTCTACAATTAGCCTAAAGATCGAGAACCAGCAGCGGGCTGCGGGCTCTGGAACAACAGGGTGTGAATTGATCATTCCTGGCGCGCTCTTCACCGGTCAGGAAAACGTCGTTGTGCTCGATTTCGCCTTCGATCACGCGCGTAACGCAGGTGCCGCACACGCCTTCGGAACAGGAAGTGGGAATCAGAATCCCCTGGCGGGCGAGAGCCACGACCGCAGTTTCGTCACGCTCGACGCGGATGGTCTGCCCCGTGCTGGCGATGCGGACGTCGAAGGCGGTGTCCCGCGCGCTGTCGTGCGCAGCGGCGGCAAAATATTCGCGATGGATCAAGGTTTCCGGCCAGCCGCGTGCCGCCGCCGCGGCGATGACTGCGTCCATGAAGCCGGCCGGGCCGCATATATAAAGATGGCTGTCCCGCGGCTCCGAATCAAGCAGGGCATCAATATCGAGACGCGTGCCTTCGTCGCTGACATGCAGCTGCGCGCGCCTGGCGAAGTCCGAGGCCGCGATGCGTTCCAGAAACGCCGCCTGGCCGCGCGAGCGCATGCAATAATGCAGGCGGAAATCGGCGCCGCCGTTTGCCAGCCGCTCCGCCATGCACAGGATCGGCGTGATGCCGATGCCACCGGCGATCAGCAGCGAACGCGCGGCCGAATGGGCCAGCGGAAAATGGTTTCGCGGCACGCTGACCTCTACCAGATCGCCGGCCTTGAGCACCTCGTGCATCGCCTGCGAGCCGCCGCGCGAATCCGCACAGCGCAGCACGGCAATCACGTAGCGGTGGGTGTCGTTCGGATCGTTGCACAGCGAATATTGCCGGGTCAGCCCGGGAAGGGGCGTCACGTCGATGTGCGAGCCGGCGCTGAACGGCGGCAAGCTGCGCCCGTCCGGGTGGGTGAATTCGAAGCTCGCGATGCTCTCGGCTTCCTTCATCTTGCGAACCAGGCGAAGCCTGAGCGTGGCAGCCGGCGGTGCCTTGCGGAATTTGCGCCTGAGCCAGACGCTTGCGCCGGAATAGACCTGCACGGGAATGCCCAGAACCGCGAGCAGCAGCAATAGTTGATAGCCCAGCCCGCCGACCAGGCCGGAATGCAGCGCCAGCAAATACAGGTAAACCTTCCGCCCCGCCGGCATGCCGGTGGCGTAGCGGCTGAGGCGAATCGTTTCTCCGTTATAGGCATTCAGATAGAGAAAGCTCTTGGCGTTTGCATGCGGCGCACCGCGTTGCAGGATCTCGACTTCCGCCACCGCGCTGGTCGCGGCTGGCCGATAGAGCGAGGCCCAGGCGATATCGCCCACGCGCGCCTCGGCCAGCTGCCACAATTCCTGCAACGGCAGCGGCTTGCCATGCGCCGGGCGCGACAGCCCGGGCGGCGGCGCCGAGGCGACAGGCGAATTCGTGGCCCAGCCGATCAGATCGCGGAACGGCTGGAACGAAAGCGGCAGCGCCGTCAGCGTGATGAGCAGCAACAGCAGGGCGCTGTAGAGCCCAACGACCTTGTGCAGGCTCAAGGTTCGGGCGCTACCGCGGCGGCGCCACTGGAAGGCCGCCGCATTTTTCCACTCGCCGCGCGTGCGCGGCCACCACAGCAGCAGACCGCCCACAATCAGCAGAACAAGAAAGACGGCGGTGATCAGCCCGCCGGTGATCTTGCCGCTCAGGTCATGCTCAGGGTTACCGATGAACCGGAAGCGGTGCAGCCAGTCGAGCGTTCCGAAAAATCCGGCGTAGTGGTTCTTGATGCCGAGTATCTCGGCGCTGCAGGGATTGAGATAGACATAGGTATCGTCGGCAAAGCGCACGGCGAGCGAGGCCGTCGGATCGGCGGTGATCTCGACGGCACGGAACTCCCCGTTCGGATAGGCCCGCTCGGCATCGCGCACAAGCCGATCGAGCGGCCGGGGCGCGTTGCACGCCGGAACGGCGAGCAAATGGCGATTGACGAACACATCCAGGTTCGGCCGCAGAACCAGCCCGGCCCCCGTAATCGCAAACAAGGCGATCGCCAGCCCGAGGACAAGTCCGGACCAGGTATGAAGCCAGGAGAGCGACTCGCGGAACTGCAGTTTCATCGTCTCGTCTGCCGGGTGTTTCCCGATATCGTTGATAAGCGCCTCGCAGGACAGAAAACGTATCGCTGCAACCTGAAATGAACCTGTCGTCGAGCCAAATCCCGAATACGGTTCAACGATATTCTGCCGAACAGGGCCCGCGACTGGCGCGGGCCCACATTGGCTGCTTGCTTGCCCGCCGGACTAGAAATGCGCCGTCATGGCAACGGTGAAGGCTCGCGGCGTTCCGGGCATGATGGTGTACTGCCCCTGCGCACCGGCGCTGGCATAGTAGCGCTCGTCGAACAGGTTGGAGACCTTGAATGTCAGGTCGTACTGGTCGCCCAAGGCATAATAGAGCGCAGCATCCACCAGCGTGTAACCGGGCAGATCGAGCACCTTGGTCGATGTCGCGGTGGGCAGGGTGCCGTTGCGGTCGGAGATGTAGGTGACGCCCGCCCCCACGCCGAAGCCTGTCAGCGCGCCCGACGGAATGTCGTAGCGCGTCCAGAGATGGAAATCGTGCGTCGGCACGTTGGAAAGCCGCGCACCCACCTGGTTGGCGATGTTGGTCGAGGTTACGGTGGCGTTGGTATAGGCGTAACCGGCGAGGATTTGCCAACTCGCCACGGGACGGACGTTCAACTCCACTTCCGCACCTTGCGAACGTTCCTTGCCGACCGGCTCGGAGCAGGTGCCGATGGCACATGCGAAGGTATTCAGTACATTCGATTCGTCGATCTGAAAAAGCGCCATAGTCACGTTTGCGCGCTGGCCCCAGAAGGTATCCTTGGTGCCGACTTCGTACCCCCTGGCTTCCACCGGCGCGAAGTTGCTGTTGCCGTTGATATCCTGCGCCGACGAAGATTGCGGTACATAGGAGGTGCTGTAGCTGGCGTAGAAGGACAGATTGTCATTAGGCTGATAGATCACGCCGCCCATCGGCAGCCAGGCCTGGTTGGTGCTCTGCGTCGTGCTGTTGGCCGCGCCGGGCGTCAGCGTGAGCTGGGACTGGTACTGCGTGGCATAGCGCAGTCCGAACATGGCCTTGAGCTGCTTGGTGAAGGTCATCAGATCCGAAAAATAGACACCCTTCTCGACATAGTTGGTGATGCGATCATTGAGCGGGCCGAGCGGATAGGCCGACAGGGGCAGTGCCGTCGAATAATCGGGGTTGATGAACGAGATGTCGGCCGTGAGCGGATTCGGTGCCTGGGGTGCATTGTAGAACTGCAGGCGTCCGAAATCGTCCACCTCTTCGCCGATCTGGGCGCCGACGATCATCTTGTTGGAGATGAAGCCCAGGTCGAACGGAACAGTGACATAGGTATCGCCGAAGTCATAATGCCGGTGGTTGAGCTGGCCGCGCGCGCGCCGCTCCAGGGTAGCATTGCCTTTCCAGAACTTGACGACGTCGAAGCCGCGCGCCGAGTCCTGATGGGTAACGTGGCGATAATGCACGGTCCACGAAATGCCATGCGAGAAATCGTGGGTGAAGGTGACCGTGGCGGTCTTGCCGGTTTCGCGCTGCCAGCCGTTCGGCTGGTTGTAGAGCGTCCAGATGTCCTGCACCTTGGTAATGTCGTTGTTGGGCGCCACCAGGTAGGTGTCGTAATCCGTCATGGTGTGACGGTATTCGAACTGCAGCAGTAGCTGCGTGTTGTCGTCGATGTTCCAGGTGAAGCTGGGTGCCAGATAGACCGGCCGCTCAAAGTCGTAGTCGCGGAAATGCTGGACGTAACCTACCTCGCCGATCACGCGATAGAGATACTTGCCTTCCTTGTCGAGCGGGCCGGTGACGTCGAAATCGGTATCGAGGCCCCATTTCTCGGCGGAGCGGCCCTCTTCACCCGTGCCGATGACCTTGAGTTCGCCGGCGAACTGGTCCTGGGGCTTCTTGGTAATCAGGTTGACGAAGCCACCCGGTTGCTCCTGGCCGTAAAGAATGGAGGCGGCGCCCTTGACCACTTCGACGTGATCGATGCCGATGGTGGGCGGCGAGCCGAAGCGCACGGTGAGGCCGGGCAGGCCGTCGGTCATGATGGCGTTGCGGTCGTTGCCGCCGGTCTGGAAGCCGCGGATCACCATGTCGTAGCCGGTGTTGCCCGCGCGTTCGATGCCGGTCATGTATTGATAAAGATCGGCGACATTGGTGGTTTCGATCGCTTTCATGAAGTCGCCGGTGTAGCTGGACACCGACAACGGCACGTCGCGCACCGGGATGTTGAGCTTGGTCGCAGAAATGGCGCCCTTCGAAACGAAGCCCGTCACGGTAACGGTTTCGATCTGGCTGCCGTTGTCGGATGTGGCGGCGTCCTGTGCCTGCGCCAGTTGCGTCAGGCCGAGCGAGGCCCCGACCATCACGGCCGAGAGTGCTGCAGTTCTGATTCTCATTTTCCCCCTCCTGGGCAATTTCGATGCTGCAAATCAATCCAGCGCGCCTGCGACTGGCGGCCGGCTATAGGCCTGCCCGGTCACATACTTGCAAATAATTCCTAATTGCAAAATGCTTCCCACGGACCTTTCGCTTCCTCCAGATCGCGCCGGCCGGCTCCCCGGCTGTGGTACAGGATCGTGCTACATGCCTGTCCAACGCGCTTATGCTGATGTGCCGAGCAAATTTGGTGCCAATCGGAAAGATATTTTTAACTATTGATAATAAAGGGGAAATTTCAATCCCAGAGACTTCTTGATCGAAATTTGTGCGAATCATCGCCGCCCGGAATTGCCAACGTGCGAAATTCCGCATAGCAATTTCGGGAGGAGGAATGAATCTGGTGGGCAACGCATTTTCCGGCGCGAACCGGCGCTTTGCCGTGCAGTGGGCCGTCCTCGTCATCCTCGGGACTGCGGTGGCGTCCCTGGCGATCTGGCAGGCCGGGCGCCTGGGATTGAAAACGGCGCATCAGGCCCTGCGCGCCCAGGCAGCCAGCAGCGTGGCGCTCAACGCCGCGGTACTGCGCAGCGAGTTGGAAAAGCAGCGTTCGCTGCCGTTTGTGCTGTCGCAGGATCCGGACCTGCGCAACGCCTTGGCCAAGCCCACGAACGCCGGGATCACGGCACTCAACATCAAGCTCGAGCGGCTGGCCGCGGCGACCCATGCGGCCGTTATCTTTCTGCTCGACGACAAGGGCAACGCCGTGGCTGCCAGCAACTGGAACAGGCCGGCCAGCCCGGTTGGCAGCGATTACCGCTTCCGCTCCTATTTCCAGCACGCCATCAAGCAAGGCGGCGCAGAGTATTTTGCGCTCGGCACCCTGACGCGGCAGCCCGGTTTGTATATCACCCGCCGCATTGGCCCGCCGGAAGCGCCGCTTGGCGTCATCGTCGTAAAGGTCCGCTTCGATCAGGTCGAAGCCGATTGGCGCCGTTCGGATTCCTACGTCTATGTCACCGATCCGCAAGGCATCGTCATCATCTCAAGCGTGGCCGACTGGCATTTCATGCGCAACGTTCCGATGAATGCCAGGGAAGCGCGCGCCATCCGCGCCAGCCGCCAGTTCGGCAAGGCGCCGCTCGATCCCCTGCCCGTCCGCGTGGCCCAGCGCAGCAACTCGCAAGGCGATCTGGTTCGTATGGCCGGTCGCGGCCTGTTCCTGGCAGAGGACGCCGGCATTGCCACCACGCCGTGGCGCTTGCATGTGCTGGTGGCGGCACAGAGTGCCATGAACAGCGAGGCGCGCAGCGCGCGCTCCACTGCCATGCTGGCGCTGATGCCGCTGCTGGCGTTGGGCGGCATCCTGCTCTACCGGCGCCAGCGCGCCGAGCGGCGCGCCGCCGAGGCGATCGCCACGCGCGCCGAACTGGAGCACCGCGTCGAAATCCGCACCGCCGAATTGCGCGCCATAAACAGCCAGCTCAGTGCCGAAATGGACGAACGGCAGAAAGCAGAGGGCAGGCTGCAGACCACGCGGGACGAACTTGTGCAGGCCAATCGCCTGGCGCTGCTCGGCCAGGTCACCGCCGGAGTGGCGCACGAAGTCAACCAGCCGGTGGCCGCCATCAGAAGCTATGCCGATAATGCCGCCGTCCTGCTGACACGCGGCCAGACCGAAGCCGTCCGCCAGAACCTGGCCACCATTGCCGGCCTCACCGCCCGCATCGGAGACATTACCCAGGAGCTGCGCAACTTTTCGCGCAAGGGAGGCGACCAGACCGGCCCCACCAGCCTTGTCGAAGTCATTGACGGCGCGCTTCTGCTCCTCGCCGGGAAAATCCGCGATCAGGGCATCGCCGTCATCGTCGAACGGCCACCGGCGTCGCTCTGCGCTTCGGGCAAGCTGATCCGGCTTGAGCAGGTGCTGGTCAATCTGCTGCAAAATGCCCTCGAGGCGCTGGAGGGCCGCAGCGGCGCGGAAGTCCGCATCGGCACCAGCTGTTGCGGCGACGGCGTGCAACTCACTGTCGCCGACAACGGCCCCGGAATCCCCGACAGCGTTGCCGCCGACCTGTTCACGCCGTTCACAACAAGCAAGCCGCGGGGCCTCGGCCTGGGCCTGGTGATCTGCCAGGACATCGTCACCGAACTGGGCGGAAGGCTGGAGCTGACCCGCACCGGCGCGGACGGAACGCTTTTCACCATTCACCTCAGGAGAGCCCTGTGAGCATCGAGCCTTCCATTGCCGTCGCGTTCATCGATGACGATGCCGCACTGCGCAACGCCAATGTCCAAACGCTCGAACTGACGGGTTTCCGCGCCCAGCCCTTCGAATCGGCGGAAGCGGCGCTCGCCGTGATCGACCGGGACTTCGAAGGCGTGATCGTGACCGACGTGCGCATGCCGCGCATCGATGGCCTGCAGCTTTTCCAGCGGATCAAGGCGATCGATCCCGATCTCCCGGTGATTCTGATTTCCGGGCATGGCGACATCGACATGGCCGTTTCGGCGATGCACGACGGCGCCTACGATTTTCTCACCAAGCCATTCGCGGCCGAACGTCTGGTGGAAAGCGTGCGGCGCGCCGCGGAGAAGCGCGGCCTTGTCATGGCCAACCGCCGGCTTCGCCAGCTCGCGCAGCAATCGGGCGACGGCGGCAGCCTGATCGGCCAGGCACCTTCCATCCTGCGCCTGCGCGAAACGCTGCGGCACATCGCCGAAGCCGATGTGGACGTGCTGGTCGTGGGCGAAACCGGCAGCGGCAAAGAGGTCGCGGCGCAGCTGCTGCACGACTGGAGCAAGCGCAAGGACAAGCGCTTTGTTGCACTCAATTGCGGCGCCCTGCCAGAAACCGTGATCGAAAGCGAACTCTTCGGCCACGAGCCCGGCGCCTTTACCGGCGCGCAATCGCGCCGCATCGGGCTCATCGAACATGCCAGCGGCGGCACGCTCTTCCTCGACGAAATCGAAAGCATGCCGTTGGCCACGCAGGTCAAGCTGCTGCGCGTCCTCGAACAGCGCACGATCACCCCGCTGGGCTCCAATACCCCGCGCAGCGTGGACTTGCGGGTGGTAGCCGCAGCCAAGGTCGATCTTGGCGCGCCGTCGCAACGCGAACGCTTCCGCGAGGATCTCTTCTACCGTCTCAACGTGGTGACGCTGCGCATCCCGCCGCTACGCGAGCGGCGCGAGGACGTGCCGCTGCTCTTCGCTCATTTCCTGGCGCAGGCTACGGCACGCTTTGGCCGCCCCATGCCGCCGCTGACCGATACATTGCGCGCCCATCTGAACACCCACGATTGGCCGGGCAACGTGCGCGAACTTTCGCACTTTGCCGAGCGCATTGCGCTGGGCGTCGGCGATCTGGAGCTGTTGCAATCCGATCCTCAATCGCAGGATCTTGCGCTGCCCCAACGCATGGAACGCTACGAAGCACAGCTCATCCGCGAGGCTCTCGCCTTCTGCAAAGGCGATGTCCAGGCGACCATCGAAACGCTTGGCATCCCGCGCAAGACTTTCTACGACAAGCTCAACCGCCACGGCATCGACCGGACCAGCTTCGTGCCCGCATCCCAGCGTGCCACAAAACCCGACGCCGGCGAACAGATACCCCGGCGCCAGCCTCCCTGTTGAAGCGCACGAGCCCCCCGCGAAGATGACGAGGCGAACGCCGCCGCGCGCGGCCAGCTCGATTTCTCGGATTTTCGTGGTCTGGAATGGTGGGCGGTACTGGGATTGAACCAGTGACCCCTACGATGTCAACGTAGTGCTCTCCCGCTGAGCTAACCGCCCGTCCCGTCGGGGCGGCCTCTATAGCGCCCGGCCGCCGCCCGGGCAAGCCGCAATGGGCCGGGGCCGGCGCGTCAGGCCGCGATCATGCGGTCGATCTCCGCCACGATCTCGCGCAGGTGGAAGGGCTTGGACAGCACCTTGGCCTGCCGGGGCGCATTGGAGGAGGGATGCAGCGCCACCGCGGCAAAGCCGGTGATGAACATGATCTTGAGTTCGCTGTGCCGCTCGGCGGCGCGCTTGGCCAGTTCGATGCCGTCGAGCCCGGGCATGACGATGTCGGTGAGCAGCAGGTCGAAGCGGAAACCCTTCAGGCATTCCCAGGCCTCGGCGCCGTCACCGAAATCGGTGACCTCGTGGCCGGCCTTGACGAGCGCCTGCGCCAGGAACCGGCGCAGCGATTCGTCGTCTTCTGCCAAAAGGATATGGGCCATAGCCGCGCCCCGCGCCTCCCGCCTGACTTAACCTTATAATTGCGCGACGGTAAATGCCGGGTTTCGGCGGTTCGCGAAAACCTTGATTGCGCGCCAAGCCGATGATCCACTTGGGCTGCAGACAGGCTGAAGCGCAAGGCGGCATGGCAGAAAAGGCGGCAGGCAGAGCGGGCGATGCGGCGCTGGCCGCGCTCTACGCCGTGCCTGCGCTGGTCAGCCGGCCGGCAGAGCAGACTATCCCCTTTATCTTCGCCTCGCCGCATTCGGGCCGGCTTTACCCGGCAGGCTTCGTGGCCTCCAGCCGGCTTTCCCCGCTCTTCCTGCGCCGCTCGGAAGACGCCTTCGCGGACCTGCTGTTCGGCGCAGCGGTGGCGCTGGGTGCGCCCATGATCGCGGCGCGGTTTCCGCGCGCCCTGGTGGACGTCAACCGCGGCCCGGCCGAGCTGGATGCGGCGATGTTCGATGGCCCGTTGACGGTGCCGGTCGATGCGTCCTCGGCGCGGGTGCAGGCGGGGCTGGGCGTGATCCCGCGCGTGGTGCGCGACGGTGCCGAGATCTATCGCGCCAAGCTGGCGCCCGTCGAAGCCGCCGAGCGGCTGGAGCGGCTCTACCGGCCCTATCATGCGGCGCTGGCGGCTCTGGTGGCCGAGACGCAGGCGCGCTTCGGCGTGGCGGTGGTGGTGGATTGTCATTCGATGCCCTCTGCGGCAACCGCCCCCGATGTAGTGTTGGGCGACCGCTACGGCACTTCGGCAATGCCCGCGCTGGTCCGCCATGCCCAGCAATCTTTCGAACTGAAGGCCTTCATGGTGGCGCGCAACCAGCCTTACGCGGGCGGCCATACCACCGAGCGTTACGGCCGCCCGGCCGATGGCGTGCAGGCGCTGCAGATCGAGATCAACCGCGCGCTGTACCTTGATGAGGAACGGGTCACACCCAACGCCAACTTCGATGCCGTTTGCGCGCGCCTCGGCGAGGTTCTCGCCAGCCTGACGGCGATGACGCCGGCGGCGCTGCGCGCCGGGGCCCAAGCGATGCCGTGGGCGGCCGAATAAAACATTAGATGAAGTGAATGTTGCGGTGCGCGGATGCGCTTCGCTTCGAGCGTTTCCCATATCGAGCGGTGTTGAACCTGCAAACCGCTGAAAGAAAAATGGCCGCCCCCGAGGGAGCGGCCAAGTTCAGGGAGGAAACGCCCAGGAAGGGCGGCGGTGTCGCAGAGAGGAAACCCGCAATACCGCGCTGCAGCAATATGGCAGAGGCGCCAGGGGAGTGCAAGAAAAAATTTAGCCTCCCAGACCGCCAAATAAGTTCCCTAAACCAAGACAAATTCTAAAGAAAAAGCTGTCATCTGGCGGGATGACAAGGCGGCTGCCCAAGCCTTGTGCAACGCAGCATATTTGCTGGCCAGATGGCCATTCGGCCGTCATTTCACGAAAGGATTACGCCCCTGCAATACAACCTTCGTGTTTCGCAGGCAGGCAGAGGCTAAGCGGACTTGTGGCTGATTCGCAGGTTCTGCCAGGAGGAGCCGATGGCCGAGACAGCCTGGTCTGAGACCCGAAGCTTCCGCCGCCTGCCGCGGCGCAGCGAAATTGCCGAGCCGTTTCTGGCAGCGCGCCGGGGCCGCAGCGCCGGGACGGGCGGCGGCCATCAAAATCCCGGCGGCGCTGGCGAGGGCCGCGCCGCTTTGCCGCAGCGCCACCACCGCACCATCTTCATCTCCGACACCCATCTGGGCACCCGCGGCTGCAAGGCCGAAATGCTGGCGGACTTCCTGGCCCGCAACGCCTGCGACACCCTCTTCCTGGTGGGCGACATCGTGGACGGCTGGCGGCTCCGCCAGCGCTGGTACTGGCCTGAGGCACACAGCCGCGTGGTGCAGGAGCTGCTGCACAAGATCGATGCCGGCACGCGCGTGATCTACGTGCCGGGCAATCACGACGAGGTGCTGCGCGCCTATTGCGGGCGGGCCATTGCGGGCGTGGAGGTGATGCGCGAGGCGGTTCACGAAACCGCGGACGGGCGGCGCTTTCTGGTGCTGCACGGCGATCAGTATGACGGCGTTATCGCTTATGCGCGCTGGTTGGCGCTCATGGGCGACTGGGCCTACACGCTGGCGCTCCACCTCAACGACGTCTTCAACGCGGCGCGGCGGGCCATCGGCCTGCCCTACTGGTCGCTTTCGGCCTATCTCAAGCAGAAGGTGAAGAATGCCGTCGAATTTGTCTGCCGCTACGAGGAAGCTGTGGCCCGCGAGGTCCATGACAAAGGCCTCGACGGCGTCGTGTGCGGTCATATTCATCAGGCGGCGATCAAGCAGATCGGCGCCATCACCTACCACAACGACGGCGACTGGGTTGAAAGCTGCACCGCCCTTGTCGAAGATGCCTGCGGAAACATGGAGATTCTCGCCTGGGCCTCTTCGCACAGCGATGCGCGAACCCCTGCCTTCGCCGGTGCTGGAGCAGCAGGCGAAGCCGCAGCCGTTCCCGCCTGAGGATTTCCTCATGACGCCCGGCAGCGAGCCGGGCGCCGGAACCGCGCAGAAATTCCTCATCGTCACCGATGCCTGGGCACCGCAGGTCAACGGCGTGGTGCGCACACTCGAAATCCTCGGCGACGATCTCGCGGCGATGGGCCACGACGTACGCTACGCCACGCCCGAGGGCCGCTTCACGCTGCCGCTGCCGAGCTATCCGGAAATCCGGCTGGCCGTGTTCCCGCGCCGGAGCCTGGCGCGCATGATCGACTCCTTCGGCCCCAATGCCATCCACATCGCCACCGAGGGCACGCTGGGCCTGAGCGCGCGCGCGCTCTGCGTGAAGCGCGGCATCCCCTTCACCACCTCGTTCCACACGCGCTTTCCCGAATACGTCCATGCGCGCCTGCCGCTGATTCCCGAGGCGCTGGTGTACCGCTTCCTGCGCTGGTTCCACGGCCCGGCCACGGCAATGATGGTGGCCACGCCCTCGCTTCAGCACGAACTCGAAGCGCACGGCTTCCGCAATGTGCGCATCTGGTCGCGCGGCGTGGATGTGAAGATGTTCCGCCCCGTTCCGGGCGCCAGACTGCCTTATCCCGGGCCGATCTGGCTCTATGTCGGCCGCGTGGCGGTGGAGAAGAACATCGAGGCGTTTCTCTCGCTCGAGCTGCCGGGCACCAAGGTGGTGGTAGGCGACGGGCCGGCCCGCGCCCAGCTCGAGAAACGCTATCCCGAAGCGAAATTCCTCGGCCCCAAGACCGGCGAAGACCTGGTGCGCCACTACGCGGCCAGCGACGTCTTCGTTTTCCCCTCCAAGACCGACACCTTCGGCCTGGTGGTGCTGGAGGCGCTGGCCTGCGGCGTGCCGGTGGCGGCCTATCCGGTGCAGGGCCCGCGCGACGTGATTGGCGATGCGCCGGTGGGGGCGCTCAAGGAAAACCTGGCCGAGGCCTGCGCCCAGGCGCTGACGATCTCCCGCCAAGCCTGCCGCACCTTTGCCCTTACCCGCTCCTGGCGGGCCTGCACCGAGCAGTTCCTGGCCAACCTGCCGCCGGAGCCGTAACGCGTGCCCTGATGCGCTTTCCGGCAAACCTGCTAAATTCCGCCGTTCGCAGGATCGCCGGTAACACATGACATCGTCCGACAGGCCTCTTACCCGGCCGGAGTGGCTGTTCCTCGGCCTCGTTGTGCTCGGCTGGGCGGGGTTCGTCGTCGCCCTCGGCAAGGACATGTCGTGGGACTTCCGCAATTACCATTGGTACATTCCTTACGCCTTCCTGCACGGGCGCATGGGCTTCGATATCGCCGTTGCCCATCACGCCACCTATTACAATCCGCTGATCGACATCCCGTTCTTTCTGGCGGCCGAGCATCTGCCGTCATGGCTGGCGCTGGGCCTGCTGGGCGCAGTGCAGGGCGCCAACATCATCCCGCTTTACCTCATCGCGCGGTCGCTGATCCGCGTCGAACACAACATGCAGATGGCGGCGATCGCGGCGCTGCTCGGCGTCACCGGCGGGCTGAACATCAGCCTGGCCGGCATGACGCTGTACGACAACGTGATGAGCCTGTTCGCGCTCAGCGGGCTGGCGCTGCTCATCGTCCGGCGCGACGTGCTGGCGAACGGCCCGCTGAAACGGGCGCTCGCGATCGCGGCACTGGCGGGCTTCATCCTCGGCAGCGCGGTCGGGCTCAAGCTGCCCGAAGCGCCCTATGCGATCGGCTTTGCGGCGGCGCTGGCGGTCGTTCCGGGCGATGCCAAGCGGCGCCTGCAACGGCTGCTGGCGGGCGGCGCGGGCGGCGTGGCAGGCGTGGCGGTGTTCGCGGGCTACTGGTTCGTGCACATGGCGCATGTCACCGGCAATCCGCTTTTCCCCTATTTCAACGAACTCTTCCATTCGCCGCTGGCGCTCACCACCTCCTATCGCGACACGCGTTTCCTGCCGCAGGACATCTGGCACGTCCTCTTTGATCCGATCTATTTCGCCCTCGACTGGCATGCGGCCGACGATATCCCCAATCAGGACATGCGCGTGGCGTTGGCCTATCTCGGCATCCTTGCCGCCGCCGGGATCTGGTTCTTCCGTCGGCGCGCGAAGGAACCGCTGGCCGCGCCGGACGGCAGCCTCATCCTCTTCGCCTTCTGGGCCGCAAGCTATGCGAGCTGGCTCATGGTGTTCGGCATCTACCGCTACATCCTGACGCTGGAAATGCTTTCGCCCGTCGCGGTGGTCGCCGCGGCGGGAAGTTTTCCCTTGCCGCGGCAGGTGCGGCTTTGGGCGCTGGGCGCGCTGGCACTGGTCACCCTCGCCTATACGCGCGCCGAGAAAGTGCAGCCGCGCGCGCCGCTCGGCGATCCCTATGTGCAGGTGAAGATGCCCGGGATCGCCGACCCGGCACACACCATGATCCTGATGACCGGGATCGAGCCGTTGGGCTTCCTGGTGCCCGAATTGCCGCCGCAGATTCCGGTACTGCGCATCGACGGCTGGCTGATCCAGCCGAACGACGGCTCGACCCTGACGGCCGATACTCGCGCACGCGTGGCCGGCTTCCGGGGCGATCTCTATCTCATTGCCGCGCCCGACGAGATCGCCCGCGCGCACGGGGCGGTGGGCGCCTACGGACTTGGCTTCACGAACATCGCCTGCGCTGATATCACTACCAATCTCGGCGGGCCCTATCTCTTCTGCCCGCTTACCCGCAACGCGAAACCCGCACCCAACGCAAAATCATGAGCAAGACGCTGGCCACCGTGGCCGTTCTGATTCCCTGCTACAACGAGGAAGCCGCCATCGCCCGCGTGGTCACGGATTTCCGCGCCGCGCTGCCGGACGCGGAGATCTACGTCTACGATAACAATTCCAAGGACGCCACGGTGGCGCGCGCGCGCGAGGCCGGCGCCGTCGTGCGCCACGAGACGCGCCAGGGCAAAGGCAATGTGGTGCGCCGCATGTTCGCGGACATCGAAGCCGACATCTATGTGCTGGTGGACGGCGACGACACCTATGACGCCGCCGCCGCGCCGATGCTGGTGAAGAAGCTGGCGGACGAAGACCTCGACATCGTCTCGGCCCGGCGTGTCGCCACCGGCGAGGCGGCCTATCGGCCCGGGCATGTTCTGGGCAACCGGCTGCTCACCGGGCTCACCGCGCTGATGTTCGACGTGCATCTGGGCGACATGCTGAGCGGCTATCGCATCATGTCGCGCCGCTTCGTCAAGTCCTTCCCCTTCACAGCGGAAGGCTTCGGCATCGAAACCGAACTGACCGTCCATGCCGTGCGCATGCTGGTGCCGATGGCCGAGGTCGACACAAGCTACAAGGAGCGCCCCGCCGGCTCGGTGAGCAAGCTCAACACCTGGCGCGACGGTTTCCGCATCCTCTTCACCATCGCCGCGCTGGTGCGCGAGGAGCGGCCGCTGGTCTTCTTCTCGATCCTGTTCGTCCTCTTGGCGGCGACCTCGCTGATCCTGGGAACGCCAGTGGTGATGGAATATCTGCGCACCGGCCTGGTGCCGCGCCTGCCCACGGCGGTGCTCTCCACCGGGCTGATGCTGCTGGCCTTCCTGTTGCTCGCCAGTGGGCTCATCCTCGACACCGTAACGCGAGGGCGCTGGGAACTGAAGCGCCTCGCCTATCTTTCCATGCGCGGCCCGCAGGATCTGACGCGGCCGTGAAGACACCATCCCTTGTCGAAGTGCTGATGCGTTCGCGCTTCCTGCGCTTCGGGCTGGTAGGTACGGCGGGCTTCGTCGTCAACGAAGCCGCGCTCTGGTCCGTGATCGCGCTGTTCGATATGGGCGCGCGGCTCGCGCAGATTCCGGCTTTTGTCGTCGCCGTTACCTTCACCTGGTGGGGCAACCGCGTACTCACTTTTCGCGAACATGCCGCGCAGACGAATCTGGTCAACGAATGGGCGAAATTCGTGGTCGCAAACGGTCTCGGCGGCGTGGCCAATTATGCGCTTTACGTGGCGCTTTTGACCTTCGCGCCATATCCCTTCGACATTCCCTACCTGGCGCTTGCGGCGGGCACGCTTCTGGGCCTGGTGTTCAACTTCACGCTGTCGAAGACGCTGGTGTTCCGCGCCCACCGTCACGACGCGGGTGGCTGACCGGTGCTTTTCACCAGCGTGTCCAGCACTTCCATGCCGCCGGAGGCATCGATCTCCACGCGCAGGGTTTCGGTGAGGCGCGCCACCGTCATGTAAAAGCCGCAGGTGCAGATGATCTCGACGATCTCCTGCGGCGAGAAATGCGCTTTGGCCTGCGCCACGTTTTCCTCGCTGGCGGCGACATTGCGGATCACGTCTTCGGATAACGCCAGCAGCGCCTGCTCCCGCGCGTCGAAACAGGATGCAGCGAAATCGCCCTGCTCCAGCGCCGCGATCTGCTCCTTCGTGCAGCCGCAGACCTCGGCGATGGGCACATGCTGGTGCCACTCGTATGCGCCGCGCTCAAGCTTCGCCACTTGAAGGATCACCAGCTCGCGCAAATTCGCCGCCAGCTGCTGGCGGCCGAGGATGGCGCCGCCGAAGCGCATCCCGTGCTTGAAGCAGGCCGGCGCATTGGCCCACATGCGGAAGATGTTGAGCTTCCTGGGCAGCTTCTCGAAGGCCTCGCGGGCATCGGCGGGCAAGGCTTCGATGTCGGCATAGGGAATGAGCGGCATGGGCGTTTCTCCGAATGGCGTTGCCGGAGCTTTGCCGGGAAAAGCCGCCTGCGCAACCGCGCTAAACTTCCGGCGCGGGCAGGATGCGCGAATCCACCGTCACCGATTTTATGATGGCGAAGACCGGTACGCCGGCCGCCAGCGCCAGCCGCTTCACCGAAGCCTGCGTGATGCGCGCCACCAGCTTGGCGCCGCCGCAATCGAGCTGCACGTCGGCCTCGCCCTCCGGCCCGGCATGGACGGCGCTGATCGTCGCCGCCAGCACATTGTTGGCGCTGATGGCCCTGGGTTCCTCGCGCGCCAGCATCACGTCCTCGGCGCGGATGCGCACGCGCAGCCGCGTGCCCTTCGCGCGCGCCAGCCTGCCCACCACCAACGTGCCCCCGGCGAAGGCAAGCCGCGTCAGGCCGTGCTCGGTATCCTCCACCGTCACCTCGAACACTGCGCCGTAGGGCGGCGCGCCGGTAGCGGCGGAAAACTCCAGATCGCCCAACAGGTCGAACACCGTGCCCTCGGCCGCCACCAGGCCCTGCTTAAGCAGGATCACGCGATCGGCCAGCCGCGTCACCTCGTCGAGCGAGTGGCTGACATAGAGCATCGGCGTGCGCGTTTCGTCCCGCAGCCGTTCCAGATAGGGCAGGATCTCGGCCTTGCGCGCGGCGTCGAGCGCGGCCAGCGGCTCGTCCAGCAGCAGCAGCTCGGGCGAGGACAGCAGCGCCCGGCCCAGTGCCACGCGCCCCTTCTCGCCGCCGGAGAGCTTGCCGGGTTTGCGCACCAGCAGGTGTTCGAGGCCGAGCAGCGCGATCACATGGTCGATGCGCGCTTCGTCCGCCTTCACCGGCGCCCGCCGCCAGCCGAAGCGCAGATTGGCCATCACGCTCATATGCGGGAACAACCGCGCGTCCTGAAACACCACGCCCACCCGCCGCGCCTCGGGCCGTACGAAGATGCCCGCGGCAGTATCGAGCAGCGGCCTGCCGTTCAGGCGGATGTGCCCATCATCAGGCTTCAGGAGCCCCGCCAGCGCCGCCACGACGGTGGACTTGCCGGCGCCAGAAGGGCCGAACAGCGCCGTCACCTGTGCCTCGGGCACCGCGAAGGCGGCATCGAGCGTAAAGCCGCCGAAACGGTGGCGCAGCGAAAGCTCCACGCTCATGACAGCATTGCACGCGCGCGGCGCTGGGCCAGCTCTGCCAGCCCCACGCCGGCCAGCGCCAGCACGATGGCGAGGATGGTGAGGCGCGCGGCCTGCGCTTCGCCGCCCGGCGTCTCCAGCGCGCTGTAGATGGCCAGCGGCAAGGTGCGCGTCTCGCCCGGGATGTTGGAAACGAAGGTGATGATGGCGCCGAACTCGCCCAGGCTGGTGGCGAAGGCCGTGATCGCGCCCGCCACCACGCCGGGCAGGGCCAAGGGCAGGATGACGTTCCAGAAGCGATCGAGCGGACCGGCGCCCAGGGTAGCGGCAGCCTGCCCCAGCCCGCGGTCCACCGCCTCCAGCGCCAACCGGATCGCCCGCAATTGCAGCGGAAAGGTGATGAGGCCCGCGGCCAGCGCCGCCCCGGTCCACGAAAAGACGAAGCGGATGCCGAACTGGCTGTAGAGCCAGCCGCCGAGCCCGCCGCGGGTGCCCAGCGCCACCAGCAGGATGTAACCCATCACCACCGGCGGCAGCACCAGCGGCAGCGTCAGCATGCCCTCGACCAGCGTTTTGCCGGGAAAGCTGCGATGGGCCAGCGCCAGCGCCGCCAGCAGCGCGAAAGGAAAGGCCCAGCAGATAGCCACCAGCGACACCTTGAGGCTGAGCAGCAGGGCCTCGATCTCGGCCGGTGTCAAAAGCAGCGGGTTGGTGGCTGTCCCCATGCCCCGCCTTATATCCGAACGGATACTACGTGACGAGAAACAAACTCGTCTTGACCGGCAAAATGCGCGGCTTACCGTATCGGCGGCGGGGCGGCCGAGGGGGGCCGGATGCGGTTGGTCACCATCGCATTGGGGGTTGCGGCATTCGGCGCGGCTTATCTGAGCCCGGCACCGCAGATACCAGCGCGCTGGCAGGCATGGCTGCAACCCACAGCCGTTTCACCGGGCGGGACTGGCGTTCATCGCTCGGCATCGGCCGCCACGTCACCGGCTAGCGGCGCCGCAGTGATCCGGCCGGTCGCCGAGGCCCCTGCGGCGGCAACTCAGCCGGCACCAGCGGCCGATCCGGCACTGACCGCGGCAATGGCGCGCTCGCCGGTCTACTACATCCGCTACGATCACTGGAGCGAGGCGGACGAGCGCGGCTTCGGCGAGTTCCTGCGTTCGCTCGGCGATTCGAACTGCCACACGGTCAATTCCTGCCTGCACGGGCCGGGCAATCCGTTCCGCGCCAGCGATCCGGTGAATGTCGTCTTCCGTTCCGACTGCGCGGACCTGCCCTACATCCTGCGCGCCTATTATGCCTGGAAGCGCGGCCTGCCCTTCTCCTACGAGAGCGAGGTGGAACCGCGCGGGGCCTCGCGCGACATCCGCTACACGCCGGACGGCAACGAAGTGACCGCGCGGCACGACGTGCTGTCCGGCTCCACCACCGGCTACGCGCTGCTGGAGACGCTGCGCGATGCGGTGTCGTCTGCCACCTACCGCATCCATCCCGATGGTGAGACGCCGCTCCAGCAGGATTTCTATTCGCCGGCGCTCAGGCCCGGGTCGATCCGGCCGGGCACGGTGATCTACGATCCCAACGGCCACCTCGCCACCGTCTATCGCATCGACCCGGACGGGCGCATCTTCTATCTCGACGCCCATCCCGATGAATCGGTGACGCATGGCAGCTACGACATGCGCTTCGTGCGCGCGCGGCCCGGCATGGGCGCCGGCTTCAAGAACTGGCGGCCGCAAACGCTCGTCGGCGCCACGCGGACGCCCGACGGCGCGCTGACGGGCGGCCATGTCGTGCTGACGAAAAACGCCGATCTGAAGGACTTTTCCGACACGCAGTATTTCGGCACCGGCCCGCGCCCCGCTGCGGATCGCGACTGGGCGGCGGGCAGCTTCACGCTGAACGGGCAGGCGCTCAATTATTACGATTACGTGCGCGCGATGATGGCGGGCGGCAAGCTCGAATTCGATCCGATGAAGGAAGTGGCCGAGATGGTGGATTCCAACTGCGCCGATCTGCATTATCGCGCCGACGCGGTGAAAGTCGCCATCGAAGCGGGCACCGAAAACCTGCCGGAGCCGGAGCGCCTGCCGCCCAACATCTACGGCACCGAGGGATTGTGGGAAATCTACTCCACGCCCTCGCGCGACGCCCGGCTCAAGACCGCGTTCAAGGAACTGCGCGACCAGACCGGGCGGTTCATTCGCCTCTACGTGGCGCGCGACCAGCGGCTCAACTATCGCGGCAGCGATCTGGCCGCCGACCTCCTGCGCGTTTACGACCGGCAAACTGCCGCCTGCAAGATCACCTATACGCGCAGCGACGGTTCTGAGGTCAGCTTCGGCTACGAAGAGGCGCGGCGGCGGCTGTTCCGCCTGTCGTTCGATCCCTATCAATGCGTGGAGCATCGCTGGGGTGCCGACAGCCCGGCGGAACTTGCCACCTGCAAGGACGGCGCGGTGAAGCGCGCCTGGTACGCCGCCGAACAGAACCTGCGCAACCAGATCGACCGCACCTACGAGGCGCGCATGGATTTCACGCTCGGCGAGCTGACGACGCCCGGCCCGGGCAAGGGTGTGGCCGCGCCGCCCGATATCGACGTGCGCGCCTATCTGCTCTCCGTGCAGGGCGTCAGGCGCGGTGCGCCGGTGGCGCAAGGAAAATGATTCAACCCGATCATCTGTTGCTCCGGGCAAAAACAAAGGGCCGCCCAGCGGGCGGCCCTTCGCATGCGCTGCTGGCGCGAACCGGTCAGTGGCTGCGGACGTAGATCGACCACAGGCGGGCATCCACCTTCGCCTTGGTATCCTTCACCGCCGCGAAGGCCTTGAGCGCCTGCGGCTTCTTCTTCGCATCCATATAGGCGATGCCGAGGCGGATCTGCGCGTCGTCGGGATCCTTCACGCCCTTCTTGATGCCGGCCTCAATCGCGGCCACTGCATCGTCGGCCCGGCCGATACCGCTATAGACGTTGCCGAGATGAACCAGCGCATCGCCGGTCTTGGCGGCTTCGGCCTGCTTGGCGAGCGCGGGGAGCTGCGCAGCCTGCTGGGTGGCCTGCGCCTTGACCAGATCGAGCAGGCGCTGCTGGCGGGCACCGGACAGCACCTTGGCATCGAAGCCCTTTTGCTCGATCGCCGCCGCCTCCTGCGGCAGTTGCAGCACCATGCCGAGCTGGGCGGCGTTGGAATAATCGTCGGCATTGCGCATGTTGCCGGTGAGCAGGCGCAGACGATAGACGTCGAACCGCTGCGGATCGGTGAGACCCGAGGTGTTGTCGGCAGCGATGAAGAGATAAGGCCAGTACTTCGCCTGCCCCTTCAGGACGAGCTGCTCGGCCGCATCGCGCTGGGCGTTCGTATCGCCGAGCTTGCCAGCAATATACAGCTTCTGCGACAGCACCGTGTCGCCGTTGCCCAACCCGTCTAGGACGTGCAGGGCGCTCTTGTAATCGCCCATCTCGGTATAGGCCTGCGCCACGATGAGCTGGCTCTGCGCATCGAGCACGCCGTACTTCTTCAGGTAGTCCTGATCGGTGGTGACGACGTCGTGGTATTTGCGGCGGTTGTAGTCCGACGCGAACTTGGCCTTGGCCGTGGTGGCGTTGGTCACGCCGCCGGAGAAATCACCGGTTTTCACCGCAACGAACTGCTCGGTCTGGCTGATGACCTGCTTTTCGGCGGCGGTCAGGCCCGGCACGCGCTCGGCCTCATGCACCTTCTCCATCGCGGCGCTGCCCTTGCCCGCATTGGCCAGGGCAATGGCTTCCTGAAGCGGTTTGCCGACCTGGGGGCGTACGCCGGCGGCCTCGGCCACACTGGCAGTGGAAAGCATGGCGAGCGGAACCGCGGAGGTTCCGATCAGAAGCGCAACCGCGATTCCGCGCAAAGACTTGGAAATCATCTCAATCCTCATTTCGCAGGGCACGGGGCCCGGAAGACATGCGACCGCATGAAACCGGCCCCGCGGTCAATCGCCCCTCGCTTAATCTTACTGAACGTATTGTTCCGTACCGACGATACCGATGTGGACCACGCCGCGGCGCTGCGCATCGGCCATAACCTTTGCAACGGTATCATAACGGGCCAGCCGATTGACCGAAATATGGACTTCGGGCTGGACCGTCGGATCCTTCTGGCCAGCATCGTAGAAATAGCTGTCCAGCGTCGGCATCGTGACAACCTGATTGTTCCAGGACACCGAGCCATCGAAATCGACATAGATGTTGACGACCTGCGGCGGGATCGGCGGCGGCTGGTTGTGCGGCTGCGGCATATCGAGCTTCACCGCATTGGTCTGAATTGGAATCGTGATGATGAGCATGACAAGGAGCACGAGCATGACGTCGATCAACGGCGTCGTGTTCATCTCCACCATGACTTCGCCTTCACCGGAGGCGTCGCCAACATTCATTGCCATAGCATTACTACCTTTTTGGTCGGGGCCGACGCAGGATCAGTCTTGCGGAACGTTGACGGGTTCGGTGAGGAAGCCCACCTTCGGAATAGCGGCCCGCTGAGCGTCGTACACCACGCGGCCGACGGCCTCGAAGCGCACATCCTTGTCGCCGCGGATATGCACCTCCGGCAGCTGCTGCCCTTTGGCAGCAGCGCGCCGGACGGCATCTTCCATTCTCGTGATCAGCTCGTTGTTGTCTTTGACGAGCCCGTTGTTCCAGTAAACGTTCTCGTCCTTGTCGACAGCGATCACGATGTTTTCAGGCTTGGTCAGCGTCGGAATGTTCTTCGCATTGGGAAGTTGAACCGGGACCGCCTTCAGCACAACCGGAACCGTGATGAGGAAGATGATGAGCAGAACCAGCATCACGTCCACCAGCGGCGTCGTGTTGATGGCTGTGTTCAGATCCGCGTCATCGTGGTCCGCTGACGTAACATTCATCGCCATAGGCGCTTACTCCAAATCCAATACGAGTGTTCCGGGGCCGCTTACTTCTTGTTGGTGATGAGATAGGTCTGCAGATCGGCCGCGAAGCTGCGCAGCTTCTCGTTGATGATCTTGTTGCGGCGGACCAGGAAGTTATAGAGCAGCACGGCCGGAACAGCGGTGAACAGACCGATGGCGGTCATGATCAGCGCCTCACCGACCGGGCCGGCCACCTTGTCGATCGAGGCCTGACCGGCGACGCCGATGGCCACGAGCGCGTTCAGGATGCCCCAGACGGTGCCGAACAGACCGACGAACGGCGCCGTGGAACCCACCGAGGCGAGGAAGGCGATACCGCCCTGCAGGCGGGAATTGATCTCTTCGAGCTGGCGGTTCAGCGACATGCCGATCCAGTCATTGGCATTGACCAGGCCCGTGGCCGGGCTGGTCGAGGCCTGCACGCCCGATTCCGCGACGGCACGGAAAACGCTGTTCTTGGCCAGCTTGTCGATGCCTTCGTTGAGATTGCTCGAACTCCAGAAGCGCTTCTCGACCTGGCCGGCCTGAGAGATCATGCGGCTCTGTTCCCAGAACTTCGTGAAGAAGATGTACCAGGTGCCGACCGACATGACCGCGAGCAGGATCATGACGCCACGGGCCACCCAGTCCGCATGACCGTTATGGCCCGCCCACAGCGCACCCAGACCATAGGGATTCTCCTGCGGGGCCGGAGCCGCGGCCGGAGGAGTCGCCGCCGGGGCGGCAGGAGCGGCTGACTGATCGCCGGCAGCCGGAGCGGCCGACTGGTTGCCGCCAGCCGGAGCAGCGGACTGATCGCCAGCGGCAGGGGTTGTCGTGCCCGCGGCCGGAGTGGCCGGTGCGGCCTGCGCCACCTGCGTGGACGCGGCCTGGGTCTGGGCGAGAGCCTGACCGGCGCCGAAGCCGGACAGGAGGACGAAGGCCGCAGCGATCGTCAGGTGCTTGAAATTCATATCTTCGCTACTCCGTAGGTGAGATGAAGCTAAACTGATGGTCCAAGCGGACCGCTCTTATTCGTTGAGTTGGTAGAGAACCTTCGCCTCGTAGGTGATGGCGAGCGGTTTGCCGCCTCGCGTGGCGGGATTGTACTCCCAGCGCGAAGCACAGGACACGGCGGCTTCGTCCAGGCGGGAATAACCGCTGGACTTGGCAACGGAGACATTCGTCACCGAGCCATCCACATTCACCGTGAACCGAACCAGCACGACGCCCGTTTCGCCGAGACGCCGCGAAATCGGCGGGTAACCGGCTTCGCAGCTATGCGAGCGGCCGCGCGGCGTGGGGTAGGTAGCCGGAACCTGCGGCGCCGCCTTGTGCGACTGCACATCGGAGATCGCATTGGTCTCGGTGGTCGTGGTCTGGATATTGATGTCCGGCGGCGGCACGAAGGGCGGCGGCGGCTTGACAGTATCCGGCGGCGGCGGAGGAGGAGTTTTCTCCTGCTCCGGCGGCTTCTGCTGAACCACCTCGGCCTTGATGATCTCGGGCATCTTGTTGAACACCGACTGCGCAAGTCCGGTGGCCAAGGCCCAGATCACGACAACGTGGATGAGCCCGACAAGCCCGATGCTGATGTAGCGGCGGGGGCTGGCGATCCCGGCGTGGGTCGATTTGAGAAGATGTTCAGGTTGCTGCATGGGTTATCAGGACCAAACATGGCTGAGCCCGGCACGATCGCACCGGGCCAGGGGATTATGAACCAAGCGCACGCGTTTCCCTTTCACCGGCACCAGCGATGCGGCGCCTGTTGCTGTTATTTTTATACATCGTAATCATCGTTCTCGACCCGGTCTAGCGCTTCGGATGGTAAACGGCATTCTTTAATCAGCAGTCGGCCAAGTCGCACCGCTAATATTATGTCTCCACCATGCCCGCGCCACGCTCAGTCGCCGTGCGCCATGAAGCAGCTGGGCAATTCTCCCTGTTCCCCGCGCTAATACAGGCAACACCGTGTCCGCTGCAAGTAGGACGTTCTTGTTAGTCATCGCCAACCGGCCCTGCTCGCAGCCAACAGCGCGGCGAAACGCGCTATTGGCTGCAGTTCGGTCTAAAATCCTAAGACAATAACGTGGCAATAATACGATAAGGATTGGTCACCGCGGCTCCGAAAAGCGCGGACCATGCGGAAAACCGCCCAAAATCAGGCAGAACCCCGGCATTGACCCTGCCCCGGCCGGTCGCTAAGTCTTCAAATTCGCGCGAGGTTCCCGCAAGGGATGGTGCCCGGAGCCTTTGTCCTGGCGCCAAAGGGAACGCGGTGAAAATCCGCGGCTGCCCCCGCAACTGTAACCGGTCAGCGACCGTCCATTGAGCCACTGAGGTTTCCTTGGGAAGGCGGACGGAACGCGAAAACCCGGAAGTCAGGAGACCTGCTTCGCGACGTCGTCCTGTTTTCGGCCGGGGGTATGCCGGAAACTGCGGAGATCACCGCAGCGGCGACGAAGTCGGAGTCGTCGCTGCGGGGATTGTCATGCCTGTCCCGTCGAAAACTTGGGAAATGCCGGCACGTTCGCGACGGCTCCTGGATTGCACACCAGGGGACCACAATGCACAAACTTTCAGCAGTTCCATTGTCGCTCGCGTTCATCGCGCTTGCCGGCACCGCCGCTTTTGCTGATTCACAAGATAGCGCGCCTGAAATCGTCGTCGTCAGCGCCACGCGCACGGCCGAGCCGCTGTCGCGCACCGGTGAGTCGATCGACGTCATCACCGCCGCCGACCTCACTGCCCAGCAGACGCTGATCGTCAGCAACGCCCTCGGCCGCACGCCGGGCCTGACCGTGGTGCGCAACGGCGGCCCCGGACAGGTCACCACCGTCGGCCTGCGCGGTGCCGGCGCCGGTCAGACGCTGATGCTGGTTGACGGCGTGCGCCTCAACGATCCCAGCACCACCGACGGCGAAGCCCTGCTCGGCGATCTGTTCGTGAACGACATCGACCGGATCGAAGTCCTACGCGGGCCGCAGAGCACGCTCTACGGCAGCGATGCCATCGGCGGAGTGGTCGACATCGTGACCAAAAGGGGCGGCACTACGCCGCTGGCCCTCACCGCCAGCGCCGAAGGCGGCAGCTTCGACACCTACCGGCTCAACGCCGCCGCCAATGGCAGCCTGGCGGATTTCGACTACGGCGCGGCCGTGAATTACTTTCACTCCAACGGCATTTCCGCCGCCGATTCGCGCAACGGCAACAGCGAAAAGGACGGCACCGGCAATCTCGGCCTCGCCGCCAACACGCGCTATCGGTTCAATTCGCAAATCAGCCTCGACCTGCGCGGGTTCTACAGCAACGCCCGCACCGAATTTGACGACAACTACCTGCCGCCTAGCTACCGCCTCGCCGATTCGCCGGTTTATTCGCGCGATGTGCTGTTTTCCGGCTATGCGGGCCTGAATGTGGCGCTGTTCGACGGGCGCTGGAGAAACCGCGTGGCCTATATCGGCATGCTGAGCCGGCGCACAACCTACGATTCGCCCTATTACCTGCCGTTGCAACAAGACTATTTTTACCGCGGCGCCACCGAGCGTTTCGAGTATCAGGGCATCGTCGATCTGTCGCAGGACGAACAGATCACCTACGGCGCCGAAACCGAGCGGCGCAATCTGACCTCGACGATTGCAGGATATCCCGACGCCGCCGGGCACACGCGCACCACCGGCTATTACGCCCAGATGCAGAGCACGCTGTTCTCGCAGCTCACGCTCACCGGGGGCGTGCGCTACGACGACGATCAGGAATTCGGCGGGCATACCTCGCTCAAATTCGCCGGCGCCTGGACGCCCAACAACGGCGCCACGGTGCTGCGCGCCAATTACGGCGACGGCTTCAAGGCGCCTACGCTCTATGAGCTGTTCTCGGTCTACTCCAATCCGCTGACGGCACTGAAACCGGAGAGCGCGCATGGCTGGGAAGCGGGTATCGATCAGTCCGTCTTCGGCGATGCCGTGCGCGCCTCGCTGACCTATTTCGAGCGGCGCACCAGCAACCAGATCGATTTCTTCTCCTGCTACTTCGTGACTTCGGCGGCGTGCGCGCTCCGAAGCACGGTGGGCGGCTATTACTACAATATCGGCCGCTCGCGCGCGGAGGGGATCGAGGCGGAAGTGCACGCCCGCATCGGCCAGACGCTGAGCCTCTCGCTCAACCTCACCGACATGCACGCCATCGACCTTGCCAGCAGCACCGATCTGGCGCGGCGCCCGCATCTGCTGGCCCATGCCTATGCGGACTGGACGCCGCTGAAGGACTGGTCGTTCGGCCTCGGCCTCGACTACACGGGAAAGCGTTTCGACAGTGCGGGCGGCTATTCGCCGCTGCCCGATTACACGCTGGTGGATCTCTATGTGAGCCGCAGGATCGGCAGCGATCTCGAACTCTATGGCCGGATCGACAACCTGTTCGATCATCGCTACGAGCCGGTGGCGGGCTACGGCGCGATGGGCCGCGCGCTCTATGCGGGCATCCGCGCGACGTATTGAAAGTAGACGCGAACGCCCGGCCCTTCCTCCCCCGCTTGCGGGGGAGGAAGACGCTGTCGCGTAAACTGATTATCCCGCCATCCGCATCGGCCGCTGCGGTGCGCCGCGGACATAGACACCGCGTACAGCGCCGGACACCAGGCGCGTGCAGGAGCCGGCACTCTCGCTGGCGCCCAGCACCAGCCAGCCGTCCGGCGCCAAGGCGCGTTCCAGCCGCATCAGAACCTCCAGCTTCGACTGGTGGTCGAAATAGAGAAAGACGTTGCGGCAGAAGATGGCGTCGAGCTGGCCCAGCCAGCCGTAATGATCCAGCAGGTTGAACCGGCGCACACGCAGCGCACAGCGCAGCCGCTCGGCGATGCGCCAGTTTGTGCCGTCGCGCGTGAAATAGCGCGACAGCCGTGCCGCCGTCAGCCCGCGCTCGATCTCATGTTGCGTGTACACGCCCTCACGGATGCGATCGACGGCGCTCTCGGACAGGTCGGTGGCGAACAGATCGATCTTCCAGCCCTGTTCCAGCAGCTTCTCTTCGTCGAGAATCATCGCCAGCGAATAGGGCTCCTGTCCGGTGGAGGCCGCGGCGCACCAGATGCGCAAACGCCGCGCGCTGGCGCGTGCCTCGATCAGCGCGGGCAGAATCTCGTTCTGGAAATGGTTGAAACAGGCGCGGTCGCGGAAGAACGACGTCTCGTTCGTGGTCATCGCCTCGGTGACGGCGGCAGCCAGTTCCTCCGGCTCGTCGGCCAGTTCGTCGAGCAGCGCGCTCACATTCCGGAAGCCGAAGCGCGCGGCCACCGGCGCCAGCTTGCCGGTGACGAAGGCGGGTTTGGCCGATGCCAGCGCGATGCCGGCGCGCCGCTGCACGACGTTGCTCAGCAATGCCAGTTGTGCCGGCGTAAAGCCCACGGCCCCCCCTCAGATCGCGCCGATCTGCGCCAGCTTGGTTTCGATCAGCGGGCCGTCATAGGGCTTGAGCACGAATTCGTCGGCGCCGGCCATCATCGCTTCGGTGATCTGGCCCAGATCGTTTTCGGTGGTGCAGAAGATCACGACAGGCTCCGTGCCCCCCGGTTCGCGGCGCAGGCCGCGCAGGAATTCGAGGCCGCCACTGCCGGGCATGTTCCAGTCGAGCAGCACCAGATCGGGCATCTGCCGGCGGCAGGCTTCGAGCGCCGAAGCGGCATCCTCGGCCTCTTCGGCCTCGATGTGCAGCGATTCGAGGATGCGGCAAGCCACCTTGCGAATGACGCGGCTGTCCTCGACGACCAGGCAATGTTTCATGGCGTCCCGCCAGACCAAGAATGAGGCGTCTGGCGCCAGCTTACGGGCAAAGCCGTAAACGCCTTCTAAAGACCAGTGGTCCGATTCAGCCGGCCGCCACTTCGACCGCACCGTCCAACGCGGTCAGCGTCAGCCCGGCATTGAGTGCGCGCGCCAGTTTGTAGGTGAAGAAGGCCTGGATGCTGCGGCTTTCCACGCCCGTGTCGTCGCCGCGGGCGGCGCGTTCGCTGTCTTCGCGGAAGCGCGCGTTGAGGCCGGTTCCGCGCACGGTGAAGCGCGGCGCCGCCGGGTCTTCGGACGTTTCGACCGCGATCCGGCCGCCGCGCGGCAGGCTGTCGGCGACCACCAGCGCGGCATTCATCAGGAGCTTGGCCCAGTTCTTGGGCCAGTTGAGCGGCGGCGCCTGCCAGGCCAGCTCCATCTTGGTGCCCAGGAACACGCCGTCGATCAGGCGGCAAACTTCGGTCAGGTCCAGCTCCGCACCCACTGCACCGGCGGCGCCGAAGGCGATGCGCGAGAACTTGAGTCGGGCAGCGACCTGCTCGGCGGAGCTGGTCACCAGCGCAAGAGCGTCGGCGCGCATGCCGGCGTCGCGCTCGTCCGCCAGGACTTCCAGGCCATTGCCTACGGCGCTCACGGGGCTTACCAGATCGTGGCAGACGCGGCTGACGAGCAGGGCGGCGAATTCGATGTCGTTCATGGCTCCTCGCGCACTATCCTTGGTTTGGTCGCAATTCCGGACGGAAAACCGCTGCCCACTTTTCCTGGAATTGCTCCATGCCGCTTCGCTTTGACTTGCAGATGGTTACTGTGCGAATCCCCTCTTAACGAAGGATTAAGAAGCCGCCAAATGACCGACGATCAGACCGCACCGACCTATTTTGCCCGCACTCTGGCCGAGATCGCCTGGCAGGCCGGCGAGATCATCCTGGCCCATTACGAGGCCGGGGTCGAAATCCGCCGCAAAGAGGACCACTCCCCCGTCACCGCGGCCGACGAGGAGGCCGAGGCCCACATCCTCGCCCGCCTCAAGGAGATGTCGCCCGAGTCGGCGGTGATCGCCGAGGAGGAAGCCGCGGCCGGCCGCCTGCAGACCATCGGCCGGCGTTTCTTTCTGGTCGACCCGCTCGACGGCACCAAGGAATTCATCAGCCACAACGGCGAGTTCACGGTCAATATCGCCGAGGTCATGGACGGCAAGCCCATCCTTGGCGTGGTCTATGCCCCGGCCAAGGGCCGGCTGTTCCTGGGCGAGGCCGGCGCCGGCGCCTTCGAGATCGACACCACGGCGCATACGCCGCCGGACTTCTCGGGCTTCAGGCCGATTGCGGCGCGCCCCGCACCGGCCGACGGGCTGGTCGCCGTGGCCAGCCGCTCCCACCGCGACAGCAAGACCGAGGAATACCTGACTCATTACCCGGTGAAGGAATTCGTGACGGCGGGCTCGTCGCTGAAATTCTGCCTGGTGGCAGCCGGCGAAGCCGACATCTATCCCCGTCACGGCACCACGATGGAATGGGATACGGCGGCAGGCCACGCCGTGCTGGCGGCGGCGGGCGGCAGCGTCACGCAAGTGGACGGCGCCCCCTTCGTCTACGGCAAGACTGCCGAAGGCTTCAAGAACCCCTACTTCGTGGCCAGAGGGCGCTGAATACAGGCCGCAGGCCCGAAGCTGCGTTGGCGCGGCCATTCATCGGCATTCGGTTAAAGGCACTCAGCCCCGGGCCGAGAACACGCTGGCCAGCGCGCCGATGCCGGAGAGCAGCCAGCCCACCGGGCTGGTGGCAATGCCCAGAAGCTGCAGCAAGATTTGCAGTACCAGCCAGGCCGCCGCCGCGGCGAGCAGCAGGACGGCCGCCAGTGTAAGCGGCGTCAGGCGCCGGCGGGGCGCAGTCAGCGGTCGGGCACCGGGGTCTGGCATGGACATGGCCAAGAGAAGCATCAATTGCCCGTTGGGTCAAAGCGCATCGCCTCGGCCTTCCTGCCTCAAAAATGTCGCGATGCCGGGGTGTCGTCGTTGTCATAATTCCCTGCAGGCATGGAAGATTCCCGCCGTGCTAAACGTGTTGCCTTTGTCCCCTTAGCAAGGAGAGTTCCGATGAGACTGTTTCGCCTGGTGTCCGCGGCCGCCTTCCTGATCGGCAGCCTCGCCGTTGCGCTGCCCGCTGCCGCCACGCCAACCGCCGGCAACAAGGGCGACAAGTTCAGCCAGAACGAAGTGGTGCAGGCCGCCGCCGGCTTCTTCGGCGCCACCAGCGAAGCCGCGGCCAAGGCGGTGCAGCACGTCTTCCAGGACAACGGCGAGCCGGACGCCTACATCAAGGGCGACGAGGGTTCGGGCGCCATCGTGGTCGGCCTGCGCTACGGTTCGGGCTGGCTGATCCGCAAGGGCTACGAGCCGGTGAAGGTTTACTGGCAGGGCCCCAGCGTCGGCTTCGATTTCGGCGCCAACGCCTCCAAGGCCTTCATCCTGGTGTACAACCTGCAAAGCCAGGACCGGATCTACCAGAAATTCCCCGGCGTCGAGGGCAGCATCTACTTCGTTGCCGGCATCGGCGTGAACTACATGCGCGCCGATGGCATCACCCTCGCCCCGATGCGCACCGGCGTGGGCCTGAGGGCGGGCGCCAATGTCGGCTACCTGACCTTCACGCGCGAGGAATCGATCAACCCGTTCTGAACAACGTGAATTGCGGAACCGTATTCCTCCCCCGTGAGCGGGGGAGGAAATTCCTTTATCCCGTCGTGGCTTCCGTCGCACCGCCGCCGACATGGCCGGCGGGCGCTGGCAGATAGAGCAGCAGCGCCGAGGCCACGTAGATCGAAGAGAACGTTCCCACCACGATGCCGAACAGGATCGCGGCGGTGAACTGGAACAGCGCCGGCCCGCCGAACAGCAGCAGCGGCACGATCGAGATCGCGGTGACGAACGAGGTCAAGACCGTTCGCGTCAGCATCTGGTTGGTGGAAAGATTGATCAGATCGCCCAGCGGCATCTTCTTGTATTTGCGCCGGTTCTCGCGGATCCGGTCGAACACCACCACGGTGTCGTTGATCGAATAGCCCGCCAGGGTAAGCAGCGCCGCGATCGAGGTCAGCGTGAAATCCCAGTGCAGCACGGAGAACAGTCCCGCCGTCACCAGCACGTCGTGGCCGGTGGCGACCACCGCGCCGATGCCGTATTGCCACTCGAAGCGCACCGCCACATAGACCGCGATCATCAGCACCGCCAGAAGCGTGGCCATGACGCCGGCATGGAACAGTTCCTGCGAAACCTTGGGGCCGATCACCTGGGCGTTGCGCGACGTGAAGGACGGCCCGAGCTTGGCCCGGATTTCGGACGCCGCCTCCTCGCCCGACTGGCCGATCTTGGGCTTGACGCGGATCAGCACGCAGGAATTGGCCGGCACATCGCAGGCGCCGCCGCCGATATACTGGATCTCGGCGTCGCCGAAATTCAGGCTGTCGACCTGCGCACGCGCCTGGGCGACGTCGATGGCGTGCTGCGACTTGACCTGCAGCAACACGCCGCCGGTGAAATCGATGCCCAGATTGAAGCCGTGAATGGCGATCGAGGCGATGGTGATCAGAACCAGAAGACCGTCGAGGGCGAAGGCGTAATAGCGCGCACCGACGAAGTTGATCTTGGTATTGTCCGGCAGGAAGCGGATAAGCGGCATGGGCGGAAACCGGGCCTCGGCTGGAAAACACGGGGGGGCAGACATAGCCTCTGGCGCCCCCCGGGACAAGGCGGGGGACCGTAACCTTCCCCGAGCGTCGCGCCGCTAGCGGTTCTCCGCCGCCAGACTCAAATCCTTGCCGGAGCGTTCGGCGGGATAGGGCCGGCCCGGTGCCAGCGCCTGCCACAGCAGCCGGTTGAAGGCCGGGGTGTCGATCTTGTCCTCGCCCGTCCAGTCGTAGCCGCGGGTCTTGGCCGCCCACCACGCCGCATCCGGCCCCTGCTCTAGCCCGGCATGGCCGGCGCCGGGCGCTGCCGGCGGCAGGGGCAGCCTGGTGTCGCGCAGCAGCGGCGAGGGCGTGGCCGCGTAGGTCCAGTTCTTCTGCGACAGGTCGAACACCGCGCTCATCGGCCGCTGATGGGCGTCGTAAATGCTCATGGGCTTGATGCCGAGGATGTCCTCGATGGTGCGCAGCATGTTGACCGTGCTGTAGCGCGCCGAGATCACCTTGCCCTGCTTTACGTAAGGCCCGATGACGAAGGCCGTGCTGCGATGGGCATCGACGTGATCGGGCCCGTCCTGCGCATCGTCCTCGATGATGAAGATGAGGGTGGAATCGGCGTAAGGCGAATGCGCCACCGCCTGCACCAGTTCGCCGACGGCGTAATCATTGTCCGCCACCTGGCGCGAGGGCGTGTTGACGCCGTCGACGGCGTCCTTGAAGCCGCCCATATGGTCTTCCATCAGGCGCACCAGCGAGAGTGCGGGCATGTCGTGGTGCTGCACCTGAAGCTCGAACTCGCGCTGCCATTCGCGCTCGCGCCAGAAATCGGGGAAACGCACGTCGAAGCCGCGGAAATAGGGATCGGTGCGGGCATCGAGCGAGGCTTCGCTGGGAAAGGCCACGCGCGCCTTGCTGGCGAAAGGATCGCGATCCAGCGGCACCGGATCGGGCGCCTTCGCGTCGAAGCGCGTCAGGTCGAGATGAAAGCCGTAATTGCGCACGGACAGATGCGCGCGGATCGCCGCGTCCCACAGATGGCCCTGGCCCTTCTGGCCTTCGTTGCCGTCCGGTGCGCCGACATCGGCGGTGCCCGGCAGCAGATCGGGATCGTTGGGCGTCACCGGGTTGGCCTTCAACCGCTCCGCCAGCGAGGCGATGCCGACATTGACGTTACGGTTCTGGCCCTCGACGTCGTACGACTGGCCGCGATCGGCATATTGCATCGGGATCTGCTTGGCGCCGACATCGGTTTCGCGGGCGTCGGTGCTCCAGGGCCAGCCTTCGCCGGAGACTTCGCCCGAATCCATGAAATTGTCGAGATCGACGAACTGGCGCGCCAGCGCATGCTCGTTGGGCGTGACCTTTTCGCCGAACAGCGTCAGCGACGGATCGGAATTGCCGCGACCCAGATCGCCCAGCACCTGATCGTAGGTGCGGTTCTCTTTCACGATATAGATGACATGCTTGATGCGCTTCCTGAGTTCCGCCATCAGCTTGGCATCCTCGGGGAAGACCCGCGAAGCGAGCCCGTCGTTCGCCGCCACCGTGTCGGTGAGCTGGACGAGGTCGTGCGACTTGGGCACCGGCAGGGTCAGGAAGCCGGCATGGGAAAGCTGCAGGATGTAGTGCCCGCCCGCATTGCAGGCGAAGGCCTTCATCGGCTCGTAGTTGTTGTGCGCGCAGCCCTTGGGATTGGGGCCCGGGTCGCTGCGGCCGTTGACGACATAGAGCATGCCGTTCGCCGCGCTGACCGAATTGGGATACCAGCCGGTGGGCACCAGGCCCGCAACATGCAGCGCGCCCTTGCCTTCGAGCGGAATGACGGCCAGCGCATTGGTGCCGCCGTCGGTGACGTACAGCGTCTTGCCGTCGGGCGAAAGGGCGAGGCTGTTGGGGTCGGCGCCGCCGAAATGCGATTTGCCGGCGATCAGACCGGGCGGAGCTTCGGCGTCGATGGTGGCGAGCACGCGGTTCGACTTCGTATCGATGACGCTGACGATATCGGCGTTGTCGCTCGTCACGTAGAGCCGCGTACCGGCCTTGTTCAGCAGCATGCGGTTGGGCACGCCCTTGACGGCGATGCGTTTCACCACGCGCGGGCTGTGTGCGAAATCCACCACGTCGATCTCGCGCTCGCGCTGGCTGGAGACGTAGGCGGTGCGGTCCTTGATCTGCACCCAGAGCGGATATTCGCCGCCCGGCACACCGTGCTCTTTCGGGTTCTCCTTGCCGGGGCGAAGGTCGAGTTCGCCCACCACCTTGCGCGCGACCGGATCGACGAGCGTGACGGCATCGTTGTAGCGGTCGGCCACCACGATCAATTTGCCGTCCGCCGTCACGTCGAGCCCGGCGGCGCTCGGCTTCACGTCGATGCCGTTGCCGTCTTTGTGGCCGAGCTTGATGGCCGCGCCGTCCTCGGCCCAGGTATCGCCCGTCTTGGCGAAGATATGCACGTCGTCGTCCACGCCGCCGGAGACGTAAAAATGCGTGCCGTCCGGCGCGAACACGAGGCCCATGTCGGAATTGGGCACGCCCAGAACCTGCAGCTTCTTCGGCGTGCGCTGGCTGATGTCGTAGACGAAGATGTATTCGTTGCTGTGGGCCGGCACCATCGGATGCTTGCCGGTGGGATCGGCCAAGAGGTTGAAGCCCGAGGTCAGGATCAACAGCGTCTTGCCGTCGGGGCTCACCGCCGTCGTCACCGCCATGTTGACGCGGAAATCGGGAAAGTCCGGCAGTTCGGGATTGAGTTCCTGAAACAGCGCGCCGGTGGCGGCCTCCGGCGTCAGGCCCTGGCCGGTGGGCAGCCATTGGCGGGGCGCGTCGTCGCTGTCCGCCAGGCCGGCAGAGGTGGCGAGTGCCATCATACCGAGCGCCAGCACGCCCAACCGAAAAACCTTACGCGCGGTCATCTGCCATCCCCTCATGAGCGTGTCCCGCCTTAGCCCAACTCTATGGCAGATGCGCGACGGCGGCGAGAGCGCGCCGCTTCACAAATCGCTCATGTTCACCTCACAAGCCGCGCCGGCACGGGGGCAAGGCAGACGTCGAGCACCTTCGGCGGCTGGCGCACATAGAAACCCGGCGCCGGATCGATGCGCGCTTTCATCCAGGCGGCGAAGGCCGGCGTGCCGGTGCGCATGACCTGATAATGCGGACGGTCTTTCGCCGGCAGGTCGGCGGCCAGGCGCACGCGCAGGATCGGATCGCGCCGCTTCACATCCTCAATCACGCCGTTGTCCACCTTGGGGTCGCCGCGATGGAGCTTCTGCACATAGCGCATGCCGGCGATGACGCGGCCGAAGGCGGTCAGGTTGCGGTCGAGCCTGCGCGGCGCCTCGCCGATCACGATGTAGAATTCGGTGCTGGCGGTATCCGGCGCATTGTCGCGCGCGAAGGCGAAGGTGCCGGGGCAATGGATGAGCCATTCCCGGCCTTCCTTCGGATCGCGGCCCACCGCAAAACCTTCCACATAGCCCACCTCGGGCGCGAACAGGTCCGGCGTGCCGCTGGACGTGAAGCTCTCGGGGATGTCTGCGATGGGCCGGTCGAACTCGGCCTGGAGCGGCGGCCATTGGCCGAGCGCCTTGGCCCGCTGGGGGTGATATTTCGCGGCATCGGCGTCCTCGCCGATCCCGCCCTGGGCCACGAAACCGTCGATCACGCGGTAGAAGGACAGTCCGTCATAGAAATGGGCGCGCGCCAGCGCCCGCAGCCGGGCCACATGACGAGGCGCGAAGTCCGGCGCCAGTTCCACGGCGACGCGGCCGTAACGCGTATCGATCAAAAGCAGGTTGGCCGGATCGACCTGGCGCCAGTTGGCGGCATCGTCCGCCGAATTTGTTGACGCTGCGGCAACATGAAAGAGAGGCACAGCCAGCAACGCCGCAACTATCCATGTCGTCAGAGCAAGCCGCTTCATCGAACCCTCCCCAAAATTCGCCACTGTTGCGCACTAGCACTTCCGCAGCTTCCCGGCGCTGATTAGAACGTTTGAACGCTCCAGACCAACATGACCACAGCTTCGCCCGCCCCCGCGTCCACCTCAAGATCGCAAGCCGCGCTGACCACGCTGCTGGCGGTGATGTTCATCAACCTGTTGGGTTTCGGGATCGTCATCCCGCTCTTGCCATTCTACGGCAAGTCGTTCAACGCGCCCGCCTGGCAGATCGCGCTGGTATTCTCGGCCTATGCCGTTGGCGCCTTCTTCGGCGAGCCGTTCTGGGGCCGGCTGTCGGACCGCATCGGCCGCAAGCCCATCCTGATTTCCACCGTCTCGGGCAATTGCCTGTGCTACATCGCGATGGCGCTGGCGCCCAACGTGTACGTCGCGTTTCTGGTGCGCATGCTGGGCGGGCTGACCGCCGGCAACGGCTCGGTGGTGCAGGGCTACATCACCGACGTGACACCTGCCGAGGACCGCGCCGGGCGCCTCAGCCTTCTGGGCGCGGCCTATAATGTGGGCTTCATCGTCGGGCCGGCGCTGGGCGGCCTGCTCGCCCATCCCCAGGCCGGGCATACGGGCTTCCAGACGCCGCTGTTCGTCTGTGCCGGGCTGTCCTTCACCTGCGTGCTGGCGCTGACCCTGTTCGTGCGCGAGAGCCGCCAGCGCATGATCGAGGTGGAAGGTGCGGACAAGCCCAGCCGCTGGGCGGTAGCCGGCGCCGCCTTCCGCCATCCCATGATCCTGCGCGCCATGATGGTGACGCTGCTGGCGGGCTGCGCCTTCATGGGCGTGGAATCCATCTTCGGGCTGTGGACCGAGGCGCGTTTCGGCTGGGGCCCGCGGCAGGTGGGCGAGGCCTTCGCCATCGTCGGCGTGGTGGCGGCAACCTGCCAGCTCTTTCTGGTGGGGCCGCTATCGAAGCGCTTCGGCGAGGCGCGGGTGCTGGCCTACGGCATGGCGCTGACGGCCACCTGCCTGTTGCTGCAAACCTTCTCGATCGGCGCGATTACCACCGTGCCACTGCTGGCGGCGGCGGCATTCGGCCAGTCCATCGCCTGGCCCAACGTGGCGGCCATCATCTCGCGCAACGCCGAATGGCAGCATCAGGGCCAGTATCTGGGCCTCAACAACGCGGTGGGCTCGCTGGCCCGCGTGGTGGGGCCGTTCGTGCTGGGGCTGGCCTTTTCCAAGCTGGGGGTGGACTGGCCGTTCTACCTGGCCGGGGTGATCGTGATCCCGGCGATCTGGCTGGCCTGGAGCGTGCGCCGGCGCTAGTGAAGCCGGCGTTAGTGAAGTCTTCGGCCGACTCGGCTACACCGGCGTCATGACGGACGCCCAGACCGCCGAAGCCCAAGCACAGGCATTGGCCCAGAAAGCCCAGCGCCTGCTCGAGCGCGGCGAGCACGAGGCAGCGCTCGCCGCCGCTATGGACGCGCTCACCCTGGCGCCGGGCTACGCCTTCGCATCGCTCGTAAAGGCGCAGGCGGCGCGCGCCCTGCTGCGCTTCGAAGACGCGGCAAAGGCATTCGAGGCAGTGCTGCGCGCGGCGCCCAACCTGCCCGGCGTGCGCGTCAACCTCGCCAACACCTATGCAGAGCTGGAGCGCCTCGACGAAGCCGAGGCGCAGCTGAAAGAAGCGATCCGGCTCAATCCGGCGCTGGCGGCCGCCCATGCCAGCCTTGGCTCGGTCTATCTGCGGCTGGAGCGGCCGGAGTTGGTCGAAGCACCCAGCCGCCGCGCGCTGGAACTTCAGCCCGATCTGGCGGCGGCGCATCTCAACCTCGCCGGCGTGCTCACGCGCAGCGATCCCGAAGAAGCCGAGGCCCATCGCGACGCGGTGTACAAGCGCCAGCAGGTGTTTGTGGAAGCCGTGCCGAACGCGGCGCGCACGGCGCTGATCCTCACCACCTCCGGCACCGGCAACACGCCGTTCCAGTTCCTGCTCGGGCGCAAGCGCTACACGCAGATCAAATGGGTTCTGCAATACGCGCCGGCAGGACAGGCGGACCAGCTGCCGCCTTACGACTTCGTCTTCAACGCGGTGGCCGACGCCGATGTGGCGGGCGCGACGCATGAGGCCGTGCAGCATTTTGCAGATATCTGCAACAAGCCGTGGCTCAACCGCCCGGGCGCCATCGCGCGCACCTATCGCTCGGCCATGCCGGACCTGCTGGCAGGGATCGACGATGTGGTGGTGCCGCCGGTGCTGCGCCACGAAGCGAAGGACGGATCGCTGCGCGAGGCGGTGGCGCGCGCGGGCCTGCCCTATCCGGTGATCGTGCGGCCGACGGGGCGGCACGGCGGCGAGGGCATGGACCGCATCGACGATCCGCAAGCACTCGACGCGGCGCTGGGCGACAACGAAGCCGCATATGCCACGCATTATGTCGAATACCGCTCGGCCGACGGCTGGTATCGCAAATACCGCGTGATCTTCGTGGACCGCGAACCCTATCCCTATCACCTCGCCATCGGCGAGAACTGGCTGCTGCACTACAAGACGGCCTACATGGAAGACGACACGCAGCGCCGCGGCGAGGAAGGACGTTTCCTGTCCGATCCTCAGGCGGCGCTGGGCGCCAAAGCCTGGAACGCGCTTCGCGCCGTGGCGCAGCGGCTTGATCTCGATTACGCGGGCATTGATTTCTCGCTCTTGCCGGACGGGCGCGTGCTGTTCTTCGAATCGAACGCCACCATGCTGGTGCATCCCGAACGCGAGGCGCGCTTCGCCTACAAGAATCCCGCGGCCGAAGCCATCTTCGCCGCTTTCGACGCGATGATCGAAAAACGGCTCAGTTCGTCCATTTCGCCAGCCAGTCCGCGATAGGCTGCGGCGCGCTGCTCTGCATATCGTCGAACGGCAGGATGTGGCCGCGGTCGATCAGAGCATCGGTCCCGGGATCGACGATCAGCACGGCCGGCGCCGCCGCGATCCCCGCTATGATGCCGTAGCGCGCCGGAATCTGCAGGTTCTTGTCCAGATGGCCGATGTCCACCGTCACCAACACATAATGCGCGGCGAGAAAGACCTTCATCTCCGGCAGGTCCATGATCCCGGCCAGGATGCGGCAGTCCGGGCACCAGTTGCCGCCCAGGTCGATCAGGAGCAGCTTGCCCTCGGCCTGCGCGCGCGCGGACGCGGCGGCCACGTCGGCGTTGGCATCGCGCTCCGCATCGAAGGGATAGGGCAGATCGGCAAGCTGCGACAGGCTCTGCACCGCCAGCCGCGGTGCCGGCGCGGCCATCGCTGCGGTCGCTGAAAACGCCATCGCCAACGCGGCCGCTGCCAGAAGCCTAAAGCGCATGGCTCAGGATCACCTTGAACAGTTCCGGCGCCACCAGCTGGTTGCCGGTCATGTCCTGATACACCGGAAACTCCACGTCGCCATAAAGCTTCCAGCTTCCGGCATCGACTTCCACGCCGGGCGAGATCATCAGCCGGTCGTAGCCGGTGTTGGCCGGATCGCCCAGCGGCCCGCCATCATGCGCGCGATGCGAGGCGATGACCTGCAGCATCGGCACCGCCGCCACGCCAGAGGGAATATCCTGAAATGCGTAATAGGCGCCGAGCGCGCCATCGACCTCCGCGCCCGGACGATAGCCGCCCTGGGTGGCCAGCGGCTGGTCCCACATCACCTGGCCGAACCACATCCATTTGTAATCCGGGTCCAGCGCGCCGCGATGATTGAGGCCGAGCATCAGGTCGGTCGAGCCGGTGCCGATCTCGGTGTCGCGATCGAAATTGGCGTAAGTGAAATCGCCGGTGGGCAGCTTCACGCCCGCTTCGAGCTGGGTGGAAAGATCGTCCGACAGCCCGCCATAGATCGCCATCAGCCGCATGTCGCCGAAGGCGGCGTGATGGAAGGCTTGCACACCGCTGCCGTCATCGGTGCGGAACGTGCGGTTCCAGAAGGGCAGTTCGGCCATCACGCCCCAGTCGGTGTTGAACATATAGGCGCCGCCGAGGGTGACGAAATCGGTGCGGATCTCCTTGTCGGCGTTGGCGGAGGATGGCGCGGGCGAGGTGCCGCTCCAGTTCCGGTTCTGGTTCATGAAATCGTATTCGAGAAAGGCAAGGCCGCCGGTCCCGCCCATCAGCACCGAGCCGGTACCGACATCGAACACCCCGCAGCCGCAGGCGCAGGCGAGCGCGGATGCAGGAGCAAGCAACGCCACCAGCAGCGCCACACCCGGAAGCAGGCCGAACCGGCGGATCATCGGCACTCTGCGGCCCTCTCGCGAAAAGCGGCATTAAAACAACTGCTTTATGAGAGGCGATCGCACCGAAGGGTCAAGCGCAATACTGACGCAGGCGAATCCGGGCGTATCCCGCGCCGCTTCTCAGGCGCGCCCGGTCCCGAACGCCGCCAGGAAGATGGACACCGCGCGAGCGACATTGGCGCGGATGTCTTCCTCAGTCGGCGCGGGGGTGACGTTCCACAGCCGGCGGAAATGCAGGTGCGACAGGCACAGGTCGAGGAAGTTCTGCGCCATCAGGTCGGGATCGTCGGCCTTGAGTTCGCCCGCCGCGATAGCGGAGGCGAAATATTGGCCGACGCTATGCGGCACCTGCTTGGGCCCCGCGTCGTAGAAGGTGCGCCCGATCTCGGGAAAACGCACCGCTTCGCTCATCATCATGCGATAGGTCTTCACGAATTCCTCGGAGAGGACGAGGGTGACGAACCGTTCGCCGAATTTCGTCAGCACTGCACGGAAATCGCCATCTTCCAGCCGCCCGTGATCGAGCAACGCCGTCACCTGCTCGCAGCGGTCCTGCACCACGGCGCGGAACAGGTCTTCCTTCGAGGGGAAGTAGTTGTAGAGCGTGGCCTTCGAGCCGCCGACGCGCGCGGCGATGGCTGACATCGAGGTGGCCGCATAGCCCTCCGCCAGGAAGGCGTCGTGCGCGATCTTCAGGATCGCGGCGCGGCGTTCGTCGCGCCCGGCTCTGGCAACCGGGTCTTTTACTGTTGATTCATCTCCCATGACCGTACCGTACGGTTTCTTGTTGACATTCGCCAGTATAAGCGATATTTCCCTCAATGCAATATGACTGTACGGTACGGTCATATAAAATTTTATCGTCTTTCCAATGGGAAAACGGACGTGACCGCTCCTGTCGCCCTGTCCAGCCGCCTGCGTGGCGGACGTTTCGCGGCCCTCGCCCTGGGCACCACGGTACTGCTGGGCGCCTGCGCACCCGACCTCGGCCCCCGGCCCGAGCCCACGCCGCTCTCCGCCTACCAGACCCGGCAGAGCTTCGCCGCCCCGGCGGCCGCCTGGCCGTCGGATGCGTGGTGGACCGTCTATCACGACCCGCAACTCACCGGCCTGATCGACGAAGCGCTCAAGGGCGCGCCGGACATAAGGATCGCCGAGGCGCGGCTCAGGCTGGCCCAGGCGCAGGCCGAACAAGCCGGGGCCGCCACCCTGCCCGAACTTTCCGGCAACGGCTCGGTGCAGGAAACGCGGCAAAGCATCAACCAGGGCTTCCCGGACGTGTATAAGCCGCTGCTGCCGCATGGCTGGCATACGACGCCGCGCACCACCTTGGACTTCAGCTACGAATTCGACTTCTTCGGCAAGAACCGTGCGGCGCTGGCGGCCGCCACCTCGCAGGCCGAGGCCGCCGCCGCCGATGAAGCCGAAGCGCGGCTGATGCTGTCCACCGCCGTGGCCGGCGCCTATGCCGATTTCGTGCGGCTGTCGGCCGACGGCAAGACTGCCGCCGATGCCGTGCGCGTGCGCCAGCAAAGCGCGGACCTGGTGAACCAGCGCGTCGTCAACGGCCTCGAAACCCGCGGCCAGCTGGCGGAGGCGGAGGCCCAGGTCGCCATCGCCCAGACGCAGCAAGATGCCGTGGACGGGGCCATCGCCCGTGCCCGCAACGAAATCGCCGCCCTGCTTGGAAAGGGCCCTGATCGCGGCCTTAAGCTTGCTCCCCCCGAGGCCGTGACCCTGACGCCCTTCGGTCTGCCGCGCTCCCTTCCGGCGGACCTGGTAGGGCGGCGACCCGACATCGTGGCCGCGCGGCTGCGCGCCGAAGCCGCGGCCCACCAGATCGACGTGGCCCATGCCGCGTTCTATCCCAACATCGATCTGGAAGGCTCGTTCGGCCTGCAATCGCTCGACCTCGCCGATTTCGCCAATCACGGTTCGATCATCGGCGCCTTCGGGCCGGCGCTGCACCTGCCGCTGTTCGAGGGCGGCAAGCTCACCGGCGCCTATCGTGGCGCGCGTGCCGGTTACGATGAGGCGGTGGCCAGCTATGACCAGACCGTCACCCATGCGCTTCAGGACGTGGCCAACGCGGTGGTCAATGCGCGCGAGCTGCAACGGGAACTGGCCCATGCCCGCGAGGCGCTGAAGGACAGCGAGGTGGCCTGGAATGTCGCCGAGCTGCGCTACAAGGGCGGGCTTTCGCCCTATCTCGATGTCTTGACGGCGGAAGGCACGCTGCTCACCCAGCGCCAGACTGTCGCCGATCTCGAAGCCCAGAATTTCGCACAGAACATCGCGCTGGTGCGCGCGCTCGGCGGCGGTTACCTCGAGCCCGCGCTCGCCAGCAACTAGCGTGTGACGCGTCAGGAGTCCTGCAATGTCCGAAGCCCATGTTCTCGAAGTCTCCGGCGTCGTCGCCCGCCACGGCCGCAGCCGGCTCAGGGATTGGCTGAAGCCGCCGGGCCTCGAAGGCGCAGCCCTGCGCGCTGTTCAGAGAAAGCGCCTGTTCGCGGTGCTGGGCGGCGCCGTGGCCGCGGCCGGCGTTGTTTATGGCTCCTGGTACTATCTGGTGGGCATGTATTACGTCAGCACCGACGATGCCTATGTCGATGCCACGGTGGCCGAGATCACGCCGCGCGTTTCGGGCACGCTGGAACAGGTGCCGGTGCACGACACGCAGCATGTGAAGACAGGCCAGGTACTCGCCGTGATCGATCCTTCGGATGCGCAGATCGCGCTGGCGCAGGCCGAGGCCAATCTCGCCGAAGCCACCCGCAAGATCGAGCAGACCTTCGCCAGCGCCGCCGCGGCCGAGGCGGTGGTGGCGGCGAAGAAGGCCGATCTGGCCCGCGCCGGCCTCGACTACAGCCGGCGCGTGGCGCTCGCCAAGACCGGCGCGGTTTCGGCCGAGGAACTGACCACCGTGAAGAATGCCTACGATTCGGCAAAGGCCGCGCTCGCCGGCGCCGAACAGCAGCAGGCCGCCCTCGAAGCCCTGATCGCGGGCACGGACGTCGCCCATAATCCCGCCGTGCTGGCCGCCCGTGCCGCGCGCGACCGCGCCCGCCTCGATCTGGAACGCACGGTGATCCGCGCGCCGTTCGCCGGCGTGGTGGCGCAGGACAATGCGCAGATCGGCCAGCACGTGCAGGCCGGCCAGTCGCTGATGACCGTGGTGCCGGTGAGCCAGGCCTATGTGAATGCGAACTTCAAGGAAGGCCAGCTGACCCGCGTGCATCCGGGCCAGGCCGTGACGCTGACCTCCGATCTCTACGGCTCGGACGTGGTGTTCCACGGCCGCGTGGCGGGCCTGGGCGGCGGCACCGGCGCGGCCTTCGCCCTCATTCCGGCGCAGAACGCCACCGGCAACTGGATCAAGGTGGTGCAGCGGCTGCCGGTGCGCGTGGCGCTCGATCCCGGGGAACTGGAGGCGCATCCGCTGCGGGTGGGCCTTTCCATGACGGCCACCATCGACACCAGGCACTAAGGGCACAGGGGCGATGAGCGATCACCAGCCCACACGCGCCATGGGCGATCCCGCCGCCTATATGCAGGGCGGGGTGCTGTTCGGCACGATCATCGTGCTGGCGATGGCCAATTTCATGGCCATTCTCGACATGACGATCGTCAACGTCGCCGTGCCGCACATCGCCGGCAGCCTGGCGGTGTCGCCGAGCGAAAGCACCTGGGTCATCACCTCCTACGCCGTGGCCGAGGCGATCACCGTGCCGCTGACCGGCTGGCTGGCGGCGCGCTTCGGCGCGGTGCGGATGTTCTTTGTCGCCGCCGCGGGTTTCGCCTTCTTCTCGATGCTGTGCGGCTTTTCAAATTCGCTGGCGATGCTGATCGTCTTCCGCGTCCTGCAGGGGCTTTCGGGCGGGCCGCTGATGCCGATGTCGCAGACGCTCATCATGCGCATCACCCCGCCCAAGCATCTGCAGATAGGCCTCGGGCTGTGGACCATGACCACGGTGCTGGCGCCGATCGCCGGGCCGCTGCTGGGCGGCTATATCGCCGATACCGCGGGCTGGCCCTGGGCGTTCTTCATCAATGTGCCGATCGGCATTTTCTGCGTGGTGATGGTGACGGTCCTGCTGGTCGGACGCGAAACGCCGCGCGAGGAAAAGCCGGTGGACTATGTGGGCCTGGCGCTGCTCATCATCTGGGTGGGCGCGCTGCAGATGATGCTCGACAACGGCCAGGACAAGGACTGGTTCGCCTCGCCCGAGATCGTGACCCTTTGCATCACCAGCATCATCGGCTTCTTCGCCTTCCTGATCTGGGAACTGACGGAGGAGCATCCCGTCGTCGATCTCAAGGTGTTCCGTCATCGCGGCTTCGCCGCCACCTCGGTGGCGCTGGCGCTGACGTTCGGCTCGCTGTTTTCGGCGGTGGTGCTGATCCCGCTCTGGCTGCAGATGAACATGGGCTACACCGCCGCGCTGGCCGGCTATGTCACGGCCTATAACGGCGCGCTCAGCCTGTTTGTGGCGCCGCTCGCCGCTTATCTGGTGACAAGGATCGATCCGCGTATTCTGGTCTCCTTCGGGCTCTCGGTCATGGCCGTCAGCGTGCTGGTGCGCGTGACCTTCAACCAGGACATGGACATGACGCAGCTCATCCTGCCCCAGCTGCTGCAGGGCGTCGGCATGCCGTTCTTCATGATCCCGCTGATCGGGCTGACCATGACCTTCGTGGCGCCGGAGGAAACCGCCTCCGCCGCCGGCCTGATCAATTTCATGCGCTCGCTGGCGGGCGCCTTCGGCACCGCCATCACCACCACAGCCTGGTCGAATGCGGCCATCAGCGCTCATAACGATCTGGCCGGAACGCTGCATCATCCCGAAGCGATGCTGGCCAAGATGCAGGCTTCCGGCCTGTCGGCAGGGCAGGCACTGGAGACGCTCAACAACATCGCAACCGGCCAGAGCGTGATGCTGGGTACCAATCGTGTGTTTTTCACGGTCGGCCTGGTGGTGCTGGTGGCGGCGGCGAGCATCTGGCTGGCGCCCAGGCCCAAGGGCCCGATCCAGATCGGCGCCAGCGCGCACTGAGGCGCCTTTCGCGGCGCAGCAATACCGCCCCCACAAACACATTAGCAAAACTTGATATTCGCGCTACAATGCGTCGCCGGTGCAACGATGCCGGGGGGTAGGAAACAAGCAACGGAAGGGAATCCCGATGCGGAGAGAACTGGTTCTCGCCGGCGCAACGCTTGCGCTGGCGCTTGCGGCGGCGCCTGCCAACGCGGTCGATCTCAACAATCTTGTCGGCACCTGGAAGTGGACCGACTTCACGGTCAAATCCGTAACCTGCAACACCAATCCGTCCGGCGCCGGGCTGTGCATGACGGTAATCGCCGGGCCGCAGAACATCGGCATGGAAATGATCCGCTCCAAGCTGGAGGACAAGCCCGATGGCAGCTTCTTCGGCAAGATCGCCCATCCGGCCACCGGCGCGATCTACAACACCAAGATGACGCTCAAGGGCGAGGTCTGGCACATGGACGGCTGCACCGATGCGGGCGTCTGCGCCACCGGCGATTTCGTCCGCCAGAAATAAACAAAACCGGAAGAATGGGGGATGGGGCGATGCACCAGATGATGATCGGCCTGATGGCCAAGATGATGCCGTTCATGATGCCGCTGGTTTATGCCGGCGGCGCGCTGCTCGCCATCGGCGTGGTGGTGCTGATTGCGCAGATCGCATCGGGAAGGGGTGGCGGGCTGGCGAAGACCTGCGGCTGGCTGCTGGTGATCCTGGGCGTGTTTTTTCTGGCCTGTCAGGCCGCCGGCATGGTGCTGGGTGCCGCGCCCTCCATCAACTTTGCCGATTCGACCAAAGGCGATTTCGACCTCAGGCCGTTCTGGGAAATCGGGCTTGGAATGCTGGTGCCGGGCCTCGTCATCGTCGCGATCGCGAAGATGGTGCGAAAGGAATGACGCGAACCTGGCTGTCATCCCCCGCGAATGCGGGGGATCCAGGTGCCGCCTGCACTGCCAAGAATGGTATCAACTGGGTGGCCCGCATTTGCGGGCCATGACATTTGAGTTCAAATCCCCGAGCCGGAGAGGCCGCAGGATTCTTCCTCGCTGCCGCAATAGAGGCTGTACAGCGTGGTGAGGATGGCCGTCACCTCGGCGCTGGCGAGCGAGTAATAGATCATCTGCGCGGCGCGGCGCGTCTGCACCAGCTCGTGGCGGCGCAGCACCATCAGGTGCTGCGACAGCGCCGACTGGCTGAGACCGATGACGCGCTCCAGCTCGCCCACCGACTTTTCGCCCTTCACCAGCTGGCAGAGAATCAGAAGCCGCCACTTGCTGCCGATGGAACGCAAGAGCGCGGCCGCGCGCTCGGCATTGTCCTCCAGCGCCTCGACTTCCATGTTCTCCGGTATTGCCAGCATCAGCCACCACAGCCTGCAAAGCCATCTGCCGCCATCTTGGCCTCGTAGGGGGCGGCGACGGCGGTGCCCGGCGTCAGTTTCGCCTTCACGTCATCCCATTTCTCAGGCTTCAAGATCAAGAGCCAACCGGCGCCATAGGGGTCGGCATTGGCGGTGTTGGGCTGGGCCACCAGCCCGTCGTTAACCGCCACGATCTCGCCGTCGGCGGCGGTTTTGGCCGGTCCAACCCACTTTCCGGACTCGATGGTGGCGCAGGACTTCCCGGCCTGGACGGCGCGGCCCACCTTCTTGGGCGTATAGGCCACGAGCTGGCCGGCCAGCGCGGTGGCCACCTGCGTCATGCCCATGCGCACGGTGCCGTCGCCCAGCTCCTTGTACCAGATGTGATTATCCACGTCGTAGAGTAGGTCATCGGGAAGGTTGCAACCGCGTACGACCGGCATGGCGTCGTCTCCTTGGAATTAAGCCGATTGGGTTCTGAGCGGGCGCGCGGAGCAGCAGAACTCGCCAAGCCCGGCTTCCTCCAGCTTGCCGCTGACGAAGAGATAGAGATGGTTGAGCACGAAGCGCATCATCACCACGCGCGAGGCCGCCTCCGCGTTGTCCGGCGCGGCCAGGGCCACATCCAGAATCACGTTGTGATGATAGACCAGTTCGCGGCAGGTTTCGCGGCAGGCGTTGAAGCTGGGATCGCCCTTGGCCCCCTGGCGGTGCAGCGCCAGCAGCCGGAAGCCTTCCACCGCGCTTTGCGTCGGCTCGCGCTCATGGGCGGTGAGCCAGTGCTCCAGCACCGCTTCGCCGGCAAAGAGATAGTCGCGCGCGCGTTCGGCCGGCGGCGCCGCGGCGGCGGGCGCCTCCAGAAGCTCCGCGATCTCCGCCATCGATGTTGCGGGCGTTCTCAAGCGAGCTGCTTTTCCTTCATCAGCGCCATCGAGTCCGAGATGTTCTCGTGCAGCCCCAGTTTGCGCGGGGAAAGCCCCAGCGCCAAGCCCAGAAGCTGGGTGAAATAGACGATCTTGACTTTCGTTTGCACGCCCAGCCGCTTTTCGGCGCGGATCTGGTGCATTTCCAGCCCGGAATGGCAGGTGGGGCACTCGGTGGCGATCACCTCGGCGCCGGCCGCCTCCGCCGCCTGGATGATGTTGAGCACCAGTTTGGTCGAGGTGTCGCTGTCCGAAAGACTGTGGGCGCCGCCGCAGCAGGCGGTCTTGAGCGGGAACTCGACATTCTCCGCCCCGGCCGCGGCCAGCAGGTCGTCCATGAAATGCGGCTGGTAGGTGGATTCCGAGCCCGGCCCCTTGTCCTTCTCGGGAAAGATGTGGCGCGGGCGGGTGTACATGCAGCCGTAATAATTGGCGATCTTGAGCCCGCCCAGCGAATTCTTCACCCGCGCGGCCAGCCCTTCCTCGCCCAGCGTCTGCTTGATCCAGTCGAGCGCGTGGATGGTTTCGATCTGTCCGGCCTCGTAGGTCTTGTGCCCGGCCTTCTGCGACAGCCTATCCACCACCTCGCGCGATTTCTCGTCGTGCGCCAGGTCGTATTCGGCCTTTTTGAGGTTGTGGTAGCAGCCGTTGCACGGCGCCATCACCACATCGTGCCCCATCTCGTTGGCGGCGATCGACATCACGCGGGAGGACAGATAGGTCTGGATCTTGGGATCGATGTTCTTGACCTCCATCGCTCCGCAGCAGTTCCAGTTCTTCACCTCTTCGAGCTTGAGGCCCAGCGCCTTGCCCACCGCCTTGGTGGAGGTGTTGTAGGCATGGCCGGTGCCTTCCAGCGCGCAGCCGGGATAATAGGCGACACTCTTGTATTTCCATTCGGTCATGTCAGTGCTCCTGCGCCGAAAGGCCGAGGGCCTTGCGCTGCTCGGCATGCTGTTCGGCGACGTAGTCCTTGATGGCATCGCGGGCGCGTGACCAGTTCCTGGTGCGCGGCTGGAAAACCGTGGTCAGGCCCAGGTGCATCAGCCATTTCACCGGCAGGTGCACCAGCATGGCGCGCACCATCGCCAGCAGCCAGTCCTGCATCAGCGCCTGTCCGGTGCCGGCGAAGAAGCCGCGCACGGTGCGGCTTTCCTCCATCAGGCCCGTCTCGATCACCTGGTCGGAGAACACCTCGTCGAACACCGTGGAGGGCGAAGGCTTGGTGTGCCCCTTCAGCTCCAGCCAGTGCGCCGTGGCCTTCATCACCCCTTCGGGCACCACGTCGCGCGGGCAGGCATAGGTGCATTTGTTGCAGGAGACGCACTGCCAGATGATGTCCTTGTCGCGCAGCAATTCGGATTCCATGCCCATGCGGATGAGATAGATCCAGTAGCGCGGATTGAAATCCGGGTTGACGGCGTTGACCGTGCAGGCATTGGTGCAGGAGCCGCATTGCCAGCAGCGATGGATGTTCTCCCCGCCCGGCAAGGCCGCGATCTCGTCCTCAAGCGCCTCGTTGTAATCGGTGACGACGCGCGGAGCGATGAAGGTGCTCCAGTGGCCGGAAACGTCCACCCCGTCGATCACGAGCTTCTCGTGCTCGATGAGGTTTTCCGGCCGGATCAAATGCTT
>JAGWZW010000148.1 GCA_018971835.1 Alphaproteobacteria bacterium
GTCCGCCGCTGCGCCCCCGCCGCCCGCCTGCACCACCCCTGTTCCTCAGTCCTGTATTGGATTGCTCGCTCATTTTCTTTGTCCCCTTTTCCGGCAAGGCCGGCTCCGGTCAGACCAGCTATAGGATCATGATCCTACAAAATCGGCCAGCGGGGATAAAAAATCCGCAAAAATCTGCGACACACGGAAATTCGCCGGATCGTCAAAGACTTAGTTTGAGACAAGCGATATCTTTGCGGCGACAAACCGTGGATAAGTTCATGACGCTGAAAGTGACGATTGATGTTTCCGGGGGAAGCATGGGATTTACAGAAACGGATGCCGGTGACCAACAAATATATCGTGAGTAGCAGAAATATTATTTCTTGATGTGCTGTAGATATGTACTTGAGATGCGGAAGCGAATCAGAAAGCCGGTCGTACCCGCACAGCCAGCACAATAGGAAATAAAGCAGGCCTTGATGGCCCGGGCGCCCCGGGCTAGAGCACGGCCACTCAATCGCCGGGGATTTCCCAGAGGATTCTCATGAGCTGCGCCGCCATCATGACTGCCGATCCCTTGACCGCGCGCGAAACCGACAGCGTCGCCGACGCCGCCGCGGCCCTGATCGCCAACCGCTACATCAACCTGCCGGTGGTGGATGGCGAGGGCCGCTTCAAGGGCATGTTCGGCATCTACGATCTGTTGGCGCTGCTGGTGCCGCGGGTGGCGCTGGCCGGCGATCTTCTGGCCAATCTGCGCTTCCTCCCCGACGACCCGGCCGAACTGCGCAAACTCTTCGCCCAGGCGAAGGCCAGGCACGTCGGCGAGGTCTGCGACCGGGCGGCGGTGACGCTGCATCCCGATACGCCGGAGGTGGAGGCCATCCGCCTGTTCTGCCGCGGCCACAATACCCTCGCCGTGGTGGCGCCCGAGACGGGCAAGCTGGTGGGCATCGTCTCCTACTGGGATGCGATCGCCGCCGTCACCGCGCCGCCGGCATGAACGGGCCGCCCGTCGATACCCACTCCTTCGGCTTCGTCGCGGCCTGCGCGATCTTTCTTGGCACCTATGTCTTCATCGTCAGCGAGCGGGTGAACCGCGCGGTGATCGCGATGCTGGGCGCCGGGCTCGTCATCATCCTGGGCGTCCTCACGCAGGAACAGGCGATCCGCGCCGTCGATTTCAACACGCTGGGCCTGTTGGCCGGGATGATGATGATCGTGGGCGTGGCGCGCAAGAGCGGGCTGTTCGGCTATATCGCCATCCGCGCGGCGCAGCTCGTGAAAGCCTCGCCGGCCGGCATCCTGATGGCGCTGACGCTGGTGACGGCGGTGTTCTCCGCCTTCCTCGACAACGTGACGACGGTGCTCCTGATCGTGCCGGTCACCTTCATCATCTGCGGCGAGCTGAAGGTTTCGCCCTACCCTTTTCTGGTGACCGAAATCTTCGCCGGCAATATCGGCGGCACGGCCACGCTGATCGGCGATCCGCCCAACATCCTGATCGGCTCGGCGGCACACCTGCCCTTCAACGCCTTCGTGGTCAATCTGGCGCCGGTGGTGGCAGTGATCCTGGTGCTGCAGATGATCGCCAACCATTTCATCTGGGGCATCCGCCTGGCAGCCGCGCCCGAGGAGAAGGCGCGCGTGATGCGCCTCAAGTCCGCGGAGATGATTATCGACCGCTGGCTGTTGTGGTGCTCGCTGATCGTGATCGGCGCGGTGATGGTGGCCTTCGTCTTCGCCCGCCAGCTGCACCTGGAAGCGGCCACCATCGCGCTGACCGGCGCAGCCGTGATGATGCTGTGCGAGACGCTGCCCCATCATCATCACCGCCATCCCGAACTGGTGACCGGCGCCTTCCACGAGGTGGAATGGATCACGCTGTTCTTCTTCGTCGGCCTGTTCGTGGTGGTGGGCGGCGTGGAGCATGCCGGGCTGCTGCGCCTGGCAGGGCGCGAACTGATCGCACTCACCGGCGGCAACAAGGCAGTAACGGCTTACGGCATCCTGTGGTCGTCGGCGATTTTCTCCGCGGTGGTGGACAACATCCCCTTCGTCGCCACCATGATTCCGCTGATGAAGGACATGGCGCCCGCGCTGGGCGGCCCGGCGGCGATGGAACCCTTGTGGTGGTCGCTGGCGCTCGGCGCCTGCCTGGGCGGCAACGGCACGCTGGTGGGCGCCAGCGCCAACCTCACCGTGGCCGGGCTGGCGGAGAAGAACGGCCTGCGCTTCAGCTTCGTCAAATTCACCCTTGCCGCCCTGCCGTTGATGCTGGCGAGCGTCGCGGTGGCGCAAGTTTATCTGATGTGGCGGTACTTCTGAACATGCTACGCTCCCGGGCATGAAGACCGCTTTTCGAACCCTCGCGCTGGCTTCGGCCCTGGCGCTTTGCGCCTGCGCCCACCGGCACACGGTCCACAACACGCCGAACTTCCAGGCCGGCTATGCCGACGGCTGCGAGGCGGCCAGCGGCGGCGGCGCCTCCTACCGCGCCGGCCCCACGCGCGACGAGGCCCTCTACACCAAGGACGCGGATTACCGCGACGGCTGGAACATCGGCTATTCTTCCTGCCGGCGCGGCGGCGCCATGCCGGGCGAACCTTCGTCCGGCCCCATTCCGGACACCGGCCCCGGCCACTGAGCCCGAAAAGGAGGCGAAATGATCCGTATACTGATAACTACGCCGCTGCTGATCGTGATTCTGGGGTTGGCCACGCTTTACTACGCCTATGGCGAGGTCGATCCCTGCCGCACGCTGGCGGTGGAGCGCGCCCGCCGCGCCGACCACACGATGGGCGTCTCGCTGGGCCATCTCACCGAGAGCATCACCCGGCTGGGAACCAGCCAGATGACCACCGGCGATTGCGTGAAGGGCCTTGTCCGGTCGTGGCGCGAACGGCTGGAAGGCACGAACGATTAACGCGCCAGCCGGCGCCGCGGTCGGCGTTAACGCGCCGTTAACACTGTTTTGCCACAATCAGGGCTTGCATCTTGCCGCGGCTTAACTTGCGGAAGAGGCCAAATCGGCATATCATCCGTACACGTCGTTAAGACACCGCATCGGAGTAAAGTCGATGATGGGTCATCTGGTGTTCGGCCGTTACGGCTCGAAAGACGAAAGCACGCCGCTGCTCCAGCAGGGCTGGATCGAGCGGCTGTGGCGCAACCTGTTCGCCCGCGCGCACCACGCCAGGCCGCGCTGACCTCCCTCGCTTTTTTTCAGAGATAGCCGGCAGCGCCCGCGAAGCTCAGCGCAGTTTCTCGGTGTGGACGAGGCGTTCGCCTTCCCAGATCTGATAGCCGGCGCCGATGCCGTGCGTGTGCAGCTCGCGCGCCTTCTCGACGGCGAGCTGATCCTGGGCGCAGTCCATCTCCTCGGATCCGAAGACCCGGCCGGAGTGATCGAAGAAGCAGATGCGGTAACGCGGCATGCGGCATAGGTGGGCGAAACCGGCCGCCGCTTCCTTGATTTTGAGCAACAGGACGGGTGTGTTTTATAACTATTTGGACAGCTGGGCGGAAAATTTCCAAACCCCGGGAAATTCCGGGCTTCCCCGCAATTCCCGCCGATCGGGCAGCTCGATGCCGCAGGCTGGAAAGTTACACAGACTTAATCGTACTTCGGCTCACGCCACCACGGGAAGTAGCGCGGCATGTCCGTTGAAACCTTGTCGGGAAACACGGCCGGGCGCTTTTCCAGGAAGCTCATCACGCCCTCCTTCACATCGGCGGACATGCCCCGGGTATAGATGCCGCGGCTGTCGATCCGGTGCGCGGCCATCGGATGATCGAGCGCCGAGAGCCGCCACATCATCTGCCTGAGCAGGGCCACGGATACCGGGGCGGCGTTGTCGCGGATTTCGGCGGCAATCGCAGTGGCGCGGGCGAGCAACTGGTCCGCCGGCAGCACCTCGCTGACAAGGCCGCCGCTGAGCGCCTCGGCCGCCGGGAACGCCCGGCCCGAATAGCACCATTCCAGCGCCTTGGAGATGCCGACGATGCGCGGCAGGAACCAGCTCGAACAGGCCTCCGGCACGATGCCCCGGCGCGAGAACACGAAGCCGAAGCGCGCGTTCTCCGAGGCGAGGCGGATATCGGCGGCCAACTGCATGGTGACGCCCACGCCCACCGCCGCGCCGTTCACCGCCACGATGATCGGCTTGAGGCATTCGAACATGGCCAGCGTCACCCGCCCGCCGCCGTCGCGCACCCGCTCGTCGGCGAAGTCCACGCTGTCCGCCGGGCCGGC
>JAGWZW010000063.1 GCA_018971835.1 Alphaproteobacteria bacterium
ATGGTGCTACACCTCGTCTTAGCGGAAGAACGTCGAGCCGCTGGGGCTGTTCGATCCGTGAATCTGCGAGTGGCAGTTCAGGCAGCTGCGGTCGCCATAGAGATAGAGGCTGCCGCTACCCGGCGCGACGGAGTGAACCGAGACGCCCACGCCACCCATGTCATTGGTCGCCGAATGGCAATCCAGGCACAGGAACGGCACCTTCTCCTTCAGCAGGCGCGGATTTTCCGAGCCGTGCGGATTGTGGCAGTTGGTGCAGTCTTCGCGAACGGGCTGATGTTCCCACAGATAGGGCCCGCGCTTGTCGGCATGGCAGGTGTAGCAAAGATCGGTGACGCGAACCTTCTTCAGCAGATCCGGGCCGGCCGAGCCGTGCGGATTATGGCAGTCCGAGCAGACCACTTTACCCTCGCGGACCGGATGGTGCGAATATTGCAGCGTCAGCGCGCGCTGTTCGGCATGGCAGGTGAAGCATTTGTCGGGCTGCGTCGCGCGCACCAGGATCGGATCCTTCTTCACGTGGATCGTATGGCAGCTCACGCAGGCCAGGCCGTTGTTCTGATGCATGCTCCCGGCCCAGTCCATCCGCAAGCCGTTCTGGTGGCAGGACAGGCAGACCTGGTTGCGTGCGGCGACCGGAGCGGCGTCAGGCCCGGTGAAGTCCACCGGCACCGGCGTTTTCTTCTGGCCCTTGGGCGGCGTGCTCTCGACGTGAGCCTGAGCCGGTCCGTGGCAGGATTCGCATTCATGTTGGCCGAACGGCGAATGGCTGTCGCCCTTCATGGAGTGCGGTGTCGAAAAGATCGGCGTCGCTGCTTTGTAGGTATGTCCCGGCTCGACGATGTCCGAGTCGTGACACTTCATGCACGTGGCGGCGCCACGAGCGCTGTATAACGGCGTCGACGCGTCCGGTGCCGTTGCTTCGGATGTGGCGGCCGGTGTGGCCGTCGCACCCTGTTGCGTGCCCCCTGCAAGAGCCGGCTTTGCTGCGCCCAAGGCTACGGCGCAAAACAAAGCCAGTCCTGCTAGCACACTTACGCGATTTCCTATCGACATGCGCTTTTCTCCTGCTTTGTCGAATCCCCTAATCACACTCACTTCACAACGAAATCCGCATTGCCGCCGTCCAGGGTCATGGACCGCTCAAACGAGACGTAGTGGAAACGCTTGTTGGTGTGGCCCGCGTGGATCGCGAAACCCACGGTGTAGGTCTTGCCCGGCGCGAGCGCGACCATGCCCGGCGCGTTCAGCTTGCGCGTCAACGTCACCGTCCAGGTGCCGCCCTTGTAGCTGGCATCGGCGCTCACCACAGTCGGCTTTGTCTCTTCGCGCTTGGCGAAGATCTCGCCGTTCTCGACCACCGCCGGCTTGCCCTCATTCAGGCGCGCCTGCCAGTACTCGACCGAGTATCCGCTCGCCTTCAGCTTCGCCAGGGCATCAGCAGGGACCAACGCGTCGCCGCCGCCATTGGCCGTCAGCTTCTGGCGCGTCTTGTAGAGATACATGGTGCGGTCTGCGCCATTCGCCGCCGGCATATCCGCCGAATCCTGATGGCACATCGCAAAGCAGCCGCCACGGGCCACTTCCGGAACGCCGCCGGCATCGATCATCATCGTGACTTTGGTGGCGAATTCCTTGTCCTGCTTGGCATCAGGCTGGCTGCCGGGCGCGAAGACGAGGCGGACATACATGTTGGTCGCGTCATGCGTCATCTGCACCTTGGCGTCGATCGAGCCGGACTTGCCGGCAATCGGCGCCGGCTCGTTCTTCTTGCCCGAGGCGATCAGCTTGCCCATGTTCTTTTCGTCGCCGTTATGGCAGGCAAAGCAGTTCTTTCCGCCACGAAACTTGGTGGCGCCGGGATGTTCGGACGGCGTCAACAGCCACTCCCAGGACGACTGGCCCGGATAGAACAGCTCGACATCTTTCGCCGGAACGGACGACCAGTTTGGCGCTGCAATCGCGCTCGATACGCAGAGCGCGCCTGCAAAACCCAGGGTGACGGTCAACACCTTCATCGACACATTCATGATACGCATCTCCTCGCGTTTCTCAGAATTCAAAGCTTGTGGGGGCGGCCGGCTTGATGAGCTGCTTGTGAACCAGCCACTTGTGGCAATCGAGGCAGTTCTCGTCCTTCTTCATCGCGTCGGTGTGCTGGGCGCGGATGCTGGGCCGCTGATCGGTAAGCACCATGTTCTGGTATTGGTGACAGGACTTGCAGGTCGCCGCGTTGGTGCGCGCGAACTCATCCCAGACCTTCTTGGCCAGCATCACGCGACGCGGCTCGAAGTTCTTCAGTTCGTATTCCTTGTCGATGAAATGGTTCCACAGTTCGAACGCGGCGAAGAACTTCGCGCGGAACGTGGCCGGCCAGTCGTTGTGCGGCACATGGCACTGCGGACAGGCCACGACGACACCGAACTCATTCTTGAAGTGCTTGCTGTGGGTGTACTCCTGGTACACCGTCGCTTCCATCTCGTGGCAGGTATGCGCGCAGAATTCGAGGTGGCTCGTATAATCGATCAGGCTGCCGTACGTGCCTGCGATACCGATACCGACCACGACCGATACCACGGCCACAATCAGAAGCCTGGAATTGTTCCGAACAAATCCCAGCAATCCCTGGATCCACCCATTCATCGTTTCTTTGAACTGCACCTTCGTCCCCTTCCAACTTCGCGAAGAGACTCGCTTCGCGGTTAACGCGCTATATCTGGCAGCGTGTGCAAGGAAGGCGTAGTGCCAAGACGGTGAAACTTGATGATACCAGCCCCTGTCGGGCGAAAATGCCGCAAGCTGGATTCGTTCCGGAACGTCTGGACTATTACCTTACCATTCAAACGCTTAGGGCATCGGCCAAACGGGCAACGCCCTGCTGAAGGTGTTCGGTTGTTAGCGCGGAGTAACCGAACACCAAGGCTCTGTCGTGAAAACGGCACAGCCTGGCGGTTTCCGGGCTGGTCGCGACAACTCTTTCGATATTCACGCCATGTACGCGCGCCGCATCGCAGACGGCGCGGGCTGACGGAAACTGGTCCGGCAAGACCCATGTGAGTTGGGTACCGACTTCAGTGCCGATAAGCCGGATATCGCCGAAATGCGCGCGCAAGGCCTCGATCAGGCAATCACGACGCTCAAGGTAGACTTTGCGAACTCGACGCAGATGATGTTCGTATTCGCCACTGATCAGAAGGTCGCGGATCACCATCTGCTCGAGCCACGGCCGCCCATCTTCCGCCATCGACTTGATCGCCAGGATGGCATCCACAAATTCGGCCGGCACGACTAGATAGCCGAGGCCGACACCGGCACCGAGCGTCTTGGCAAAGGAACCGGTATAGAAAACCAGTCCATAGGGATCGAGGGCGGCCAACGGCAGCGGCGTGGTGCCGTGGTAACGAAACTCGCTGTCGCTATCGTCCTCGAGCAAATAGGCGCCGGCCTCGCGGGCCCAGCCGATCATTGCCGCCCGCCGCGTCTGCGGCATCGTTCCGCCGATCGGATTGTGGCGGGCCGGCGTGACATAGGCCATAGAGACGGGGCCCTTGGGCAGTCGATCGGTCTGCAATCCGTGTTCATCAACCGGCACAGGTACGAGCTCGGCGCCGCGGGCCTTGAAGAAGCTGGCGATGCCCTCGTCGCCGGGCGATTCCAGAACCACCTGGTCCCCCCGGCGCTGAAACAGGTGGGCGATAAGACCGCAGGCCTGCCGCCGGCCAACGACGATGATCACCTGCTCCGGCGAAGCCATGATGCCGCGCGTCGCCGCAAGATAATCCACGATCACGCGCCGAAGCGACGCCACCCCGGCCGCCGGCAGCGGATCAGCCATTCCATTGGGCTCACGCGCCAGTACGCTGCGCACTCCTTGCAGCCAGATTTTGGGCGGCAACAGATGACTGGCGTCGTGCCGAGACAGGCTGAAATCAACCGTCTGATCCGGAACATAGGGTCTGGGAGTCAGCGAGCCGTGGAAAACGGCCGGGTACAGCGAGGCATGACGCGGAATGTCCTCGGACGAGTTGCGCACCGATTTTGGCTTGGGTTCATCAGGCAGTGCGGAACAGACAAAGGTGCCGATGGCCGGGCGCGTCTCAAGATAGCCCTCGCTGATGAGCCTCTCGTAGGCAAGGAGCACCGTGGTGCGAGAGACGCCGGCCTGCTCGGCCAGAAAACGCGTGGCAATAACCCGGGAATTAGGCTTGAGCCTTCCCGTCACAATCATCTGACGGAGTTGTTCGAACAACTGATCCTGCAGCGGAACAACGTCGCGTCGGTCGAGTTGAAGCGGAAGGTTCATCGCTCTTTCTGCGCCAAACGTCACTGCCCAAGCGGATGGCGGTCCATCCGGGTGGTCCCACACCGGTCCTGACCAGAGTCCCCACTCGAGCACCTCCCACTACGCCCCGGACGGCGGCGCCGAAATACGTAAGATTCCTACCGTTAAATGGCCGTTACATTGCAATTTATTCGCATAAAATCTATATTTCATGATAAGTACAATAGATGTACATGTTTGAAATTACGCTACATGAAAAGATACATAATAGAATTATTTCTATGTTTATAAACGTTTAAGCTATATATACTTGGTTAGTTACGCGTATTTCCGTTTCAAATACTTATATTTTTGCGATTGTACGAAAGACATAAGAAGAATTATTTGTTTATATGCGACATCATCCAAATATATTCATGAAACTATTTGCCGCACGGTGCGGCGGCTTGACCGGGGCAGAGCCGATCCAGACCCTCGACAGCACCTCCGGTAATGTTTCGATTCGTACTCTGCGGAGGTTCCAAGGCGGAAAAATGGGGCGCGGACCACCGCCCGCGCCCTGCAATTTGCATCACCTTTGACAGGCGTTAACGCGCTACGGATGTCCGCTGCCGCAACTTCTCGCCGAAGTTAAGCAGGAACAACAGCGACCGCTGGGTTTGCGGCTGCGAGAGCAGCGACAGGATCGCAAACAACCCGCCCTTCGGCGCCGTTTGCTCCGATTCCTCCGCTGCCTCGCACAGGGCATGGCAGGCATTCTCGGCCAGCAGCCCCAGGGCCTCGGTGCCCACCGTGTTCAGCATCTGCTCGAACGAGGCAAACACGCGCTCGATGATGCTGTCGGTCGTCGCGCTACGGGCCGCATGAAGCAGCATGACCGTGTCGAACAGGGTGTCGACCGCGCCAGCCTTGTGCAGTTCGGTAAAGCGATGAACCGTCTGCTCTATGGCCGAACTGGTGTCCTCGTTGTTTAGGTGGTCGAGAAGCTGCAGCGCGTTGCCGGCAGTTACGGTCAGTCGCTCGACCATCGAGTCGGTCGCCGCCTCACGCGCACCGTTAACGAGCCGCAGCAGATCGAACAGCGCATCCAATCCGCCGCCCTTGTGCAACTCGGTCACGCGGTCGATCAGCGCATGGATGGCCTCGCTCGTGCCCGGATCGTTGAGCCGGTCGACCACCTCCATCGCGTTGGCACTGGTAGTCGTGAGACGCTCGACCATCGAATCGGTCAAGGCCTCGCGTGCGGCTTCGGCCAGACGCACCACGTCCGCCGAACGCCGTTCGGAAAGCTCAGTGTCGCTCATGGCAACCTCCCGCTCGTCACAACAGGCCGCGGGCGGAAAGCCAGTACAGCCGGTTGTAGGCGAGCTTGAACCAGTGAATCATCTGCGACGGCGGGCCGGGATTGGGCGGCGTCGTGTAATTGAACCAGACATAGGTACCGCTGTTCAGGCCGGTTTCCACGAAGCAGAACACCTTGCCGTCATAATTGCGGGCCCAGCGCCCTTCCTTGATGAGCGACGACAGGTTGTCGATAATAGTATCAGCCTCGAAATGCGCGGTCGAACCGGCTTTCGAAATCGGGATATTGGTCGTGTCGCCCACCACGAAAACGTCACTGGAGCCTTCGCGCAGGAGCGTATTGCGCTCAGTCGGCACCCAGCCGCCCTTGCCGAGATCGGAGTCCGTGATGACCTGATGGCCGGTGTGCGGCGGAATGGTGACCAGCAGGTCGTATGGCAACGTCACGCCTTCTTCCGACGTGATCGTCTTGCTTCCGGCATCGACCGATTTCGTATTGAAGAATATCTCCGACTTGATGCCATGTTTCTCGAATTCCGGCACCGCCCAATGTGCCACGGGTTCCAGCGCGTGCAACCGCCCGATGGGATAGGTGTAGGTGATCTCTGTCTTGTCGAGGACGCCTTTGGCCGCGAAGAAATCCCGCAACATGAAGGTCACTTCGAGTGGCGCCACTGGGCATTTGTGAGGCGCATTGACGTTGACCACGACCTTGCCGCCCTGGAAACCCTGCAGCGTATCGCGCATCTTGCGTGCGCCATCGAGATCGTAGAACCAGTGCGCTCCCTCCTCCATGCCCGGAATGATGTCCGGACGGATGCGCGAACCGGTGGCGACCACCAGGAAATCATAGGCGTAGGTCTTGCCAGACTTGGTGGCAACCGTCTTCTTTTCGACGTCGATATGCGCCGCGGGGTCGATGAAATACGGAACGCGGCGATCCAGAACCTTTCGCTGGTCGCGGAACAGTTCGGATTCCCGGATGCGCCCAAACGGGATGTAGAGCAATCCTGGCTGGTAGAGATGTTTGTCCGAGGTGCCCAGCATCGTGATGGTCACGCTGCCACTGCTCAGCTCCTCGCGCAACTGGCGGCATAGACCGTTCGCCACGATCGTGCCCGATAACCCGCCACCAACGATTACAATCTTCTTCGCCATCTTTGGTTTCCTCCCGGTGGCAGCTTCGCCGCACCGCGGCGGCGGTTGCCACCCGATCTGTTTTGTTTCACGTTACGTCGTCTTCATTTCGCCTTTCGTACTACGATGCTCCAATATCCTTCGCGCTCGTCATTCGAGACGAGCTCGTGGCCCACTTTTTTGACCCATTCGGGAATATCCTTGGCCGATCCCTTGTCGCTGGACCAGATCTCGATTTCGTCGCCGACGTTCATATGCTTGAGCGCGGCAATCATCTCCATCAGCGGACCAGGGCAGAACGCTCCACGTGCATCGACCTTGATCTTGTCTGTCATGGCTGTCGCCTTCCCGTCAAAGCGTCACGAACTGGCCCTGCTCCGCATCGGACAGGAATTTGGTCAGACCAAGCGGCTCGTTGAAGATGCCTGGTGCCAGATTTTCCATCTCCCAGTGAAGAACATCGAGCGCCATCGAGCATGCCCAGACCTTGAGGTCACCCAGCTCCTTGCCCTGTTCGAACAGAGTGAGGGCGTCCGGCGCCTTCTTGTCCTTAAGGATTTTTGAGAAATCACCGCCGCGATAGCGCTGATCGGCTGCTGCGTCTTTCCTGAATGCGAAGATCGCATTCATGCTTACGAACACCTCGACGGCGCGGTTCGACACTGCCGCCACCGAAGCCATCATCGCTGCCATCTGGACTTTCTCGTGCTCGCCTGAGCACAGAAGAATGTAAAGCGGCCTGTCCGGCGTCTGGTCCGGCATCGTTTTCCTCCTGGCTGGCCGGGATTCCTGGCGCGAACGACGACTGCCTGCGAATTGCAGATCAGTCGCGTTCGTGCAGCTCTTCGGCCCGGGGCAGCACCGCGCCGGTACGGCGGCGCCCACACCCGAGGTTCCCGTTCCTCGTTACACCACTCTCCAGCGCATTGCAGCGCGCGGAGTACAATCAGTGCCCCGACGTCGGCTTCGACACCAGGTCGACATGCGGACGCTTGAAGACATTCCACGTCTTCGTCTTGCGATCATAAGTCGAATTGACGAAGCATTTCCAGTTCTCTTCGTCGATGAAATTGTGATCCATCCGGTAGTAGAAACCGGGATACCGGCTCTCCTTGCGGAACTGGATGTGCTTCATGTGCGCTTCGGCGGTGAGCACGCGATGATAGTTCTCCCAGGCCCGCAGCAGCTCGTGCAAATCTTTGGCGCGCATTTTCAACGCGTCTTCCTTGAGCATGCCGAGTTTCTCCTCGGCGATCTCGAGCATCTTCGCATTTGTCTGGTACCACGTCGCCACACCGGCCACATATTCGTCCATGATCTTCTGCAACCGGAATTGCAGCATCTTTGGCGTGATATAGTTTGGATTCACATCCACGGCGGTGCTGTAGTCCTTATTCTCCAGGAAGGTTCGCGCCGGCCGCCAGATTTCGTCCACCAGTTCCTGTGTGGATGCCTCGAATTCCGGCCTCCAATCCTTGTTATCGAGCGCGAACTTCAACATGCCCTTCGCAGCAATGCGTCCCTCAGTATGCGAACCCGACGAGAATTTGTGACCGGAAGCGCCCACGCCGTCGCCCGCAGTGAAGAGACCCTTCACCGTGGTCATCGAGCGATAGCCCCAATGCCAGTCCGCCGGCGCGCCAAGATCTTCGGGCCCGGATACCCAGATGCCGCAGCAACCAGAATGCGAACCGAGCAGGTAGGGCTCAGTCGGCATCAATTCGGAAGGCTTCTTCTCCGGCTCGATATTCTCGCCCGCCCACACACCAGCCTGTCCGATGCACATATCGAGGAAATCTTCCCAGGCTTCCGCTTCGAGATGCTTGACCTCCTTCGGGGTCATCTTCTCGGCCAGCTTGGCCATCGCCGCCGGCGTGTCCATATAGATCGGGCCGCGGCCTTCCTTCATCTCCTTCATCATCAGATGATTGCGCAGGCAGGTGGCCGGCACCGCGGCGAGGCCGTAGGGCGGATAGTCCTTCAGCATCTCCTTGTTGGTGTCCATATAGACTTCGCCGAAAGCGTTGGTGGCCTTGGCCTTGAACAGAAGAAACCAGGCGCCCACCGGGCCATAACCGTCCTTGAAGCGGGCGGGAACGAAGCGGTTCTCCATCATAGTCATTTCGGCGCCAGCTTCGGCCGCCATGGCGTAGGTCGAGCCCGCGTTCCACACCGGATACCAGGCGCGGCCGGTGCCCTCGCCCACTGAGCGCGGACGGAAGATGTTCACCGCACCGCCCGCGACCAGCAGGCACGCCTTGAACTTGTAGACATAGACCTTGGCCTCGCGCACCGAGAAACCAACCGCCCCGGCTACGCGGGTGGGATCGTTCTTGTCATTCACCAGTTTGACGATGAAGACACGCTCCTGAATGTTCTCGGTTCCGAGCGCCTTCTTGGCCGCTTCGGCGACAATCCACTTGTAGGATTCGCCGTTGATCATGATCTGCCATTTGCCGGAGCGCACGGGCTTGCCGCCGTCCTTGAGTGTCTTGCCCTCGTCGCCTGGCTGCTTCCAGATCGGCAGACCCCACTCTTCGAAGAGCTGCACCGAGTCGTCCACATGGCGGCCAACGTCATAAACGAGGTCATCGCGCGTGATGCCCATCAAGTCGTTGGCGACCATGCGGGCGTAGTCGGCCGGATCCTGATCGCCCAGATAGGTGTTGATCGCCGAAAGGCCTTGGGCCACCGCGCCGGAGCGATCCATCGCCGCCTTGTCGACCAGCTTGACCTTGAGGCCAGTGCCCTCAGCCCAGCGCATGATTTCGTAGGACGCGCCGCAGGCGGCCATGCCGCCGCCGATGATGAGGATATCGACCTCTTCCTCGACGACTTCAGGGTTACTCGGAAGCAATTTGGTATCGGACATTGTGTTCTCTTTCCGCCAGAATCTCGTGTCGTGTCTCGAATCTTATTTCAGCTGCAGCAGCTGGCTGCGATCGCCCTTCAGAGCCGCGCCGTCCATCGTGAACAAGCCGGGCTGGCCGAGCTTGGACATATCGGGCTTCGGCTTACCTTCATAAGGCTTGACGGAGCCTTCGGGCGTGGTGCGGATCGGGAATTTGAATCGCTTCACTACCCCGTTGCGGAACTTGACGGTCCACACGATCGAGTCCGTGCCGCGCAGGGGCTGCACCACGCCGCCGAGCGGCACAATATCCGCGTATGCGCGCATCTCGATCGCATTCTGCGGGCAAATCTTCACGCACGAATAACACTCCCAGCACTGCTCGGGCTCCTGATTATACGCTCGCATAGCATGCCCGGTTTCCGAGCCATCCTTGTCCAAGCGCATCAGATCGTGCGGGCAAATATACATGCACGCAGTCTTGTCCTGGCCCTTGCAGCCATCGCATTTTTCGGTCCGAACAAATGAGGGCATAAATGGCCTCCTCAGCCTTTTGTTGACAATTTTCTCTTCGTTTTCGTCACAGCCGAGCTAGCGGGCCGAATGGCCCGCCAGTTTGACCGTTATTCTCTCGTCGTCCTTGAGTCCGGCATAATACGCGCGCAGGATGTCCAGCACCTCGGGCCGGCTAAAATGATCGGGAACCGGTTCGTTTTCCGACAACGCCTTGCGCAGCTTGGTGCCCGAGAGCAGCAGCCGGTCTTCGGGTTCGTGCGGACAGGTGCGCATCGAAGCCATGCCCTCACACTTGTTGCACCAGAAGGTCCAATCGATCTTCAGCGGCCTAGTTTCCAACGCGTCCTTCGGAATCTGGTCGAAGATATGATGCGCATCGAAGGGACCGTAATAATCGCCGACGCCAGCATGATCGCGGCCGACGATCAGGTGCGAGCAGCCGTAGTTCTGGCGGAACAGCGCGTGCAGCAGCGCCTCCCGCGGACCGGCATAGCGCATGTCCAGCGGATAGCCGGCCTGGATCACCGTGTTCTTGACAAAGTATTTTTCAATCAAGACGGAAATCGCAGCGCTGCGTGCATCGGCTGGGATATCACCCGGCTTGAGCTTGCCGAGCAGAGAATGAATCAGCACGCCATCGCAGGTTTCGATGGCAATCTTGGCCAGATATTCGTGGCTACGATGCATCGGATTGCGGGTCTGGAATGCCGCCACCGTGCTCCAGCCCTTGGCATCGAACATGGCGCGCGTTTCCGCCGGCGTCAGGAACATGCCGGGATATTTCGCCCGGAAATCGCCCTGCGACAAAACCTTCACGGGTCCGGCGATATTCACCTCACCCTGCGCCATCACCATCTGGACGCCAGGATGCTCGGCATCGGTGGTCTTGAACACCGTCATGCACTCATGGGCTTTGTCGATGGTGTATTTCTCGGTGATGGTCATGGTCGCCAGAATCGCGCCGTTCTCGCCGTCAAGCAGCGCGATATCCTGGCCTTCCTTGAAGGAGTCTGCCGCGGCCTTGTCGGCCGAAAGCGTGATGGGGATCGGCCAGAACAGGCCGCTCGCTGTCTTCATGCCGTCGCACACGCCCTGCCAATCGGCGTAGGTCATGAAGCCGTCCAGCGGCGTGAACCCGCCGATACCCATCATGATGAGGTCGCCCACTTCGCGCGAAGTCACCCTGAGCGGGGGGAGTTCCCTGGCGCGCCGCAGTTCGTTCTTCAGTGCCTCGCCATTGAGAAGCAGTGGCTTCAACTCGGCGCCGCCGTGTGGATTAACGAGCTTTGACATCTGTTGACCAGTTCCCGTTTCTGCTGACACCACCAGCCGCTCGCGGAGTAATCCATGCAGTCCGAAGACCTGGCCAGACACCGCGCCCGACTTCCTGCGGATGGTACGGCGTAGAACCCGCCGCCCGTTCGAGGTCTACCTCCCCAGCCTGCGGTCACGGCTGCGTTCGGCGATGCCGATGCCGCAACCCGTATCTTAATCTCACATGCTGCATTTGTATTATGCGATACCGCGGGGGAATTTGATCCCGGTCATGCGGGATATTCCCTCTGGGATATTCACTTAACGCCCGGAGCAGCGACCATTGCCGCAGCCACGGCGACAAACGGAGGGCCACCGTTGTCGAAGCGGAGGACAGGGCGTGCGACTGCTTGGTTTCGATTGCAAGGACACCCGGAAAATAAGCCGCTCCGGTCCATCATCTCAAAATCCGATCAAATCCTTCAGCAGGGGCGATGAATGGCGAAGCTAGTCCCAACCAACGAAACGATTCTCGTGGCCGGCGGCGGTATCAGTGGCATGACGGCAGCGCTCGAAGCCGCCGAATGCGGCAAGCACGTCCTGCTGATCGAGAAGTCGCCGTCGCTCGGCGGGCGCGTGAGCCAGTTCCACCGTTATTTCCCCAAGCTCTGCCATCCGACCTGCGGCATGGAAATCAATACGCGCCGCCTCAAAGCCAACAAACGCGTACACATCCTGACCATGACCGAGGTGACAGCAGTAACTGGGACCGCCGGAAACTATACGGTCAACCTGCTGACCCGTCCGCGCTATGTGAACGAGAATTGCACGGCCTGCGGCGCCTGTGCCAAGGCGGTGTCGAGCGAAATTCCCAACGCCTTCGACTACAACTTAGGAAAGATCAAGGCAGCTTATCTGCCTTTCGTCATGGCTTATCCGCAACGCTATGTGATCGATCCTTCGATCGTCGGTACGGCAGAAGGTGAGGCCGCGAATGCCGCCTGCGCCCATGACGCCATCGATCTCGACATGAAGCCGGAAAGCTTCACGGTCAATGTCGGCGCCATTATCTGGGCCACGGGCTGGCAACCTTTCGACGCGGCAAAAATCCAGCCCTACGGTTACGACCGCTTCACCAACGTGATAACTAGCGTCGAGTTCGAGCGCATGATGGACCCCTCCGGCCCCACCGGCGGCAAGTTGCTCCGCCCCTCAGACGGAAAGGAAGCCAGAAACATCGCCTTTATCCAATGCGCAGGTTCTCGTGACCGCAACTACCTCAAGCATTGCTCGCGCATCTGCTGCATGGCCACGCTCAAACAGAGCACCTACATCGCCGAACGCTATGGCGACGATCCGGATGCCAAGGTCAGTATATATTACATCGATATCCGTGCTATCGACCGCTTCGAGGATTTCTATCAGAAGGTCCAGGCCGACCCGCGCGTCACGTTCATAAAATCCAAAGTCGCGAATATCACCGAAGACGAGTCAAGCGGCGATCCTGTGCTGCACGGCGTCGATACCGAAGGCTATCATCGCTATGACAATCGGCATGACCTCTGCATCCTGGCTATCGGCATGCAGCCCTCCGTCCGCGCCGAAGAGATAGCGACCGGGATGCACGGCGATGCCAACGGCTTTATCGAGACGAATGACGAAAACGGCGCTATCTTCGCGGCCGGCTGCGCGGGCAATCCGCTCGACGTCAACCGCTCGGTGCAGAACGCCACAGCAGCCGCGCTCCGGGCGATCCAGGTCGTCAATCGTATCGCCGCAGCGGAGGCCTGATCATGGCGGGAGAGATGAAACTCGGCGCCTATATCTGCAAGGGCTGCGGCCTGGGCGAGCGGCTGGATTGCGCCGAACTCGCCAAGGTCGCGCAAAAGGAAGGCAAGGCGCAGGTGGTGCGCGAGCACGATTTCCTTTGCCACGCCGATGGCTTGGCGATGATCGGGAACGACATTACCGCGGGCGTGAACCAGATTGCCATCGCGGCCTGCTCGCGCCGGGCCAAGGCGGAGGCCTTCACTTTTGACGGCGTCTGCGTAACCCGCGCCAATCTGCGCGAGGGCGTGATCTGGGTACACCCGGACACCGACGACGCGCGCGAAACCACCCAGGAAGCTGCGGCGGATTATGTGCGGATGGCCTGCGCCGAAGCCAAAGCCATGCGCGCGCCCGCCGGCAATCCCAACCGTGGCGGCAGCAAGCGCATCTTGGTGGTCGGTGGCGGTATCAGCGGCCTCACAGCAGCGCGTGAGGTAGCGGCGGCAGGTTACGAAGTGCTACTGGTCGAGAAGAGTGACGAACTGGGCGGCATCGCGCGGCACCTGTATAGGCGCGTCCCTGCGAAGGAGCCATTTACCGAGCCGCAGGAAACTGGCCTTGCTGAACTGGTGAACAGCGTATGCAGCAATCCGCATATTACAACGCTCATCAATTCCACCATCGCCCAGACCAGCGGCGCACCGGGCCGCTTCACCGTCGAGATCGCCTCGACCGGGGGCAATAATCGCAGCGAAACGGTTGGTGCCATCATCCAGGCCAGCGGTTTCACCCCTTATAACGCCAATGCGCTGACGGAATTCTCCTACGGCAGAACGCTAGATGTTATAGACCAACTCGGCCTGGAAAAACTGGTGGCGGCGGCCGATGGCGCTCCGATCACGCGGCCATCAGACGGCAAGCCGGTAAAGCGCGTGGTGTTCGTGCAATGCGCAGGCCAGCGCAGCGCAGACGACGGCCGCCTGCCCTATTGCTCCGGCTATTGCTGCAATACGTCGATCAAGCAGGCGATGTATTTCAAGGATGCCGACCCGGCTATTGACACCACGATCATCTATAGCGATCTGCGCACACCGGGAAACGGCGAGGATTTTTACCGCAGCGCGCAGCGCAAGGACATTACCTTCACCAAGGGCAAGGTTTCCACCGTCACGCCAACCGCAGCTGCTCTCAAGGTGGATTTCAAGGACTTGATCCTCGATCAAGACGCAGACATCGAGGCCGACCTTGTCGTGCTCGCCACAGGGCAGGTGCCCAATTCCGGCATCGATATCGAAACGAGCGACGAGGCGCAGGCCGCCGCCGCGGACAAATCAATTCTCAACCTGACCTATCGGCAGGGCAAGGATCTACCGCAACTGCGCTACGGCTTTACCGATTCGCACTTCATCTGCTTTCCCTACGAAACGCGGCGCACGGGCATCTATGCCTGCGGTCCGGTGCGCCGGCCCATGGACATGGCGCAGGCGATGGACGACGCCACGGGCGCCGCGCTGAAAGCGATACAGGCCGTGGAGAATGCCGCAGCCGGCCGCGCCGCCCATCCGCGCGCGGGCGACCTCTCTTTCCCGCAATATCGTCGCGAAGGCTGCACCCAGTGCAAGCGCTGCACCGTGGAATGCCCATTCGGCGCCATTGACGAGGATGAGAAGCGCTATCCCGTATTTAACGAAAGCCGCTGCCGGCGCTGCGGTACTTGCATGGGCGCGTGCCCGGTGCGCGTGATCTCGTTCGAGAACTACTCGGTCGACACCGTCGGCGCGCAGATCAAAGCGGTGGATATCCCAGATGAATTTTCGGAAAAGCCCCGCGTCCTGATCCTGGCTTGTGAGAACGATGCCTATCCGGCGCTTGACATGGCGGGCATGAATAACCAGCATTACAGCGCTTTCGCCCGTATCATTCCGGTGCGCTGCCTGGGCTCTGTCAACACCATCTGGATCACCGATGCGCTCAACAGCGGTTACGACGCTGTGGCACTGATGGGCTGCAAGCATGGTATTGATTACCAGTGCCACTTCGTGAAGGGCTCGGAGCTTGCCACCTATCGCGCCAGCAAGGTTGACGACACGCTGAAGCAGATGAACTTGGAGCCCGAGCGCGTGCAGCTGTTCGAAGTGGCGATCACCGATGCCCTGCGCACCCCCAAACTGATCGACGGGCTGGTGGCGAAGGTGATTGAAATCGGCATGAGTCCGCTGAAATTCTAGGTGGGACAGCGATGAGCGACCGCAGAATGGCCGTCGGAAACTACCGCAACGACTTCCTCAAGGAGGTCGAGGCCAATGTCGAAGACGGTGAATGGGTCAAGATGTGCATGCAGTGCGGCGTCTGCGCCGGCTCCTGCCCGCTCGGCCCCTATTGGGAGCATCCGCCGCAGGAAATCTTCATGATGATTCGTGCCGGCCTGCGCGACGATGTATTGTCTAGCGAGTCAATGTGGATGTGCACCTCCTGCTACAACTGCATCGTGCGCTGCCCACGCGAGCTGCCGATCACGCATATCATGCACGGCCTGGCCAATTACGCGCACCGCCTAGGCCTGGCACCCAAGATGAACCCGACGCGGCGCTTCGCCAAGCTGTTCTGGAATAATATCGCCGCCGGCGGCCGCGCCAACGAACTGAAGCTTTCGCTCGGCCTCTATTTCATGGATGGCTTCGCCACCGGCATAAAAAAATCACTGCAGATGCTGCCTATCGGCCTCGGCATGCTGAAGACGAGGAGGCTGAACCCGTTCGGCCTTCTGGCCGGTGGCAACTGCAAGGACAGGAAGGGCATCCAAGCGATGCTGAAAAAGGCCAAAGAGCTTGAAGACAAGCGCAAGGGTTTCGCGTGAGGGCCCAGTCATGACCAAACAATATTCGTTCTATCCGGGCTGTTCGTCGGAAACCAAGGCATCAGCGGTCAACTACATGACCTCCGTCAATGCCATGTGCAAGACGCTGGGCATTGCGCTCAACGAGATACCGGACTGGAACTGCTGCGGCGCCTCGATCGGCTATGCCGAAGGCGGCGAGTTGCCGCGCCATGCCATGAACGCGCGCAACATCGCGCTGTCCGAGAAGCACAATCCCGGGCAGGACATAGTGGCGACCTGTGCGGCCTGCTGGCTGGGCGCCAAGGAAACGCAGCGCTGTCTGCAACATTCCCGGCGCTTGCTCGATGATACCAAAACCGCGCTTAGCGAAGCCGGGTTGGGCAAAGACTACAAGGGGGAAGTTCCCATCCGCCACATGGTGGAGGTGCTGATCGAGGATATCGGCTACGAGGCGCTGGCCAAGCCGGTGGTCAAGCCGCTGACCGATATAAAGATCGCCGGCTATGTTGGCTGCCAGACCAACCGCCCCTTCGGCGTGGCTGGCGAGTCCTTCGAGAACCCGAAATACCTCGACAAGTTGGTCGAAACCGTCGGCGGCGAGCCGGCGAAGAAATACGATCAGAAGGTCACCTGCTGCGGCGGCGCCCTCGCCTTTTCAGAGCCGGAGAAGAGTCAGGCCCAGATCCGCAAAATCGTCGAATCCGCCTATGATCACGGCGCCGAGATGATCGTGACCCCCTGCCCGGTCTGCCAGATGAATGTCGAAATCTACCAGGACCAGATCAACGCCCGCTACGGCACCAAATTCCACATGCCTGTGACTTATTACAGCCAGCTTATGACGGTGGCCTATGGCGGCACCGCCAAGCAGGCCGGGCTCGACGGCAACATTATCCGTGCCGAAAAGCTCGAGAAGATCGCCGCCAAACCGGCGAAATAGCGCGCCGCCTCGATTACAATGTGACGCAAGCGTAATCGCCGCGACATGCGGCGGCGGGTTTTCTGGCGCGAAAATAGACTGCGCAGCGAAGTTACCGCTTTGGAGATATGGTTTTTTGCGATTTAAAACCAGTATTATTCAAAAAGTCCGGCCATACGTTATCTTTCCGACCATCCGTCATTCACGGTGGTATATTCCAAAGGCGGTACGGACAAGAAGGAAGAGGGCAATGTCTGTCGCAGCAATCCTCAAGACCAAGGGCAACGCGGTTTACACGGTCCGCCCGGAGCATTCAGTTTCTGAAACAGCAGCGATTCTCACCGGAAAACGGGTGGGCGTGGCTGTGGTGTGCGACGGCCACGGCCGCATCGTCGGCGTCGTGTCCGAGCGCGATATAGTCGCCGGCGTTACTCGTTACGGAAAAGCCATCCTCGATATGCCTGTGCGTAACATCATGTCCTTTCCAGTCATCACCTGCCATCCAGACGATACAGTGAAGGACATCATGCAGGAGATGAACGAGCGTCGCATCCGTCATTTGCCTGTGGTCGAACAGGGCGAACTCGTCGGCATTGTTTCGATCGGTGACGCAGTGGCCTATCGGCTTCGCGAAACCCAGCTTGAGGTGGGTGTACTGCGCGATCTGGCCGCCGCGATTCGCTAACGCACTTACGGCTTGACACCAAGGCCGCGCTGTACCGCCAATACGGCGGCCTCGACGCGCGAGGAGAGCCCCAGCTTGCGTAAAATTGCCTTCACGTGAAGCTTGACTGTGCCATCCGAAATGCCGAGATGACGGGCAATAATCTTGTTGCTTTCGCCTTCGGCAAGATGGCGCAGGATTTCGAGCTCGCGCGGCGTCAAATCCTCGAACAGCACCTGGCGGACCTGGCCGTCCGAACCGCCATGCCGCACCACCTTGGCGAGAACCGTGGTCAGGTCCGGCGTGACCACGGTCTTACCAGAAAGAATTTCATGCAGTGCCCGGACCAGCGCATCCGGGTCCATGTCCTTGAGCAGGTAGCCTTGCGCGCCGCAGCGCAGCGAACCCACTAGGTCGCGCTCGTCGTTGCTGGTGGTGAGCATCACCACCGGCTGCACAAAACCTGTCTCGCGCAGACGCTGCAGTACGTCGATGCCGCTCATGCCGGGCATCTGAAGATCGAGCAGCACCACATCGGGCCGGATTTCGCCAGCCACGCGCACGCCGTCCTCGCCGTTGCCGACGACGCTGACTTCGATCCCGCGCCGCTCCAAAAGGCCCTTCAGCCCGACCCGGAACAACGTGTGGTCGTCAATGATGAGAACGTGCATTTCCAATCTATCCGGTTGCCCGAATAGGTGGCTCTGCCGCGCCTGACAAGGGGAATGCGAGCATCACCCGCGTGCCCTCTCCCACCTCGCTCTCGATCCGTAGTGAGCCGCCAACACGGCGCGCCCGATCCTCCATGATCGACAGGCCAAGATGCTCACCGGGGCGGCCCTCCATATCCGTCTGCGTGAAGCCAACGCCATCATCCTCAATCAGAACCCAACAGGCATTCTTTGTCTCATCATGGTGAAGGATCACCCGGACGTGATGGGCCTGTCCATGTTTGCGAACATTGGCCAGGGCTTCCTGCACGATCCGCAGTATCTGCACCTCCACGTTCACTGGCAAACGGGTGTCATGCCATTCCTGTTGAAAGAAGATGTCAATGCCGCTGTCGTGGCCGAACCCGTCGACCACCTTCTCGACCGCCTTCACAAGGCCGCTCTGGTCCATGGGGGCGCGGAATTGGGCCAGCAATTCGCGCAATTCCCGATGGGCTTCGTCCAGGCTGTTGGTGATGCGGCTGAGATTGTACTGGATCGCGGGCTGATCGCCGGCCTGAAGGGTATCGTCAAGTGTGCGCACCTGGAAGCGCAGGCTGCTCAGGGTCTGGGCCAGAGAGTCATGCAGTTCGTGGGCCAGGAGCGTGCGCTCCTCCATCAGGCTAAGACGCTTTGCCTCTTCGTCCAGCCGCGCCTTCTCGATCGCCATGCCCAGATGGCGGCCGATATTCTTGAGCAGATCGTTCAGATCTTCGCGGGGAAAGGGTAGCGGCCGCTCCAGAAACAGGTTGTAGATGCCCAGCACCCGGCCGCGATAGGTCAACGGCACCGCTACCATCTCCATTCCGTCGTCGCCGGCAAAGATCGGGCGGCCCAGCACGCCGCGACAAAGCTCGGCACCGTGGCATTGCAATGACCGCCCCGAAACCGCCCGGCCGCAGGCGCACTGGCCCACCGCCACCAAGCGCTCGCGGCCAACAATCTCTTCATCGAGCCCGTCGCTGGCGACCAACCGCAGCTGCCCATCCCGGGTCAGCAGACGGACTAGACCGCCTCGAGCCTCAACTAATTCGCTGACGATTTCGAGGAATTTCTTGAGAAGCTGGTTGATGTCGCGCGACGTGTTGATCGTGGCCGCCACATCGCAGAGGATTTCCAACGAGCGCGTCTTGTGGGCGATGCGGCGGGTAGCTTTCTGCACCCTCTCCTCCATCTCCAGAGACAGACCGGATACCATCTCGCCCACGCCATTGACATCATGCGCCAGTTCGCGGAAAGCCTCGGCTTCTGGCTCTGGAATCCGCGCTGTCAAATTGCCCGCGCGCATGCGTCGCGCCCAATCGCGCAGCTGTGCCAGCGGCTCCAGAAGATTGCGGCGGATGCGTCCTTCCAGAAATAGCGTCAATCCTGCCGCCGCGGCGATCAGGCCGAGCTGGAATACTGAAATCGGCCTCCCCCACTCCGGCTCTGTATTGAACAGAGACGCCAGCATCGCTAGCAGGACCAACACGCCAAGCAGAAGGAACAGCGGCAAACGCAGAGCCTTGCCCCCCAAGCTGCCTGCGGCAGGCATCTCGTTGGGGGGTATCCTGGCCGCTTCCGCTCCCTGCGCAGCGGGACGTTGCTTGTGCCCTATGGCACTCATTATCTAATGGCCCCTCGGCGCGCCGCCACGCCGGCTGCCGGACAGGCAGACCGACCGCGCAACACTACGCCGGACAAAAGCCTATATTAGAAAAATCTAAGCTAATTCCCCAGCCGTCGCAAGTAAAACTCGGCGCCATCAGGCGCCGGCAGCGAGGCGCATCGGCGCAGCCAGGGAACAATGGCGGACGAAGCCCACGAAGCGTCGTGGCCAGGAATTGGCTTCGGAATCATGCAGATGCGCATAACTGGCCAGCAAGTTGCGATAGACGATACCGTCGCGGCGACCATCGATCCCGGTGCCACGCAGAACCTCGTAGGCGTAATCGAGGCCTGGTCCAATATCGGTCAGCGTCGAATAATGAAATTCATGCGCGGAAAATTCGGCACGGGCGTTCGGCCAAGGCCCCTTCCCCGTCTCGCGCAGGCGGATATAGCCATGCCCCGCCGGACGCGGGTTCATCACCACATCGGCCGGGATCGCGCCGACCATGTCGGCGCGCTTGCCCTGCCAGCCGACGCTACGGGAGAGGTACATCAGGCCACCGCATTCGGCATAGACGGGCAAGCCCGCTTCGATGGTAGCGCGCAACTCGCGGCGGAGGCTGGCATTCGCCTCCAGGGCATCGAGATGGGTTTCCGGAAAGCCACCGCCGATGAATATCCCGTCCACCTTCGGCAGATGGGGATCGCGGAGCGTATCGAATTCCACCAGTTCGGCGCCCGCCGCCCTGAATGCCTCCAGATCCGAGGCGTAATAAAAGCCGAAGGCCGCATCGCGCGCGATGCCGATTCGCACGTCGCCGCCATTGGCAGGTGCGCGCATGGCCGCGGAACCAGGCGGCAGCGGCTCGGCCGTCGCCGCAATCTCCGTCAGCCTGTCGAGATCCACGGATGCGCCGACGGTCGCGGCAATGCGGGCGATGGTTTCGTCCGCCTCTGTCGCTTCACAGCTCGGGATGAGGCCGAGATGACGCTCGGTGATCGTCATGGACGGGTCGAGCCGGATCGCACCGATGACCGGAACAGACGTGTAATGTTCGATGGCCGCGCGCAGCTTGCCTTCGTGGCGCGCACTCGCCACCTTGTTGAGGATGACACCTGCGATCCGCACGTCCGGGGCGAAAGCCTGATAGCCGAGCAGTAGCGGCGCGATCCCGCGTGCCATGCCCTGGGTGTCCACCACGAGCACCACCGGCAGGCCAAGCAACCGCGCCAGCGCCGCATTGCTGTCGCTGCCCTTCACATCCATGCCGTCATGCAGGCCCTTGTTGCCTTCGACCAGCGCAATATCGGCCGCGTGCGCTTGGTGGGCGAAGCGCTGCGTGATCTCGCCGTTGGTCATGGTACGAAAATCGAGATTGTGGCAGGGCGTGCCGGCCGCTTGCGTCAGCCACATCGGATCGATGTAATCCGGGCCTTTCTTGAAGGGCTGCACCTTATGCCCCCGCATCGCCAGCGCGCGGCAGAGGCCCAGGCTCACGGTCGTCTTGCCCGAGGATTTGTGGACAGCGGAGATCATCACCTGCGGCATGATTCCTAGCCCTCCGCTTCATCTTCGAGCGTTGTCGGCAGGAAGGGCATGAGCTTGATGGCGAAGAGGGTGATGAAGAGGGCCAGCGCCACGCCGCCGAGGCCGAGGGCGCATTCGGGCAGGCTGGGGACGTAGGCGTTGATCGCGCCGTCGGCGAAGGAACTCGTCACCGTCATGCCGGGGAAGATGGCGAGCGGATACGCCTGTCCGCCGATGATGATGTCGTAGATGAGCGCCAGCCCGCCCAGCACGATCGAGGCCGAGCCGGCGATGACGGCGGTGCGCGAGGCTCTGGTCTGCGGCAGCCAGAACAGCGCCACCGGCACCACGCCGCCCAGGAACACCGCCCCGCACCAGAACAGGAAGGTGTAGATCCCGCCGTTCCACAGCAGGAAGGCCTCGGCCCCGGCGAACCTGGCCTCGTAGAGCTTGGTGATATGGAAGGCCAGCAGGAAGTAGAGCACGCCGGCCGCGAACACGCCCAGGAGGTTCTTCAGCCGCATCAGCACGGCATCGCCCAGCGGGCGATTGGTGCCCTGGCACGCCGCCATCAGCACCAGCAGGTAGATCGCCAGCCCGAAGCTGAACGACATGGCGATGAACAGCGGCGCCATGATCGCTTCGTCGTAAGGCTGGCGCGCCACCAGGAAGCCGAAGATCGAGCCGGTGCCGGTGGTCAGGATCAGCCGCCACAGGAAGGCGACCGTGCCGGCCATGCGGGTGTAATCGTTCAGCCGCCGCTCCATCATCACCCACAGATAGAGCCCGGTCACCGCCATGAAGCCGGTGTAGAGGAAGATGTTCCAGGCGAAGATCGACAGGAAATTGTAATGGGTCATGGCGATGCCCAGCCGGTCGGGCCTTCCCAAATCCAGCACCAGCACGGCCAGCCCGCCCATCAAGAGCGCGATGGCCAGCAGCCCGGAGAGCCGCGCCAGCGGCTTGTAGGCCGTCCTGGCGAACACCGAGGCGATGGAGGCGACG
>JAGWZW010000149.1 GCA_018971835.1 Alphaproteobacteria bacterium
TGGTGTCCTGCAGCGGGAAGAAGCCCTTGGGGATGAGGATGTAGAGCAGCACCGTCACTGCCAGCGTGCCCGCCGCCACCGCCATCGTCAGCTTCTGGCGCTCCAGCACCCAGTCGAGCCCGCGGCGGTAAGTGGCCACCAGCGCGTCGTAATAACGCTGCGACAGGGCCGAGAAGGCGCCGGGGGCGCGCTCCTGGCCCTTGTGGCGCAAGAGGCGCGAGCACAGCATCGGCACCAGCGTCAGCGACACCACGGCCGAGATCAGGATGGTGATGGCCAGCGTCACGGCAAATTCGCGGAACAGCCGGCCCACCACCTCCTGCATGAACAGCAGCGGGATCAGCACCGCGATCAGCGAGATCGTCAGCGAGACGATGGTGAAGCCGATTTCCTTGGAGCCCTTGAGCGCAGCCTGCAGCGGCGTCTCGCCTGCCTCCAGATAGCGCGTGATGTTCTCGATCATCACGATGGCATCATCGACGATGAAGCCGGTGGCGATGGTCAGCGCCATCAGCGAGAGATTGTTGAGGCTGTAGCCCAAGAGATACATCGCGGCGAAGGTGCCGACGATGGAGAGTGGCACCGACAGGCTGGGGATGAAGGTCGCCCGCGCGTTGTGCAGGAAGACGTACATCACCGCCACCACCAGCAGCACCGCCAGCATCAGTTCGAACTCGACATCGGCCACCGAGGCGCGGATGGTGCCGGTGCGGTCGGTCAGCACGGTGAGCTTGACGTCGGCGGGCAGGTCGGCGCGGATCGAAGGCAGGAGCTGCTTGATCCCGTCCACCACGGAAATGACGTTGGCGCCCGGCTGGCGCTGCACGTTCAGCAGGATCGCGGGCGAGGCGTTCATCCAGCTCGTAAGCTGGCTGTCCTGCGCGCCCTCTTCCACGCTGGCGACATCGGACAGATGCACCGGCGCGCCATTGCGATAGGCGATGACGATGCCCCGATAAGCCGCCGCGCTTTCGAGCTGGTCGTTGGCGTCGATGGTATAGGCGCGGGCCGCGCCGTCGAAGCTGCCCTTGGGCGCGTTGGAGCTGGCGTTGGAAATCGTGGTGCGCAGGTCGTCGATGTTGAGGCCATAGGCTGCCAGCGCCTGCAGATTCACGCGCACGCGCACCGCCGGAATATGCCCGCCGTTGATGGAGACGAGGCCGACGCCCGGCAGCTGCGAAATCTTCTGCGCCACGCGCCGGTCCGCCAGATCCTCCACGCGGGTCAGCGGCAGCGCCTTGGAGGTCAGCGCCAGGGTCAGGATCGGCGCATCGGCGGGATTGACCTTGGCATAGACCGGCGGCGCCGGCAGGCTTTGCGGCAGCAGCAGCGCGGCGGCATTGATCGCGGCCTGCACCTCCTGCTCGGCGACGTCGAGATCGAGGCTGAGGTCGAATTGCAGCGTGATGATGGAAGCCCCGCCCGAACTGACCGACGACATTTCCTTCAGGCCCGGAATCTCGCCCAACTGGGTTTCGAGCGGCGCGGTGACCGTGCGCATCATCACGTCCGGGCTGGCACCGGGCAGGAAGGTGCGGATCTGGATGGTGGGATAATCCACCTCCGGCAGCGCCGAAACCGGCAGGAAGCCGAAGCCCATCACGCCCACCAGGAAGATGGCGATCATCAACAGCGAGGTCGCGACCGGGCGGCGAATGAAAAGGGCCGAGGGGCTCAAGCTCCCACCTCGCTTGGGTTAGAGCGCGATCATTGCGCCACGACGGGCGCCGTGCTGCGCTTCGCCAACTCGTCCTTGTGGGCGCGCAGCCAGGCGATGCGGTCCGCGCGGCTCATGGCGCGCAGCTTCTGCCGTTCCTCCGGCGTCAGCTTGCGGAACAGCGCGAACATGCCGCCGCGCCGCCCGGCCTGCGCCACCAGCGTGCTGCCCTTGGGCGCGGCCGACGGCGTGGCGATGGCCTTGCCCGGCGCATTGGGCATGGTGACTTCCGCCCCGTCGGTCAAGCGGTCGGCACCGTCCACCACCACGGTGTCGCCGGGCTTGAGGCCCTTGTCGACGGCGACATTGGCGCCGTCCACCGGGCCGGGCGTGACCGCGCGCATCGACACCGTCTTATCCGGGCTGACGACGAAGACGTAAGCCCCGTCGGCGCCCTGTTGCAGCGCCGCGCCGGGCACTACGGTCTGGTCGTGCAGCGTGCGCACGGTCAGCCGCACATTGACGAACTGGTTGGGGAACAGCGCGCCGTCTTCATTGTCGAACAGCGCGCGCAGCTTCACCGTGCCGGTGGAAGGATCGATCTGGTTATCGACGCTCTCAAGCCTGCCGGTGGCGAGTTTGGTGGAATCGTTGCGGTCATAGGCCACCACCTCCATCGACTTTCCGGCCCGGACCGCGGACATGACGGCGTCGATATTGTCCTCGGGCACGGCGAACAGCACCGACATCGGCTGCATCTGCGTGACCACCGCGATGGCGGTGGCCTGGTTCGCGGTGACCAGATTGCCGAGATCGACCTGCCTGAGCCCGACGCGGCCCGACACCGGCGCCTTGATATCGGTGTAGGAGAGATTGAGCGCCGCCGTTTCCACGCCGGCGCGATCGGCGGCCACGGCGCCCTCGTCCTGCTTCACGGTCATGGCCTGCGTGGCCACGGTTTGCGCCGAGATGGCGTTCAGCTTGGCCAGCGCCTGATAGCGGCCAAGATCGCGGCGGGCATTGGCAAGGCTGGCTGCATCGCGCATCAGCGTGGCCTTGGCCTGATCGAGCGCGGCCTGATAGGGGCGCGGATCGATCCTGGCCAGCACGTCGCCGGCCTTGACCATCTGCCCCTCGTTGAAATTGATAGCGACGATCGGCCCGCTGGCCTGGGGCCGCACCTCGACGGTAGCCAGCGGCGTCACTGTGCCGAGGCCATTCAACACGATATGGATGTCGCCCGCATGCGCCGTCGCCACGCCGACCGGGATGGGGCCGAGGCCGTCGAAATGCCCGCCGTTCACGCGCGCACCGCTCGGCTTGATCAGCCAGATGAAGCCCACCAGCAGCACCACGCCCAGGCCGATCCAGCCAAACCGCTGGTATTTCTTCAGAAGTGCAAGCAAACCAACCTCGCGCGTGGGGCACCGCCGTCGCGCGAGGCATAGCAGATTTCCAGTGCGGAAACCTTGTCGAGTGTGTCGCGAAATATCGCGAAAGCCTCTTTACGGCTTGGGCAGCGCCGCCAGGATGGCCGCGAAATGCTTGTCGCGATTGAAGGCGTTCTCCACCACCGTCCAGCCCAGCCGCACGATCACCACATGGCGTGACGGAATGATGGCGACGAATTCATCGTTGTGGCCTTCGGCGGAGAACATGTCCGCCGGCAGGTGCGGGAACTGGCGCGCCGTGCCGCCGGGCTTCTTCCAGCCGTTGAGCCAGAACTGGCCGCCATAGCCCTTGCCCGGATCGGCGGGGGCGGGCGTGCGCACGAAATCCACCCAGCTTTGCGGCACGACGCGCGCGCCATTGATGGTGCCGCCGTTCAGATAGAGGAGGCCGAAGCGCGCCCAGTCCCGTGCCGTCATGTAAAGATACGAACTGCCGACGAAATCGCCGCTCTCGTCCGGCTCGAACACCGCGCTGGTCATGCCTGCGGGCGCGAAGAGATGCTGCCACGCATAGGCTTGAAGGCCCTTGAGCGTGCCGCCCGCCGCGCGGAACACCAGGCGCGAGAGGATATTGGCCGTGCCGGAGGAATAGGACCACACCGTGCCCGGTTTGTGGATCAGCGGCCGGGACGCCGCATAGGCCGCCATGTCGCCGCGCTCGAACAGCATCTTCGTGCTGTCGCTGCCCGGATCGTAGGGCTCATGGAATTCGAGCCCGCTCGACATGCGCAGCAGCTGGCTGAGCGTGATGGCGTGGCGCGGATCGGCCTTGCCTTGCCATTCGGGCACCGGAGCGGGCGCATCCAAATTGAGCTGACCGGCGGCCACCAGCGTGCCCACCAGCGTCGCCGTCACGGACTTGCTGGCGGACCAGCCGAGAAAGCGCGTGTCCCGGTCGAAGCCCGGCGCATAGCGCTCGGCCACGATGCGCCCGTCATAGACGACGATGATGGCGCGGGTGGCGATGGAATGATCCGGCGTATCGTCGCTGAAGGAATCCGCTACCGCCTTGTCGAGCGCGGCGCGG
>JAGWZW010000005.1 GCA_018971835.1 Alphaproteobacteria bacterium
TTCGTGGACGGCATGCTGTTCCCCTCGATCTGCGACGTCATCCGCAACCTCTCGGGCATGTGGAAGATGATGTTCCCGGAGGTCTACGTTCGCTATTTCGACGTCCCGCAGAACTACCAGAACGAGATCGGCGGCAACTACTATGTCCAGGAGCTGCGCGAATTGCTGGACGCGCTGGGTGAGCTGCGCGGGCGCCCGGTGACGGACGACGAACTGCGTGCCTCCATCGCCGTCTACAACGAGAACCGCGCGCTGGTGCGCGAGCTTTATGCGTTCAGGGCCGAGCGGCCATGGCAGGTGCCGGCCGCCGAAGCCTATCTGGTGCTGCGCGCCGGACTGGTGCTGCCGGTCGAGGACCATTCGGCGCTGCTGCGCGATTATATTGCGGCAGCCAAAGCTGAAGAACGGCCGCGCCGCGACAATTGCCGCATCGTGCTGACCGGCGTGTTCTGCGAGCAGCCGCCGCTCAACCTGATCAAGTCGCTGGAACTGGCCGGTTGCTACGTGGTGGACGATGACCTGCTGCTGGTGACGCGCTGGCTGCTCGGCGACGTGCCGACCGAGGGCGATCCCCTGGAGAACCTGGCACAGGCCTTCCTGCATCAGTCGATGTCGACCGCGGCGAAATACGAGCCGGACCTGGCCGAGAAAGGCCAGCATCTGGTGCGCGCGGTACAGCGCACCGGGGCCGAAGGCGTGATCTTCGCCTGCCCGAGCTTCTGCGATCCGGCGCTGCTGGATCGGCCGATGCTGCAGCGGGTGCTCAAGGCCGCGAACATTCCCTACATCGCCTTCAAGTACGCGGAAAATTCCGGCCAGATGCAGCCGATCCGCGAGCAGGCGGGCACCTTTGCCGATTCGATCAAACTATGGAGCGGAGCATGACGGTCATCGTCACGCCGAGAGGCGCGCCAGCAAAGCCGGTCGTCAAGGACGACTCGATGCTGAAGCAGAAGCAGATGATGGCCGCGCATTACGAGCGGCTGACCAGCGCGCCGGAGACGGGCGAGAAGGTGATCTCGACCTTCGTGCCGGGCAACCTCAACGAACTGGTGATGTGCTTCGACCTGGTGAACAACCTGCCCGAGGTCAATGCCATCCAGAGCGGGCTGCGCAAACAGTCCGGTGCCTATGTGCTGGAAGCCGAGAAGATCGGCCATTCCGAGGACGTCTGCACCTATGTGAAATCCGACATCGGCATGATGGCCAAGGGCAATATCGGCCCCAACGGCAAGAAGCTGCCCAATCCCAACGCGTTGCTGCTGTCCTATACCGGCTGCTTCACCTTCATGAAGTGGTTCGAGCTGCTGCGCGAGCAGTACAAGTGCGAGACGATCATGCTGCACACGCCCTACATGGGCGACGGCAAGATCACCCGCAACATGATCGAGTACATGGTCAAGCAGATCAAGGAAGATGTCATCCCCAAGCTGGAGCGGATTTCCGGCGTCAAGTTCGACATCGACCGCCTGCGCGAATACCTGAAGAAGTCCGCCAAGGCCGAGGACGATCTGGTGAACGTGCTGCAGAGCGCGAAGACCAAACCCTCGCCGATCGACGCCTATTTCGGCGGTATCTACTACATCGGTCCGATCTTTGGCGCCTTCCGCGGCACCGACGACGCCATCGAGTATTACAAGTTCCTGCGCGACGAGGTCGAGGAACGCATCGCCGCCGGCAAGGGCCCGGTGACGCCCGAAGGCGATATGGGCAAGGAGAAATATCGCCTGGTGGTCGAAGGCCCGCCGAACTACACCAATTTCCGCCAGTTCTGGAAGATGTTCTACGATGAGGGCGCGGTGGTGGTGGCCTCCAGCTACACCAAGGTCGGCGGCGTCTACGATCTGGGCTTCCGCCACGATCCCGACAATCCGCTGGAGACGCTGGCCGAATACTGCCTCGGCGTCTACACCAACCGCAACCTGCCGATGCGCATCGACATGCTCGCCAACTACATCGAGGAATATCAAGCCGACGGCCTGCTAATCAACTCGATCAAGAGCTGCAACAGCTTCTCGGCCGGTCAGCTTCTCATCATGCGCGAAGTGGAAAAACGCACCGGAAAGCCGGCAGCCTTCATCGAATCCGATCTGGTCGATCCGCGCTATTTCTCTGCCGCCAACATCAAGAACCGGCTGGAGAGCTATTTCCAGATGATCGAACAGAAGCGCAGCGGCGCGGCGCTGGAGAGAGGCGCGGCATGAAAACCTTTGTCGGAATCGACCTGGGGTCCACCACCACCAAGGCGGTGCTGCTCGACGAGAACAGCAACGTCATCGGCCGGGGCATCACCAATTCGCGCTCCAACTATTCGACGGCGGCGCGCGTCGCCGGGCAGGAGGCGCGCGTGGACGGGCGCTTCACCCTGTTCCGCCGCGCGCTGGCGGAGGGCGGCGGACTGAACGGTACGCTGGACAGCTTCCTGGCGGCGCTGGAGCGCGCCTTTCGCCAGGAGCAGTTTGTCGAGCAGCTCGGCGATCTCGAAGAAACCTGCCTGGGCTATATCGACGGCCAGCGCCTCAGCGCGAGCGAAGCGGCGACGCGCGATGCGGTCGGCGAGATCTTCGTGCGGCTGCGCGCGGAGGCGCCGGAGCTTTATGCGCCGGGGGCCAAGCGCAAGTCGGACTTCTTCCGCGATATCGCGGGCTCGCGCTATCACGCCCACGCCGAAGAGGTGGCGCGCAGTGCCAAGCTGCCCTACGAGCTGCTGATCAATCTTTACGACAAGTCGATCATCGAGGTTGAGAACCGGCCGCCGGACGGCGATCTCAGCGGCAAGTTCCGGCGCGCGCTCTCGGCGGTGCTGACGCACGAACCGTCGATTCAGGGCGCGGCCTCCCGTGTGCAGCAGACCATCGAGAACGCGCTGGCGATCGATTTGGAGGAAACCTATCTGGTCGGCACCGGCTACGGCCGCGTGACGCTGCCGTTTTCCAAGGAGCACATCCGCTCGGAAATCCTGTGCCACGGCCTCGGCGCGCACATGATGTATCCCAAGACGCGCACGGTGCTGGACATCGGTGGGCAGGATACCAAGGGCATCCAAGTGGATGCCAACGGTATCGTCGAAAACTTCCAAATGAACGACCGCTGCGCGGCGGGCTGCGGACGTTATCTCGGCTACATCGCCGACGAGATGAACATGGGCCTGCATGAGCTGGGCCCGATGGCCATGAAGTCGGACAAGCCGGCGCGGATCAATTCGACCTGCACAGTGTTCGCCGGCGCGGAACTGCGCGACCGGCTGTCGCTGGGCGAGAAGCGCGAGGACATCCTGGCAGGGCTGCACCGGGCCATCATCCTGCGCGCGATCTCGATCATCTCGCGCTCGGGCGGTGTCTCCGACGAGTTCACCTTCACCGGCGGCGTGGCCAAGAACGAAGCCGCGGTGCGCGAGCTGAAGAAGCTCATCAAGGAGAATTATGGCGAGGTGACGATCAACATCAATCCGGAGTCGATCTACACCGGCGCGTTGGGCGCGGCGGAATTCGCCCGCCGGGCGCATACCGGCCAGGGCACGGGAGGCGAAGCATGACGATTGCAGCGGGAATCGATGTCGGAACGGGCGCGGTCAAGGCGGCGCTGTTCAAGGTCGAAGACGGCAAGGAGACGTGGCTGTCGCGCGAATTGCTGCGTATCCGGCAACGCGATCCGATGGAGTTGGCGCGCGTGGCCTTCGATCATATCCTGGCCGATGCCGGGTTGAGCGAAAAAGAGGTCGATTACGTGGCCACGACCGGCGAGGCCGAGAGCGTGCCTTTCCACACCGGCCATTTCTATTCGATGACGACCCATGCGCGCGGCGCAATCTATTTAGAGCCGCAGTCGCGCGCGGCGCTGGACATGGGCGCGCTTCACGGCCGCGCCATCAGCATTGACGAGCGCGGCAAGGTGCTGAACTACAAGATGACGAGCCAGTGCGCTTCGGGCTCTGGCCAGTTTCTGGAGAACATCGCCCGCTATCTCGGCATCGCGCAGGAGGAAATCGGCGCGCTGTCGCGGCAGGCCGACGATCCTGAAACCGTTTCGAGCATCTGCGCCGTGCTGGCTGAAACCGACGTGATCAACATGGTTTCGCGGGGCATCAGTGCGCCCAATATTCTGAAGGGCATTCATCTGTCGATGGCTGGAAGGCTGGCGAAGCTGCTCAAGTCGGTTGGCGGTGTCGATGGCGTCATCATGCTCACCGGCGGGCTGGCGCAGGATGCCGGCCTGGTGGCCGCGCTCGAAGAGGAACTCGGCCAGGTCAAAAACATTGGCGCGGTATCGGTGCGCAGCCATCCCGACTCGATCTATGCCGGCGCCATTGGCGCGGCGCTATGGGGTGCCTATCGTTTCGACAAGCTCGCCGCGCTGGATACCTTGCCGAATGTCGCGTGAACAGGAGAAGAAATCATGGCACTGATGATCATTGAAGGCTGCACGGCTTGCGACGCCTGCGAGCCCGTTTGCCCGAACCAGGCGATCACCGCCGGCGATCCGCTCTACGTCATCGATCCGATGAAGTGCACCGAATGCGTGGGCGCCGAGGACGAGCCGCAATGCAAGCTCGCCTGCAACGCCGATTGCATCGTGCCCAACCCGGACTGGGAGGAGAGCCAGGACGATCTGCTGGCCAAATACGAGCAGCTGCATAGCTGAGTGGGCGGCGGGCCAGCCCCCCCTGCGCCGTACCGTCTATTTGCAGGCGGATGCGTATGCCCCTAACGTCGCTGCAGCGGCCGTGCCGATTCGGCGGCGTCCTGACGTGAGGTGAGCGGGCGAGGTGGCAAGAAAGACAGACGCGGAAAAAGCGGTAGGCATCCGTCGCGCAGAGGCGCGCGACGTCGCGTTTGTTATTGCACTCGACAAGAAGATCACAGGCATCGAAAAGCCGGATTATTGGCACGACATGTTCGAGCGTTACGGCGCGAACCGTCAGGACGAACGCTTTTTCCTGATTGCCGAGATGAACGGCGCGCTCGAAGGCTTTATCATCGGCGAGACGCGCGCCTGGGAATTCGGCTCGCCGCCCTGTGGCTGGGTCTTTGCCATCCAGGTCTGGCCCGGCAAGCGGCTGAAGGGCGTGGGCGCGCAGCTGTTCGAGGCGTTGTGTGATTGCTTTCGCGCGGCAGGCGTGACCACCGTGCGCACCATGATCGCGCGCGACAACACGTCGGTCCTGTCCTTTTTCCGCAGCTGTGGCCTGATGGCGGGGCCATTCATCGAACTGGAAGCACCGCTCAGGGACAGCGGGCCATGAAGCTCCAGAAGGCAACCTGCTTTGCCCTGTTCGCCGTCATCGAACTGGCGCGCGATCCCAGCCGGCAGCTTTCCGCCGCCGAAATCGCCGACAAATACAGCATCTCGGCCCATCATCTGGCCAAGGTGCTGCGCGATCTGGGGCGGGCAGGGATCGTGGTGGCTGCGCGCGGTGTCGGCGGCGGCTATAAATTTGCCGGTAACCCCAGGCGCCTCACCCTGATGGATGTGATTGCGCTGTTCGAGCCGATCAAGAGCGACACGCTGAGCGAGGGAGAACCGCTGCCGGTCACCGATGCCGGGCAGGCTCTGCACCTGGTGCTCAAGGAAATCGACGAGCACGCCATCGCCACCTTCCGTTCGATCACGATTTCGACCATGCTGAAACTCGTCGAGGACGGCAGAGGTGGGCGCAGAACTGCGCGGTGATCTCCGCCGGAACGGGAGAAAACGATGCGCGCTGCCGTTGCCCCTCAGAAACTCAAGGCCGTTTATGCGGGTGTGGCCGGGCGCTACGACTGGCAGCACGGGCTCTTGACGCTCCATAGCGACCAGCGCGGCCGCGAGCTGGTGGTCGACCGAACCGTAAACCGGGGCGATCGGGTGCTCGATGCCGGTGGCGGCACCGGCAGCACCACGCTACTGGCGGCCGGGAAGGTCGGGCCGGAAGGGCATGTCACACAATTCGATTTCAGTTCGCAGATGCAGGCCGTGGCGCGCGAGCGCGCCGTGGCGGCCGGGCTCAGCGGTCGCATGGACTTTCAGTCCGGCGACATGTTGGCCTTGCCTTATGCGGAGGCAAGCTTCGACAGTGTGCTGTCCACATACAGCCTGTGTCCGCTGTTCGATCCGGCGAAGGGCGCGCTGGAACTCTACCGTGTGCTCAAGCCCGGCGGGCGGCTGGGCGTGGCGCATTCAGCGTCGCCGGAGAATCCGGTGATATACTGGCTGGCCGAGCGGCTGGAGGACATCATCTGGCATTTTCCCGGCATTTCGATGGGATGCCGCGCGGTGTCGGTGCTTCCGGCGCTGCTGCGCGCCGGGGCGAGGCCCCTGTTCGAGCGGCGCCTGGGCGTGCCACTCTATCCGTTTCTTGTCTTCGTCGTGGAGAAGCCGGCCTAGCCGGCGGGGGAGATCGATCATGAAGGTTGGCATGAAGCCTGGTTTGGAAATACTGCGGACGGCAGTGCTGGCGGCCGCAGCGCTGGCGCTGTTGTCCGCGCCGGCTTCGGCCGCGCATGGCAAGGCCGGTTTATGGCACATCACGGTGACGGTGAGCGGGCCGGGCATGCCGGCGATGCCGGCCGCAGCGCGAGCACAGATGAAAGCGCGGGGAGTCAACATGCCCAGCGGCCATACCATTTCGGCGCAGCACTGCATGACGGCGCAGGAAGTGGCGTCGGACAGGTTTCCGTTCAACGAGCCGGCACAGCAAGACTGTAAGATGATCAACCTCAAGACGGTCGGTCATACGTTCTCGGGCGATTTGGTATGCAGCGGACAGATGACCGGCCAAGGCCATATCGCCATCACTTATGAAACAGATGAGCACTACAGCGGCAAGATGGCGTTCAGCGGCAGCGCCAGCAGCCGGCCGCTCCAGATGAATTATCGCTACGAGGGCCGCTGGCTGAAAGCCGATTGTGGCAATGTTCACGACTGAGCCGGAGGTCGCGGTGCTGGCCGGCCTCATTCGTGCGGCGCGGCGGGCGGTCGTCTTCACCGGCGCCGGCATCTCCACCGAATCCGGGATTCCCGATTTCCGCTCACCCGGCGGCATCTGGGCGAAGATGGCGCCGATCGAGTTTCAGGATTTCGTTGCCTCGGAAGATATGCGCCGCGAGGCCTGGCGCCGGCGCTTCGCTATGGAGGAGATGTTCGCCGCCGCTGCCCCCAATGACGGGCACCGGGCGGTGGCGGCGCTGGTGGCGCGGGGGATAGTCTCTTCGGTCATCACCCAGAACATCGACAACCTGCATCAGGATTCCGGCGTGCCTGCGGAGAAGGTGATCGAAATCCACGGCAACACCCGCTACGCCAGATGCCTGGACTGCGGCAGCCGCATGGAACTGGCTCCGATCCGCGCCCATTTCGAGGGCCACGGCGTGGCGCCGGACTGCCCGCACTGTGGCGGCCTCCTGAAGACCGCCACCATCTCCTTCGGCCAGGCCATGCCGGAGGACGAGATGGCCCGGGCCGAGGCCGAGACGCTGGCCTGCGACCTGTTCCTGGTTCTGGGCTCGTCGCTGGTGGTTTATCCGGCCGCGGGCTTTCCGGCTTTGGCCCAGCGGAGCGGCGCCCGGCTGGCGATCATCAACCGCGACCCCACGGATCAGGACGGCCGGGCGGACCTTGTGCTCCATACCGGCATCGGCGCCACCCTTTCCGCCGCCGTTAACGCGCTATAAGGAGCGGTAGACGCCATAGTGGCAATGGCTACTATGGCCCCCAGATTCCGACAGGACCATTCACACCGGATTGCCAGGAGTTCCCCTTGCCCCGCCTCGAAGACGAAGAAAAGCCCGAAACCAACAAGCCCGAGCCCCAGACGCCCCCGGTGGCGCAGGCGCTCTTCAAGTCCCGCACCGTGCTGATCTTCGGCGAGGTGGACATGAAGATGGCCGAGCGGGTCTGCGCCCAGCTACTGGCCTACGCCGCCGAGGGCGATGGCGACATCCGCGTCATCCTCAATTCGCCCGGCGGCCATGTGGAATCCGGGGATACCATCCACGACATGATCCGCTTCTGCGGCCCGCGGGTGAAAATCATCGGCACCGGCTGGGTGGCCAGCGCCGGCGCGCACATCTTCCTCGGCGCCAAGCGCGAGAATCGCTATTGCCTGCCGTTCACCCGCTTCCTGCTGCACCAGCCGCTCGGCGGGGTACGCGGGCAGGTCAGCGACATCGAGATCGAAGCCAGTGAGATTCTCAAGATGCGGGAGCGCCTCAACCGCGAGATCGCGGCCGAGACCGGGCAGTCCTATGAGAAAGTCGTTGCCGATACCGAGCGCAACTTCTGGATGGGTGCCGAAGAGGCGGTGGCCTACGGCCTCGTCGGCAGGGTCGTGAGCCGGGCGGACGAGGTCTGAGCCGTGACCGCTGGCGCTCCTTGGTGGCGCGGTGCGGTCATCTATCAGGTCTATGTCCGCTCCTTCGCGGACGGCAACGGCGACGGGCAGGGGGATTTCTCCGGCCTGCGCTGCAAGCTGGGATATCTGGCCGGGCTTGGCGTGGACGCGATCTGGCTCTCGCCCATCCATCCCTCGCCCAACCGGGACTGGGGCTACGACGTCTCGGATTTCGACGGCGTCCATCCCGATTACGGCACGCAGGAGGAGTTCGACCTTCTGCTGTCGGAGGCGCATGCCCTTGGCCTGAAGGTGATGACCGACGAGGTGCTGGCCCACACCTCGGACGAGCATCCCTGGTTTCTGGAAAGCCTCACGGGGCGGGACAAGGCCAACTGGTATGTCTGGGCCGATCCGAAGCCCGACGGCACTGCGCCCAACAACTGGCTCTCGGCCTTCGCCGGGCCGGCCTGGTCCTACCAGCCCGCACGCCAGAAATATTACCACCACAAATTCCTGCGCCAGCAGCCCAAACTGAACTGGCGCGAGCCCGCGGCGCGTGCGGCCGTGCTGGCGGTGCTGGAACGCTGGCTCTTGCGCGGGGTGGACGGTTTTCGCCTCGACGTGGCCAACGCCTATCTTCACGACCCCGCGTTGACCGGCAATCCGCCGGTGCCTCTGGAGGCGCGCACGCTGTCGAGCTGGGCGCATCCGCCAAACATGCAATTCCACTATTATGACAGCAACTTGCCGGAGAATATCGAAGTCCTGGATGAAGTGCGCCGCACGGTCGAGCGCCATCCCGACCGCTTTGTAATGGGAGAATTTTCGGAGGAGGCCGAGCGCTGCGGCTGCTACGCCGCACCGGACGAAGGCCTGCACTCCGGCTACAGCTTCCCGCTGCTCGAAGCGCGCGCGCTCGGTGCCCTGTTCATTCGCGAGCATTACGCGATGCTGGCGCGCCACCCGCGCCACTGGCCATCCATCGCCTTTTCCAACCACGATGTGATGCGCACGGTCAGCCGCTTCGGCGGCGAGATGCCACCCGCTGGGCTGGACAAGCTGCTGCTGGCGCTGCTGCTCTCGCTGCGCGGCACGGCGCTGCTCTATCAGGGCGAAGAACTGGGCCTGACGCAGGCGCAGATTCCCCGTGCGCAACAGAAGGATCCGGTGGGCGATCTCTACTATCCGTACGTCTATGGCCGCGACGGCTGCCGCACGCCCATGCCGTGGGATGGCGAAGCCGACAATCTCGGCTTCGGCACAGGTACGCCGTGGCTGCCGGCGCAGCAGGCCCACCGCAAGCTGGCCGTTTCGGCCCAGTTGGCTGATCCGGGCTCGGCGCTCAATTTCGCCCGCCGGTTTCTTACCACACGCAAGGCCAGTGCAGCGTTGCGCCTGGGCGACATCGCATTCCTCGACCTGCCGGAGCCGCTGCTGGCCTTCACGCGAACGGACGAGAACGAACGCGTGCTCTGCGTCTTCAACATGAGCGGCGACGAACAAACGTTCGCGATCGCCGATGCCGCGACGCTCGGTGTCGGCTGCGGCGCAACTTCGCTTTCGGGCCGGACGCTGCAGCTCGGCCCCTATGCGGCGTGGTTCGGCACGCTGCTCTGACCTGCGGCTATTTCGCCTTGCCGCTGGCCGGGCAGGCCGCCACCTTCTTCCAGGTGACATGGTCCAGGGGGATGCCCTGCATGCAGATGCCCATGTCCGCGCTGATCTTGCCGTGGCCCTGGATCATGTCGCCCATCGCCGGCTGCGGCTTGGCGGTCGTGATGTTGTAGATCGTGCGCTGGCCGTTGGTGACCGAACGCACGCCCATGCAGCCTTTCTCCATCAGCGGTCCGGCCTCGCCGCAAAAATCGATACGCTGGCCGATCTTCGGCGCCGTGTTGTCTGCGCCGGCCGCTGGAACAGCCAGCATCGCCAAAAGGGATGCGGCCGTGCAACAGGTCGAGATTTTCATGGTTCCTCCCCGGACTCGCTGTGCCGGGAAGTTTACTCCTGCCCGGCCTCGAATGCAGCCAGCAGCGCCTCGATCGGCAGCAATACGCATTTATGGCGGTTGCGGAATGCGGTGGCGCCCTCGAAGGCGGCATAGGCCTCGAACGGTGGGGCTGGCAGCTTGACGGGATCGGAGAGCATCGCCGTCACTTCGACATGCAGGTTTTCAACGTCGGCACGCGTCAGGCCCGCGGCTTCGCGTCCGAGGATCGCGGCGGAGGCCTGCGCCAGCACGCAGGCCTTGGTCCGATGCGCCAGCGCGGTGAGGTGGCCTGAGGCGTCTGTGAGGATGTCGAATTCCACCTTGTCGCCGCAGGCCGGGTTATGTGCGGCGCCATACGCATGCGGCCCGGACAGTTCACCGGCACCGTCAGCATCGGCCGCTAAGCGCAGGATTTCACGTTTATAAAGCGGATCGCTCATGGCTTCTCCGGATTGGCGTTCTGAAAGGCGGCGAGCGCCTCGGGCGTATCGAGGTCGATGAGCGGGGCATCGTTCGCCGCTTCAATCTCGCACACCAGTTCGGCATAGGCGCCAATCAGGTTGCGTGCGCCAACATCGCCTTCGATCGCGAGGATTTCTGGAAAGAAGCGCCGCGCCCAGAGCACCGGATTGCCGCGCTTGCCGTCGCGCGTGGGCAGGCAGATGGCCCGGTCCTCGCCCGGATCGAAGGCGGCGATCAGCCGGTCGATCAGCACCGTGTCCACGCCAGGCATGTCGCCCAAAAGCACCAAAGCACCGTCGCAGTCCTCCGGCAGGGCATTGATCCCCGTTTTCAAAGACGCACTCAAACCTTTTGAGAAATCTGGGTTATGTGCGAATTGAAGCTGCAGGCCGGCCAGCGCCGCCCTGACTTCGCTGCCGGCATTTCCGGTCACCACGACAACCTGATCGGCATGGCTGGCGAGCGCCGCTTCGGCGACATGGCGGAGCATAGGTTTGCCCTTTACGGCGATCAGCAGCTTGTTGGTGCCCATGCGCGATGAAAGCCCGGCCGCCAGGATGATGGCGCCGATCCTGCGGGCGCGCGGCGGCTCGGCGGCCGGCTCGTCGCGCGGTTGCGGGCGTGTCGGGATTTCCGCGAGGAGCCCGCCCACGCCCATTGCGGCGATCTCGGCGCGGCCGGTCGGAAGGCCTGCCAGCACCCGCCACAGCACGAAGTCGAAGCCATTGAGCTTGGGGGCGCGCGCGCAGCCGGGCAGGCCGATCACGGTGGTGCTGCCGATCTCGCCCAGGAGCAGCAGATTGCCGGGATCGACCGGCATGCCGAAATGGCGGACGCGCCCACCTGCCATTTCGATGGCGGCAGGAATGACGTCGCGGCGGTCGGTGATGGCGCTGGCGCCGAACACCAGAATGGGATCGGCGCCGGCGTCCCGCGCTTCCGCGATGGCCGGAGCGAGGGCTGCCGGGTCATGGTCCACCCGCCGCTCGAAGGAGACGGCGGAGCCGAATGCCGCAAGGCGCGCGTCGACAGCGGTGCGGTTGCGGTCGAGCATCACAGGATTGGTGGAGGGGAGCGCCGTCGAAATCAGCCCGGCCTGTTTCGGCTGGAACGGTGCCACGCTGAGAATCGGCCCGTCGGCCAGGATCTGTTCGGCGCGTTCGATCGCGCTGCGCGGCGCCGCGAAGGGAATGATCTTGACGGTGGCCAGCATCTGGCGCGGCGTGACGCGGGCGAAGGGGGCCAGCGTCGCCAGGGTGATGGCCTCGTCGATGGCATTCAGCGCCGCGACACGGGCGGTATCGAGCACCGCCAGGCCGTGGGTATCGGCGTACAGATTGGCGCGGCCGGTGAAGGGCGCGCGCGCATGGACATGGTCGCCGCCGCACCTGGCCGCCAGACGGGCGGCAGCTTCGTCTTCGGGCACGTCGCCGGACTCCAGCCGCGCGATCACCACGCTGTGGCGGCCGGCGGCGCACAACGTTGCGACATCCGCCGCCGAAAGCATGCGGCCTTTTTTGAACAGGCGACTGCCGGCCCGCACGGCATGGGCCAGGATGCCGCCTTCGGCCTCGGCAATGGGGGTTGGTCCGAACTGCATGGGCGTGAGATTAGGCGCCCGCCCTGTCGCGGGGCAAACACAAGATAGCGCGCAGACCACCTTCGGCTCGATTTTCCAGGGTGATGCAGCCGCCGTGGTTCTCGGCGATAGCCTTGACCAGAGTGAGGCCAAGGCCCGCCCCGCCGGTCTCGCTGCTGCGCGAACTCTCCAGCCGGACGAAGGGGTCGAAGACCCGCGCGCGATCGGCCTCCGAGATACCCGGCCCGTCGTCCTCGATAATGACGGAATAGCTGTTGGCGGTTTTCTCCAATCGTACCGAAGCGGACTTACCGTATGCGACCGCGTTTTCAATCAGGTTGCGGACGGCGCGGCGGATTTCATTGGGCCGGCACATTAGCGGCGCGGCATCATGCGGCGCCCAGTTTACGGGCATTCCGACGTCTTCGAGGTCCGCGCAGAGGCTTTCGACCAAGGCCGCCAGGTCGATCTTGCGCCGCTCCTCCCAGCCGGCGCCGCGCGCTGCGTCGAGCACCGCCTCGGTCAGCGTTTGCAGTTCCTGCAGGTTTTTCTGGAGCCGCTCGCGCAGTTCCTCGTCTTCAATGAATTCCATGCTGATGCGCATGGCAGTGATCGGGGTGCGCAGATCGTGCCCAACGGCGGACAGCAACTGGCGTTGGCTTTGGAGCGTGCGGGTCACCTGGTCGGTCATGGCGTTGAAGGCCTGGGCGGCGTGGCGTACGTCCTCGGGCCCTTCTTCCTTGAGCCGCGGCGCCCGTCCACCGCGGGCAACTTCGGAGGCGGCCCCGGCCAGCCGTTGCAGCGGGCGCGCGACGCGCCGGGCGGCAAAGGCGGCAGCCGCCGACGCGGTCAGGATCGCCACCAGTGCCGTGAGCAGGAATTGCCCCAGCGCCCAGGGTGGCGGGCCGAGCCGGAACACCGTCGTCACGAGCTGCGTGCCGCGGACGACAGGCAGGGTGATTTCGATGATGGAACCGTGCTCGCGCAGAAGGTGGTTGTGCGGCAAGGGGGCATGGTAATCGGCCGGGCCCATGACGTGGACGACGACCGGTTCCCTGGAGCGCTTCTCGGGCAGCATGGCGCGCAGGCGCGTGGCCAGCGCGGCCTCTTCGCCGGTCATCGCGGAGGTCTTGGCCTTGCCGTGCAGCAGGCGGAAGTGCCAGGCCTCCGAGCCCATCGCTTGCACGGCCGCCTGCCGCTCCTTGGCCGGGATGCCGCTGAGCAGCGAGGCGACGGCGGCAGTGCGGTCGAGCAGCCGTTCGGTCACATCGCTTTCAGTCAGCCGGTGGTGGGTGGCCGCAAACCAGACGGCGACCCCGATATTGGAGAGCAGCACGGCCGCGGCCGTCAGCACGATGAGCTGGGCGGCCAGAGTCCGCGGCCACCAGTTGCGCGGGAAAAGCTTCATCGCGTTTCGGGTTCCACTGCGAGCATGTACCCCCCGCCCCAGACGGTTTTGATGTAGCGCGGATTCTTGGGGTCGGGTTCGATTTTCTTGCGCAGCCGGCTGACGTGATTGTCGATCGAGCGGTCGAACAGCTCGGCGTCGCGGCCCTTGGTGAGATCGAGCAGCTGGTTGCGTGTCAACGCGATCTTCGGGTGTTCGAGCAGCGCGCTGAGCAGGCGGAACTCGCTGGAGGACAGCGGCGTGGCCATGCCCTCAATATCGATGAGTTCGCGCTGGCCGGTGTCGAGTATCCACTCGCCAAACTTGATGCGCTCGCTCTCCGGCGCCTTCTGGCGCGGCGGCAGCGCCTGGGTGCGCCGAAGCACTGCCGCGATGCGGGCGACCAGTTCGCGTGGGGAGAAAGGCTTGGGTATGTAGTCGTCCGCGCCCATTTCCAGACCGATGATGCGGTCCACCTCCTCGCCGCGCGCCGTCAGCAGGATCACCGGAATCTGCGAGGTTTCGCGGATCGAGCGGCAGAGGCTGAGCCCGTCTTCGCCGGGCATCATCACGTCCAGCACCACCAGATCAATGGCTGCGCCGCGCATCAGCTTGCGCGCGGCCTGAGCGTCGGCGGCCACGTTTGTGCGATAGCCGTGCTCGCGCAGATAGCGCGCCAGCGGCTCACGGATATCGCGGGCATCTTCGACGACGAGGATATGCGGGCTCGGTTCGTTGGACATGATCGGCGTCCGATATTTCACACCCAAGATGTGGCGAGAATCGCACATCTGCAAATCCATTTGTCGCAAATTATCGCAGACTTGGAGCCTTCGCGCACATTTTGCGACCATTTGCGGCAGCCGGGACAAAGTTTCGGTCCCTGGTTCGCCTATCAAGGGCGCGGAGGGTCTTCTCGAAATGGAGTCTGCAATGAATCAAGGCATTCGCACGGCGCTCCTGGCCGGCGCCGTCCTGCTGGGGGGAATGGGCATTGCGTTCGCGCAGATGGAACCGCCTCCTCCGCCGCCGGACCTTTACGGCCCGGGCCCGATGAACGGCCGCATGGCGGAACGGTTGCTCACGGATTTCGATCTCAACCATGACGGCAAGATCACGAAGGCCGAGGTGGCGAAGGTCGAAGCCCAGCGTTTCGCGGCAGCCACGGGCGGCGGTGCCACCATGAGCGAAGCCCAGTTCGCCGCCAGCCACGACAAGATGCTGCGGCAGCATTCCGATGCGATGTTCCACCGGATCGATTGGAACGGCGACGGCGTGCTCTCTCTCGAAGAATTCGCCGCGCCTATCCGCGCCCGCTTCGAGATGATGGACCGCAACGGCACCGGTGCGATTTCCTGCCACGCCGCGGCGCAGGGCGGCAAGCCCGCGCGGCAAGGTATGCGCGGTCACGGCGGCCATTTCCGTGGCGCGCGCTTTGCCAAGGTCTGTCAGGAAGCCGACCTTAATCACGACGGCAAGGTCACCCGCGCCGAGGCCGACAAGTTCATCGCCCAGAAGTACGCAGCGGCAGTCAGAGGCGGCAAGGGCATGACGCCGGACGAGTTCTATCAGCTTACGAAAGTCCGCTTTGCACAGATGGAAGCGCGCCGCTTCCAGCGCCTCGACACCAAGCATGACGGCAAGCTGAGCGAGGCCGAATTCGCCGCCCCCGGCGCGAAAATCTTTGCGCGGCTGGATCGCAACCACGACGGTGTCCTGACCAAGGACGAATTGACTTCCCCGCCGCACAAAGGCCCCCGCGGCGGCTGGGGCAGGAAGCCGGGATAACCCCAATCCCGGGTCAAGCCTGCGCGCGGACGGCGAAACGCTCCCACCCGCCGTCCGCGCGAAGTTTGAGCGTCATTTCCGCCAGAATAGAAACCGCAATTTCCGCGGGCGAGCGTGCGCCGATGGCAAGGCCCACCGGGCCGTGAATGCGCTTCAGCTCGTCTTCGGTGAAACCTTGCGCCTTAAGGCGCGCCAGACGCGCGGCGTGACTCTTTTTCGAGCCCAGCGCACCGATATAGAAGCAGGGCGAGCGCAGCGCCGCCGCCAATCCCGGGTCGTCGAACTTCGGATCGTGGCTCAAGGCCACTAGCGCGCTGCGGGGACCAAGCGGCTTCCGGGCCAACGCCTCGTCGGGCCAGTCGTGCGACAGCGCCATGCCGGGAAAGCGCGCGGCGGTGGCGAAGGCCTGGCGCGGATCGATGATGCACACGCTATAACCGGCCAGCGCCGCCATCTGCGACAGCGGTTGGGCGATGTGCACCGCGCCGATGAGTACCAGATCGAGCGGCGGATTGTGTACCGACAGGAACCAGCTTCGGCCTTCGATTTCCACGGGCTCGCTGCGGTCGGCACGCGCGGCCGCAGCGGCAGCGCGTTCGAGTTCGCTTGTCGGGTTGGACGGATCGATCAGCCGCTCTTCACCCGTCGCCAGATCCACCGCGCGCACGATAGCGCGGCCAGCGTGGCGGGCTTCGTTCAGGGCGTGCAGCGTATCCTGGTGCATTCAATCCAGCGCCTCGACGAGAATTTCGATCCGTCCGCCGCAAGCCAGCCCTACGGCCCAGGCTTCTGCGTCGCTGACGCCGAATTCGAGCTGCTTGATCCTGCCAGTGCGCATCACGTCCTGCGCGCCTTCGATCACTGCGCCTTCGACGCAGCCGCCGGACACCGAGCCGATGAAGGCGCCGTCATCGCGCACGGCCACCTGGCTGCCGGCCGGGCGTGGCGCCGAGCCCCAGGTCTTGACCACCGTGGCGAGCGCGACCTTGTGGCCTTCGCCGCGCCAGCGCGCCGCGGTGTCCAGAACGTCATCACCGTCTGCCGTGCCGCTCATGTCCGGTTCGCCGCCTCCACCGCACGTTTTGCCATCACCGTGACGAGATGGGCGCGATATTCCGCCGAGCCATGCAAATCCGAGTTGAGATCGTCCGCCGGCACGGAGATTCCGGCCACGGCTTCGGACGTGAAATCGGCGTTCAAGGCCGCTTCCATCCGTGGTACGCGGAAGACGCAAGAGCCCGCGCCCGTCACCGCCACGCGCGCGCCCACTTTGGTTTTCGCGACGAACACGCCCACCATCGCATAGCGCGAGGCAGGATTGGGGAACTTGCAATAGCCCGCCTTCTCAGCCAGCGGGAAGGAAATCTCAGTGAGGATTTCGCCCTCTTCCAGCGCCGTCGAGAACATGCCGGTGAAGAAATCGTCGGCAGCGAGGCTGCGCTTGTTCGTCGTCAGCGTGGCGCCGAGGCCGAGCGCGGCCGCCGGATAGTCCGCTGCCGGGTCGTTGTTGGCGAGCGAGCCACCGATCGTGCCCAGATGGCGCACCGCCGGATCGCCGATTTCGCCCGCCAGCAAGGCGAGGGCAGGGATCGCTTCCATCACGTCCGCCGAACTTGCAACGTCGGCATGCCTGGTGGTGGCGCCGATGACGAGCGCATCGCCATCGCGGCGGATGAAGGAGAGTTGGGACAGGCGCGAGATGTCGATCAGCCGTGGCGGCGCGGCCAAGCGCTGTTTCATGGTTGGGATCAGCGTCTGCCCGCCGGCGAGAATCTTCGCATCTGGCTCCGCGGCGGCGAGTGCAACCGCCTCGTCCAGCGACTGGGCGCGCGTATATTCGAAGGGATAGGTGATCATGCCACGCTGCCTGCCGATTTGATGGCCGCCATCTGCTGTGCCGCAGCCTCGATGGCATCGACGATGTTCTGATAGCCGGTGCAGCGGCAGAGGTTGCCTTCGAGTTCAGCGCGGATGGTCTGGCGATCAAGTTTTGGCTTTCTGCGGATCATGTCCACCGCCGTCATGATCATGCCTGGTGTGCAGAAGCCGCATTGCAGACCGTGATGTTCGCGGAAGGCTTCCTGCACCGGATGTAGCCTGCCGTCGGGCGCCAGGCCCTCGATAGTCGTCACTTCGGCGCCGTCGGCCTGCGCGGCAAAGATGGTGCAGGATTTTACGGCGCGGCTATCCAGGTGCACGACGCAGGCTCCGCACTGGCTGGTGTCGCAACCGATATGCGTGCCGGTGAGCTGCAATTCGTCGCGCAGAAACTGCACCAGCAGCGTGCGGTCCTCGACATCGGCAGAAACCGTTTTTCCGTTCACCGTCATGGTTACGGTGGTCATACTCGGACTCCTTACGGGATTGCTTGGTCGGCCGAGTTTCGGTCCGCGGCCGCCCGCCGGTCAAGGCGTCGCTAGAGAACGACGCCGAAGAGCACCAGCAGGATCACGATCACGCCGATCAATCCCACCACCCAGATCTCCGGCGTCAGACCCTCGCGCGGCGCACGGCTTTCGGCCGCGCCGGGCGGTGCGGGAACCACTGCTTCAGATGGCGGCATCTCGCCCGGAGCCGCATCGCCACCGCCGACCGTCTCGGCAAATTTGGCGAAGAATTCGTCGGCGAGCTGTTTGGCCGCGCCGTCGAGCAGGCGCTGGCCGATCTGCGCCAGCTTTCCTCCCACAACAGCCTTGGCCGTATAGCTGAGCAGGGTACCGCCGTCCTCCGCCGCCAGCTGAACTTCGGCACTGCCGCGGGCGAAGCCGGCCACGCCGCCCTGGCCTTCGCCGACGATGGTGCAGCGCCGGGGCGGTTCCATGTCCTCAAGTGCCACCTTGCCTTTGAAGGTCGCCTGGACGGGTCCGATCTTGACCTGGACGGCGGCCTGGAAGTGGGTCTGGTCCGTCCTGGCCATTTCCCGACAGCCCGGAATGCAGGCCTTGAGGACGTCCGGGTCGCTGACGGCAGACCAGACTGTCTCCGGTGAGGCTGGGATATGGTATTGCCCGGCAAAGTCCATCGGTCACAAGGCTCCTGTCGGTTCTCAAGAATGAAGGGCGAGCAATGGCTTAGTAACGCGCCAATGGAGCGCTGGCAAATCATGGCTATTGGCTGCGTCACCGTTCTTTCATTCTTGCGCTGACGGTGTTAACCTTACGTTCAGGATTTAGGGGTCCGGAGCGGGACACTGGGGATGGATAGCATGGCATCGGCAGCACCGGGCCAGGGGGCCGGAAGCGGTGACGCTGCATTTGAAGTCAGCGGGCAAATCAAATGGTTCGATCTGGCCAAGGGCTACGGCTTCATAAAGCCCACAAGCGGCCATGATGGGGATGTGCTTCTGCACCAGACCTGCATCCGGCAGTCGGGCTACAAGGCGGCCTATGAAGGGGCGCGGGTAATCTGCGAAGCGGTGCAGGGCCCGAAAGGCCTTCAGGCCCGCAAGGTTCTGATGCTCGACAATTCCACCGCGGCACCTCAGGCCGCAGCGGCACGTGGCGCGCGCTACGCTGCCGAACCGCGCGGGCCGGCTTTCGATGCGACCGTGAAGTGGTTCAACCGCGCCAAGGGCTACGGCTTTGTGTCGCGCGGGCCCGATACACCCGATGTCTTCGTCCATATGGAGACGCTGAGGCGTGCCGGCATTCGTGAACTGACCGAAGGCCAGCGGGTGCGGGTCCGCGCCGGCGATGGCCCCAAAGGTGAGCTTGCGGCCGAGATCACGGTGCTCGATTCCTGATGCGGCAAACGTGCTAAGCCTGCATTGTTGATCTGCGGGAATCCGGGGGAGTCTATGCGGTTGTGTTATTTGGTGGGCGTCGGGCTGGTGCTTGGCGTCTTGTTGGGCTGTTCCTCGTTTGCTGCCCAAGGCCAGCCACAGGCGCCGCTGCCGCGCTCCGCGCTGGTGATCGACACGTCGCACGGCCCGGTCCGCTTCACGGTCGAACTGGCCGCGGACACGCGCGCGCAGGAACTCGGCCTGATGTACCGGCGGCACATGGCGGCCGATGCCGGCATGCTGTTCGATTTTCACCAGCCCCAGCCGGTCACCTTCTGGATGAAGAACACGATCCTGCCGCTCGACATGATCTTCATTCGTGACGACGGCACGATCTCGACTGTCCGTGCCGATGCCGTGCCCTATTCGGAGGCGCTGATTCCCTCGGCAGAGCCTGTCCGGGCGGTGCTGGAGATCAATGGCGGGCAGGCGGCCGCCCTGGGCATCGCGCCCGGCGAGAGGGTTCACCACGCCATTTTCGGGGATGCTCCGGCACCCTGACCCCCCGCGTCGGCATGGCCGTTGATGGCGGGGCGGCGAGCGTGTATGGGACTGGTTTCGCCGGAACGGTCCCGGGGCGTGGCGCAGCCTGGTAGCGCATCTGCTTTGGGAGCAGAGGGTCGCGTGTTCGAATCACGCCGCCCCGACCAGCCGGCAAGAGGAGAAACGATGCGCGCGCGGATCTATCGGCCGAGCAAGACGGCCATGCAGTCGGGCAGGGCCCGCACCAGAGCCTGGGTTCTGGAGTACGAACCGGAGGCGCCCAAGACGCCCGACCCCCTGATGGGCTGGACCAGTTCCTCCGACATGCGTTCCCAGATCGAACTGGAATTCGACAGCGCCGAAGAGGCGGTGGCCTATGCCGAAAAGCACGCCATCCCCTATCAGGTGTTCGAGCCGCATCAGCACCGGGCGCCCGCCAAGTCCTATTCGGACAATTTCCGCTTCGACCGCAAGATTCCCTGGTCGCACTGAAGTATCCGCCGCCGAGGCGTCTGTAATCGCGGCCGGATGCTGTATGCTCGGCCGCAGACAGGATTCCGCGGCCGCGCGGAACGGAGACCCCGTAGCTCAACCGGATAGAGCACCTGCCTTCTAAGCAGGGGGTTGCGTGTTCGAGTCACGCCGGGGTCGCCATATCTGCTTTGTTGTCGCTGGCGATGTGATGCGGATTTCGCGGGCGGGCGCCTTACCCGCCCGAGGCGAGACAAAGCGCGACCATTGCCGTTGCCTCGACGATTTCGACCAGCGCCCCGGCCGTATCCCCGGTAGTGCCGCCGATGCGCCGCAAGATCGCTTGGCGAAACAGCGTCAGCGCGCCTGCGGTCGCCAGCAGCGCCGTCAGCCCGGGGTTTCCGCCCGCAAGCCAGACGGCGCCGCAGGTCAGGCAGAGGGCCAGAAAAACTTCGCCGCGGCGCATCTGCGCGACCAGCGCGCTGCCGAGCCCCTGCGGCCGCACATAGGCCGTCGTCAGGAACAGGGCCTGAATGGCGGCCCGGCCGAGCACCGGCGCCACTGGCAGCAGGGCGAACGCGCGGTTTCCGCAAAGCACCGTCAGCGCGGCGAATTTGAGCAGCAGAACCACTGCGACGGCAGCAACGCCGACCGGCCCGCTATAGGGATCCTTCATGATCGCAAGCGTTCTCATGCGGTCGCCGCGCCCGCCCACCCAGGCGTCGGCACAATCCGCCAGGCCGTCGAGATGCAGCGCCCCGGTGAGAGCCGTCCACCCCAGCAGCAGCAGGGCGGCAACGAGCAGCGGCGGCTGGCGCTGAAGCAGCCAGGCGCCGGCGGCCAGGAACAGCCCCAGCACGAGGCCGATCAGGGGATAAAAAGTCAACGAGCGGCCGATTTCCTGTTCCGCCGGTGCGCCGCCGAAGCGGACGGGAAGTGTGGTCAGAAATTGCACGGCGATCAGGATGGGGCGGATCATGCGCATACGGCTCCGGCAAGTTCGGCAACGTCGATCATGTGAAGAGAGGCATGCGGCACCTCGGTTTCCGCGACGCGTTCCAGCGGCCGGCCTGCCAGAAGGCACAGCGCGACGCGGATAGGGCCGCCATGCGTGACGACGAGAACGCGCCGCTCTGCCGCAATCGCGCAGAGATCGGCGCAGGCCCCGCGCAGGCGTGCGGCAACCGCGGTGAGCGGTTCTGCGCCGGGCGGCGCGTGGCGCAGCGGATCGCGCCAGAAGCGCTCCAGCGCCTCGCGATCCTCGGCGAATATGTCGTGCGCGGCGCGGCCATCCCAGACGCCGAAATCCATCTCGACCAGCCGCGGATCGATCTTACAGGGGACACTCTGCCGTTCGGAAAGTTGTTCGGCGAACGTCCGGCAGCGCTGCAGCGGCGAGGTCACGATGTGATCGACGGCGAGGTTCCCGGTTGCCTCTTCCATCTGCCGAAAGCCGTCGGCCGTCAGGGCGGCATCGGTACGCCCCCAGTAGCGTGCGCCGCCTTCTGTCTTGCCGTGCCGGAGAAACCAGACGACAGTACCGCTCATCCCGTCTTTTCCGAGACGCCGGCTTCGGCGAAGGTCGCCATGCCGTTGTGAAGCGCGCAGGCCAGCCGCACGATCGGGGCGGCCACAGCCGCGCCGCTGGCTTCGCCCAGGCGCATCTGGAGGTCGAGGATCGGCCGGGCGTCGAATGCCGAAAGAATAGCGCGATGGCCTGGCTCAGCAGAGGCGTGCGAGAACAGCAACCATTCGCGCATGCCCGGAAGCAGGCGCTCGGCGCACAGCGCGGCGCTGCTGGTGATGAAGCCATCGACCAGCGCGGGTAGCCCCATTTGCGCACAGGCTATGTAGCTGCCTGCAAGGGCGGCGATTTCGAAACCGCCAAGGCGGCGCAAAATTTCGAGCGGCGCGGATAGCGCAGGTCCGTGCAACGCCAGCGCGCGCCGGATGACGGTCGCCTTGCGCGCGATGCCTTCGCTGTCGAGGCCGGTGCCGGCGCCGGTGACCTCAGCGGGAGCGGCACCCAATAGGGCGCAGACGAGCGCGCTGGCGGCCGTGGTATTGCCGATCCCCATTTCGCCGCCAATAAAGAGGTGCGCGCCGGCGTCCTTCGCACGCCGGACGGCAGCACGGCCGGCCGCCAGCGCGGCGTCGAGCTGGCTTTCCGTCATGGCGGGGCCCTGCGCCAGATTCGCTGTGCCGGGGCCGATGCGGTTGCGCAGCACGCGGTCGATGGGGCCGAGATCCTCGGCCGTTCCCAGATCGACGACCTCGAGCACGGCATCGAGGTTGCGCGAGAGGACGGAAATCGCCGCACCGCCGCGCACGAAGTTGCGGATCATCTCGCCCGTCACGGCCTGCGGGAAGGCGGAGACGCCTTCGGCAACAACGCCGTGGTCGCCGGCGAACACTGTGACATGCACGCGGTCGGCTTTCGGCGTGGGCGTGCCCTGCAGGGCGGCAAGGCTGATCGCGAGTTCTTCCAGCCGGCCCAGTGCGCCAGGCGGCTTGGTGAGGTTCTGCTGGCGTTGTTCGGCGGCGCGGCGGGCGTCGTCGTTGGGTTTCGCGACGGGCAAATCCAACCAATCCATCGGCATCACGCGTTTCCTTTCAAGAACAGTGGCAATCCGGCCACCATGAGAACGACCCGGTCACAAATCCTGGCGAGATCCTGGTGCAGCCGCCCGGCTTCGTCGCAATAGCGGCGGGTGAGTTCGCCCAGAGGCACGACGCCGAGCCCCGTTTCGTTGCTGACCAGAACAATTTCACCAGGCAATGCGAGCAATGCGTCGAGCAGAGCGCCACGCTCGCGCGCAACAACGCCATCCGGCGCCAGCAGCAGATTGGTCAGCCACAGGGTGAGGCAATCGACCATCACGCAGCGATCCGGCGCTGCCTGCGCATTGAGCTGTGCACCAAGCGCCAGTGGTTCCTCGACCAGCACCCAGTCTACGGGACGACGGCCGCGATGATGCGCGATGCGCGCCGCCATCTCGGCATCGTCGGGCTTCGCAGTGGCAATGTAGCTGACGGCCAGCCCGCTCTTGCGCGCCATCGCTTCGGCGTAGCGGCTTTTGCCCGAGCGCACGCCGCCCAGAACGAGCGTCTTCATGGCCTCTCTCGCGAAAGTCCGAGCAATCGGTCGAGCAGGGCTGTGTCCAGATGGCTTTCCACTGCGTCGGCCAGCCGTTCGATGGCCTGTTCGCGGATGGTGTGCAGGTCGAGCGTTTGCGGGGCCTCAAGGCCTGCCCAGGCGAGCAGGGCGCCGCAGGCCTCGGGCGAATCGAAAAGGCCGTGCACATAGGTGCCGATGATATGCCCGTCGGTGCTCATGGCGCCGTCATGGCGTTCGCCGAGCCGGAGCGCCGGTTGTTCGAGGGCTGCGCCCGTGCTCACGCCGGCATGGATTTCGTAGCCCGCAACCGCCGCACCGCCCTCGACCAGCGTGCCCTGGACGTTGCAGAGTTGCTTGGCGGGCTCAAGCCGGGTTTCCATGTCGAGCACGCCGAGGCCGCGTGCGGAACCGGCGGCGCCCTCGAGGCCGTGCGGATCGTGGATGGCATGGCCGAGCATCTGAAACCCGCCACAGATGCCGATCAGCTTGCCGCCATAGCGCAGGTGCCGCCGGATTGCCGTTTCCCAGCCTTGCGCGCGCAGCCATGCCAGATCGTCGCGCACGGATTTCGAGCCGGGCAGGATGATGAGGTCTGCGGGCGGCGGCGGCGCGTCGGGGGCCACAAAACGGAAATCGACTTGCGGATGCAGGCGCAAGGGATCGAAATCGGTGTGGTTGGAGATGCGCGGCAACACCGGTACGACGACACGCAGCGCACCGGCGTTTTTTTCGGACATAGGCTCGCGCGGCAGCGCGTCTTCGGCGTCGATGTGCAGGTTCTGGAGATAGGGCAGAACCCCCAGAATCGGCTTTGCCGTGTGGCTGCTCAGCCAGTCGAGGCCGGGTTCCAGCAGCGCAATGTCCCCGCGGAAGCGGTTGATGACAAAGCCGGCCACGCGCGCCTGTTCGCTTTCGCTCAGCAGCGCGAGCGTGCCGGTGAGATGGGCGAAGACGCCGCCGCGGTCGATATCGGCGATCAGCAGCACCGGACAATCCACCGCTTCGGCAAAGCCCATGTTGGCGATGTCGCGATCGCGCAGATTGATCTCGGCCGGCGAGCCTGCGCCTTCAACGATCACGACGTCGTATTGTGCGGCGAGCCGGTCGTACGAAGCACGCACGGCGTTCCAGGCCACCGTCTTGTAGGTGTGGTAGTCGCTGGCGTCCATGTTGCCGATGGCCCGGCCGTGGATGATGACCTGCGCGCCGATATCGGTATTGGGCTTGAGCAACACCGGATTCATGTCGGTATGCGGTGCCAGCCCGGCGGCCTGCGCCTGCACGGCCTGCGCGCGGCCGATCTCGCCGCCGTCCACGGTCACGGCGCTGTTGAGCGCCATGTTCTGCGGCTTGAACGGCGCCACGCGGACGTTGCGGCGCCTGAGCCAGCGGCACAGTCCCGTCACCAGCGTGCTCTTGCCGGCGTCCGAAGTGGTGCCTTGAACCATCAGCGTTGTCATCTCGCGGCCTCGCGCAATGCAGCTTCCAGTTTTTGCCAGTCCGTTTCCGATGCCGGAAGCCCGAAGCGCAGGCTGGCCGGTGTCTCGAACAGCCGGGTGAGAATACCCCGCGCGGCCAACTGCGCGTGAATGTCGGGCGCCTGCTTTGTGCACACCCATTGAAACAGCGCCGTGCCGCCCGCCGGCGCCAGCCCGCAACCGCGCAGCAGTTCGACGAGGCGGCCGGTGCGTTCGTGGAGCTGGCGGCGCATGTTCGCCTGCCAGTGCCGGTCGCGCAGCGCCGCTGCACCGACCCAGCGCGAGGCGGCGGCAATGGGCCAGGGCCCCAGATGATCCTGCAGGCGGGCCAGCATGTCCGGTTCGGCACAGACGAAGCCGACACGCAGCCCGGCAAGGCCGAAGAACTTGCCGAGCGAACGCAGCACGACCAGGCCCGGCCTCGGCATGAACGGCAGCAGGCTTTGCTCCGGCGTGGCGTCCATGAAGGCCTCATCGACGATCAGCCAGCCGCCGCGCGCCGCAAGCTGCGCGTGCCATTGCAGCATTTGCTCGACCAGAAAGTGGTTGCCCGTGGGATTGTTTGGATTGATGAGCACGAGCACATCGCAAGCTGTCGCGGCGCTGTGCATGTCGTCCAGTGAAAGCGGCGTGACAGCGTGGCCGCGCTCTTGCCACGCGTGCGCGTGTTCGGCATAGCCCGGTGCGATCACGCCGACCCGGCACGGCGCGCGCAGAAAGGGCAGCGCCTGAATGGCGGCCTGCGAACCAGCAACCGGAAGAAGGTGGGCGCCGTAATACGCCTCTGCCGCGGCTTCGAGGCCATCATGATCCTCTGGCAGGCGGTTCCAGAGGTCCGCGGGCAGATCGGGAACCGGCCAGCCATCGGGATTGATGCCGGTCGAAAGATCGAGCCACTGCGCCAGCGGGATGCGGTGACGTTCCGATGCGGTGCGCAGATTTCCGCCGTGTTCAAGCATAAAGAAGCGCTCCACCGCAGATCACGAACAGCCAGAGCCAGACCGTGCGCCGGACGAGGCGGAGCGCGCGTTCCACGTCGCCTGTGCCGGGCGCCCGGCCGGTGCCGAGCGCCGGTCGTGCCTCCCATTCGCCGCCGTAGCAGGCCGGGCCGCCGAGCGTGACTTCCAGCGCGCCAGCGCCTGCGGCCATCACCGGCCCGGCATTGGGGCTTTTCCAGAGCGCCGCTTGTGTGCGCCAGCAGGTGAGCGCGGCTCTGGTTCGGCCCATCAGGGCGTAGCTGCAGGCGGTCAGGCGCGCGGGCAGGTAGTTCAGCACGTCATCGAGTTTCGCGGCGGCCCAGCCGAACGCATGATAGCGTTCGTTGCGATAGCCCCACATCGCATCGAGCGTATTGGCAAGGCGGTAGAGCACGGCGCCCGGCGCCCCGGCCACGGCGAACCAGAACAACGCGCCGAGCACCGCATCATTGCCGTTCTCCAGAACGGACTCGATGGTCGCGGGCGCGATGTCGAGTTCGTCCTTGTCGCGGCTGACCATGTAGCTGGCGCACAGTCGGGCACGCTGCTCGTCGCCGGACGACAGCGCAGCGGTCACCGCGCGTGCGTGGTCGTGGAGGCTGCGATGACCCAGTGCGGCATAGAGCATAAACGCGCTGAAAGGCGTTCCCCAGACCGGCGCCATCGCCAGCACCGCGGCGAGTGCCGTGAACGGAAGCAGCAGCACGGTCACTGCGGCCACCCCGCGCCGGCGCCGGTCGGCCGCCGGCAAATCCGGGCCGCCATAGAGGCGCCCTTCGGCCGCGCGCGCGAGCCGGCCGAAACCGATCAGCGGATGCCAGCGCCGCGGTTCGCCGAACAGCCAGTCACACAACAGCGCGGCGGCCATCAGGACTACGGTGGTCATGGGCAACTCTCCGCCCAGCAGCAGATGACGGCGTGCAAGCGGCGGACACCGTCCGTGAGCGCGGCCGGGCCAGGTTGCAGAATCTCGGCGGATTTCACTTCGACGACATGGCCGGTGCGAACCGCCGGAACATCCTGCCAGCCACGCCTGGCGCAGACCTGTTCTGGCCGGAAGCGCTTGCCGCACCATGAGCCGACGATGATATCTGGCGCGCGGCGCACTACTTCCAGCGGATCGGCGATGATGCGGGCTTTGGCGGCGGGTTCTCCGGCAAGCTCGGCAAAGCAGTTCTCGCCGCCGGCAATGCCGATCAGCTCCGACACCCAGCCGATTGCCGAGATCATCGGCTCGTCCCATTCCTCGAAATAGACGCGCGGCCGCCGTGCGAGTTGCTTCGAGGCGTAGGCGATATCGGCCAGGCCACGTTCGAGATCGCCGATCAGCGCGGCCGCCTTCTCGGCCACGCCGATCATGCCGCCCAGCACCGCGATCATGTCGAAGATGCCTGACACGGTCCGCTGATTGAAGATGTGCACGGCAAGCCCGGCGCGGGTCAGCTCTGCGGCGATGTCTGCCTGAAGATCGGAAAAGCCCAGCACCAGATCGGGCTCCAGGGCGAGAATCTTCTCGGTCCGGGCGCTGGTGAAGGCAGAGATGCGCGGCTTTTCCCGGCGCGCGATCGCCGGCCGCACGGTGTAACCGGAGATGCCGACGATGCGATCCTGCTCGCCGAGCAGGTAGAGCGTCTCCGTCGTCTCTTCCGTGAGACAGACAATCCGGCGCGGGTAGTGGCCCAAATTCATGCCGGTTCGTTGCCCCAGCGGTCGTGAAACAGAATGGTGCGCAGGTCACGGCGCTTGTCCCAGCCGATGGTTTCCAGCATCGGCTCGGGATAGAAAGCCTCGACATGGCCGAGGCAGAGCACGGCCAGCGGGCGCGCGCCTTGGGGCAGGGCCAAAAGCTGCGCCATCGCATCAGGATCGAAGATCGACACCCAGCCTACGCCCAAACCCTCGGCGCGCGCTGCCAGCCACAGATTCTGGATGGCGCAGGCGACCGAACAGATGTCCATCTCCGGCATGGTGCGCCGGCCGAGCACGTAGCGCTCGCGGTCCGGTATCAGGCTGACGACCAGCAGCTCGCCGCATTCGCGGATGCCTTCGAGTTTTACTTTGCGAATGGTTTCGGCGCGTTCGCCATAGGCTTCTGCTGTTTTCTCCTGCTCGTCCTTCGCCAGCGCATGGATGGCCGCGCGAATTTCGGGATCGACGATGCGGATGAAGCGCCAGGGCTGCATGTAACCGACGCTCGGCGCCAGATGAGCGGCGCCGATCAGGCGGGTCAGTGTTTCAGGATCGACGGGATCAGAACGGAAATGGCGCATGTCCCGCCGCTCGCCGATGGCGCGATAGACGGCGGCGATTTCGGGATCGCTGAAGCGGTGGTTCATGGCTGGAACAGCCGCAAGGCCGCCTCCGGGTTCGAGGGAAAGTAGAAGTGCATGTAGCTGGCCGTCAGTCGCCCCTGCCGATAGACCGCTTCGGGCGTGCCGTGATGGCGCGCGGCACGAGTATAGGTAAAGGGTACGAGGCCGATCTCGGCGCGCGAATGATGGAAGCTGTGACCGCGCAGTTCGCCCTCCGGCAGCTCCACGCTTTGCAGGCCAAGATTGGTCAGCCCTTTCATCACCGTCGCGCGGCCGGGAAGAATGCCGGCCATGCGTGCACTGTTGCCATCCGCATCCGTCAGCCGGTCGAGCAGATAGAGCAGGCCGCCGCACTCGGCGACGAGCGGCTTTCCGGCGTCGGCATGCGCGCGCAGCGCTGCGTGCAAGGAGCGGTTGGCGCTCAGTGGTTCAAGATGAAGTTCGGGGTAACCGCCGGGAAGATAGATGGCGTCGCATTCGGGCAGCGTTGCGTCGTGCAGCGGTGAGAAGAACCGGAGTTCCGCGCCGGCCGCGTGCAGGAGATCGAGATTGGCCTCGTAGAGAAAGGCGAAGGCCGTATCGCGCGCCACGGCGACAACGGCGCCGGCGAGATGGCGGGGAAGTTCCAGCCGTTCTACCGGAGCAAACGCCACCGGGTCCGGCGTCTGGACGCCGGCTTGTTCCAACGCGGCGGCCAAGCGGTCGAGGCGGCTATCGAGATCGGCAAGCTCCTCGGCCTGCACCAGCCCGAGATGGCGCGACGGCAAATTCAGGGCTTCATCGCGCCTCAGCGCACCGAAGAAGCGCATCCGGCCAGCGACGCTTTCGGTCAGCATGGCGGCATGGCCCGGACTGCCGACGCGATTGGCAAACACGCCGGCCACAGCGACACCGCGCCGGAAACTGGCAAGCCCTTGGGCGATGGCGCCGAACGTCTCGGCCATCGCGGAGGCGTCGATCACGGCCATCACCGGAACGCCGAACCGTTCCGCCAGATCGGCGCTCGATGGCTGGCCGTCGAACAGCCCCATCACGCCTTCGATCAGGATGACGTCCGCTTCGCCGGCGGCGCGATAGAGCAGGTCGCGGCAATGCGCTTCGCCACCCATCCACAGATCGAGCTGATAAACGGCACTGCCGGATGCCCGCGCCAGGATCATGGGATCGAGAAAATCCGGCCCGGTCTTGAAGACGCGCACCTTGAGCCCACGATTGCGGAACAGGCGGGCCAGCCCGGCCGTGACGGTGGTCTTGCCCTGCCCGGAAGCCGGCGCCGAAACGAACAGGGCGGGGCAGCGGACCGCTTTCACAGATCGATTCCCTCCTGGGCTTTGATCCCGGCACGAAACGCGTGCTTGACATCGCGCATCTCGGTCACGGTGTCGGCCAGCGCGATGAGACTCGACGGTGCGCTGCGGCCAGTGACGACCACATGCTGCGACGGCGGACGGGCCGCGATGTCGGCCAGCACGTCGTCGGCATCGAGATAACCGTAGCGCAAAAGGTAGGTCAGTTCGTCGAGAATGACGAGGCGATTGTTCGCATCGGCCAGCAGCGCCCGCGCCACCGACCAGCCCTTTTGCGCCGTCTCGATATCCCGCGCGCGGTTCTGGGTTTCCCAGGTGAAGCCTTCGCCCAGAACATGCCAGGCCACGCCCGGAAGGTCGCGGAAGAAGGCTTCCTCGCCGGTATCGCGGCGGCTCTTGATGAACTGGGCCACCGCGATGGGCATGCCGTAGCCGAGCGCCCGCGCCGCCATGCCGAAGGCGGAACTGGATTTGCCTTTGCCGTTGCCGGTGAGCACGAGCAGCAGGCCGCGCTCGTCCGTAGCGCGGGCGATAGCGGCATCGACCACCGCCTTCTTGCGCTCCATGCGCTGGCGGTGGTGGTCGTCGGTCGGCAGATCGCCCATCGGTTCAGCGCGCCTTCGCGTTGGCGTTTGCACCGCGGCGCGATAGCATCGCGGCGAAATGGGCGGCGACGCCAAGGCCAACGTAGAACAGGAACGATTGCGCGTTACCTGGGAAATATTCGACCAAGCGAGCCCCTAACCCTGCCGGCGTCGGCGCAGCGAAGCGGCCTGAGAGATAATAAAAGCTGGCGCTGGAAATCAGCTCGCAGACGGCGGAGCCGGCAATGAGGCTAAGCGCGAAGGGAACCAGCGTGTTCGCGCGGGTCTGGGCGCGCTTGGCATACCAGCGGCCCGCCAGCCACAGCGCGCCATAAGCGGGCGCCAGCGCGACATATGCGGCGCTGACGCAGAAGCTGCTGACGCCGCCATAGGTGATCGCGAGATAGTCGATCAGCACCGCTTCGGCCAGCAGCAGCGGCAAGGCCAGCATCGGCCGCAGGTACATGCCGGCCAGGAAGAATACGGCCCAACTCGCATCCAGCAGATGCGGAAAGCCCGGAATGTGGTGGCTGCGGGTGAGGGCCATGAGCGCTGCGAGCGCGAGCCCGATCAGAACCTGATTACGGGAAGACGATTTCGACATGCCGATTGCTCCTTTGTCGGATCGATTGTGGTTGAGGCAGGCGGAAAAAATGGTGTCCATGTTGACGGTTCCGGCTTACAGGCTGGCGCGGATGCCGCCATAGACGGCGCGGCCCATCCGCCCGTAACCAAAGACGGGTTCCTCGCGCGCATCCAGCACGTTCTCGACGCGAGCAAACAGCGTGAAGGTTTCATCGAGGCGGTAGGAACCGAACATGCCAATCCCGGTGTAGCTGGCCAGCGGCACGCTTTGATAGGCGTCGTCAAAACGTGGACCCTCGTAACCAAACCTGGCGCCTAGCGACCAGTCCGCATCTGGCGTCCAGGTCAGCACAATGTTGGCCTGATGATGCGGCAGGCGCGCTAGGTTCATGCCGGTGAGGTCGTTGACGGCAGAGAGATAGGTGTAATTCGCCGCGAGCGTGAGCGTGTCCATCACCTTTGTAGCGAAGCTGGCCTCGACGCCGGAGGCGTGCGAGCGGCCGATGTTATAATAGTACCCGCTCGCATAGGCGCGCAGCGCGCAGGCTGCGGTGCTGACGCCATAGCAGGAGTAGAAGTCGATCTGGTTCTTCGTATGCCGGTCGAAATAGGTGAGCGAGGCGCGCAGGCGGCCATCCAGCAGCGATTGATCGACGCCCACTTCCCAGCCCTTGGCGGTTTCCGGCTGCAGGGCCTGGACCGGGTTGGAATACTGCGAGAACAACTCATAGAGCGAGGGCGCCTTGAAGCCGTCGCCGTAATTCGCCCGCAGGGTGGTGCCGGCGAACGCCTGCCAGGCGGCGGCGATCTTGAAAGAGGTGTGTCCGCCGAATTCGGAATTGTCCTCGTAGCGCAGGCCGCCGGTGAGGGTCAGGTGATCGAACAGCGTCGATTGCCATTGGCCATAAACGCCGGTGGTGCGGACATGGCCGGTGGTGGGCAGCGGCGACAGGTCATAGCCGCTGTGCGTTTTCAGCTCTGTGCGTTCGGTCTCGGCGCCGAAGGTTGCAATATTGGCGTCGTTCAGCCGGAACACGCCCTGGTATTCGAACCGCGCCGCCGAACCTTGGCCATAGAAGTCTTCCTTCAGCGGCAAAAGGCTCGGGTCGTTGAAATCCTTGCGGTCGCTCAGTGAGCCCATGAAGGCGAGGCGGTTCTGCAACCGGTCGCCAAACAGCGACGCGTTGAGGCCGACATAACCGGCGAACAGGTTGTCGGTGCCGTATTCCGCATCGTCGTGCAGCGTATAATTCGGCGGCGGATAGCCGTCGAAATCCGTACGGGTATCGTCGTAGTAGGCGCGCAGGTCGACGCTCACGCTGCCGCTCAGATGCACGCGGGCATTGCCGACGAGGCCCAGATTGCGATGGCCGTCCGGCTCGGTATTGCCGTTGCGGGCATCGGCGGCGGAGATTCCGGTGGTCTTGAAATAGTTGGCCGCGAGTCCGTAGTCGACCTGCGCCGCCGTGCCGTTCGCCGCGGCATTGAGGCGATAGGTGCCGAACGAGCCGGCTTCGGCATCCAGCGTGGCGGCAACCGGCGCGTCGCCGCCCAGCTTGGTCAGGATATTGACGACGCCGCCGATGGCATCGCCGCCGTAAAGCGTGCTCTGCGGGCCGCGCAAAATCTCGACCCGGCTGACGTTATTGACCAGCAGGTCTTCGAGCACGGCCTGGCCGTTGGGCGCGCTGGGATCGTTGATGCGAACGCCGTCGATCAGAACGACGCTTTGCCCGGCCGCGGAACCGCGCAGGCTGAGAGACGTGGTCTGCCCGACGCCGCCATTGCGGCTGATATCGGCGCCGGGTGTTCCTTCCAGCGCGTCGCTCAGCACCAGAATCTGCTGGGTTTGCAGATCCGCGGCGGTGATCACCGATACGGACGTACCGGTGAGATTGAGCGGTTCGGGCGCCCTGGTGGCGCTGACGACAACCGATTCGGGAAGCGTTGCCGCGCCGTCAGCCCATGACGGTGCGATCCCGCCGATCAGCAACAGCGGGCAACAAAGAACGAGCTTGTGCAAGATGATCCTCCTGGGAATGAAGCCAGGAGCCGGTACGCGACAGTATTTGGTGCAGGACAGAAATGTTCACGCAAATCCCCGCGATGACGACCCCACTTGTCGTCTCAGCGGAAATACCGCAGTTCCCGGCACACCCCGACCGGAAACAGGACGACGGCGCGAGGCAGGTCTCCTGGCTTCCGGGTCTTTGCTTTCGCCCGCCTTCCCAAAGCCGTCTGGCTTCAGTGGCATGGTGGACGATCACTCGCCGGTTACAGTTGCGGGGGCAGCCGCGGTATCACACCGCGTTCCCTCAAGTCCCTCTCGGGAACCTCACACGTGGCAGAGGCTAAGCATAACGCTACGCACGGGTCAATCATGGTCTTGCGCGCATGCGGCGGCGAATGCGAGAGAAGTCGAGACGGAATGCTGCAGAATTTCAGCCAGGCAACACAAATTTCTGCGGCATGGCGGGCGCGACATCCCGTCTCGCTCCATACATATCAATCGTCATCGGGCGGCGGATAGTAATCGGGCGGGGGCGGAGGAGGCGGCGGCGGATAGCCGTGCCGATCCCAGTACGGCCGACGCGGCTCGTAAGGCACGCCGATCTCATTGCCGCGATAGCTCATGCACTGGGCGTAGGCCAGATCGTATTGCCGCTGGGCACTGTACTGGCCGTAGCCCGGATGTGCAGTCGACGCGCCGACCGCCGCGCCGGCGGTGCCGCCCACCACGGCGCCGCGCGTATCGCCGACAGCCGCACCCAACGCCGTGCCGATCAGCGCGCCGATCACCGAGTTGCGCGCGATCTGGTCATTGGCGCCGTTGACGTGGCCGGCCACCCGATCATGCGCATAGCCTTCGCAGTAATACTGATCGTTCTGGAAATCCGAAAAGGACTTGTTCTTGCCCGGCATGACTGGAATCGTCGGGCCCGTCGGCGTGGTAACGCACGCCGTCAGGCTCAAGGCCGTTGCCGCGGCCACCATTGCAATCGCAGACTTACGCATGGATACGCCCTTCCATCAGAAATGGCACGATCAGCCTAGTACGCCCGTGCTCCGGGCCCTTGATTTGCCGCAAGGACAGATTCCATCGCCTTACCTGAACGCCGCATGAACGGCACGCCGATGCCGGTTCCCCGGCATCTGCGCAGAGGCCGTTCACGGCCCGCGTTTACGGTAGAAGCAGGAGACTGCGCCGGTGTGACAGGCGGGGCCGGTCTGCTCCACCTTCATCAGCAGCGTATCGCCGTCGCAGTCCACCCAGGCCTCGACCAGTTTCTGCGTATGGCCGGAGGTGGCGCCCTTGCGCCAGACCTCACCGCGCGAGCGCGACCAGTACGTCACCTCGCCCGTTTCGAGCGTTGCCTTCAGGGTCTCGCGGTTCATCCACGCCATCATCAGCACTAGGCCGGTCTTCGCGTCCTGCGCGATGGCGGGCACCAGGCCCTCGGTGTTGAAACTGACGGCACTCAGGAAATCTTCGGCCGTGATCGTTTCGCTCATGATGCGGTTCTCAGGCGCTGAAATCCGGCTTCGAGATCGGCGATCAGATCGCCCGCATCCTCGAGGCCGGCATGAATGCGGATCACCGGGCCTTCGGCGGCGAACGGCTCTGCGGTGCGATGGATATGCGCCGGGACGACCAGGCTTTCGAAGCCGCCCCAGGACCAGCCCATGCCGAAATGGTCGAGCCCGTCCATCATGGCGGCCAAGGCGCCATGCGATACCGGTTTCAGCACCACCCCGAACAGCCCGCAGGCGCCGGTAAAATCGCGTTTCCAGAGGGCGTGGCCCGGATCGCTTTCCAGCGCGGGATAAAGTACGCGCGCCACTTCGGGCTGTGCCTGGAACCAGCGCGCGAGTTTGAGGCCGGTTTCCTGGTGGCGGGCGAGACGGGTGGGCAGCGTGCGCAGGCCGCGCAGGGCCAGGAAACAATCATCGCCGCTGGCATAGAGTCCCATATCGCCGTGCGTATGGTGAAGCCGGTCGGCGTGGCCCCCGTTGGCGGCGACATAGCCCAGCATCACGTCCGAATGGCCGCCGATATATTTCGTGACCGCCTGGATGGAGAGATCGACGCCGTGTGCCAGCGGCCGGAAGAACACCGGCGTCGCCCAGGTGTTGTCCATCAGCACGGATGCACCCTTGGCATGCGCTGCCGCTGCGATGGCGGGGATGTCCTGCATTTCGAAGGTGAGCGAGCCCGGCGCCTCGCAGAACACCGCGCGGGTGTTGGCCTTCATCAGCGCCCCGATCCCGGCGCCGATGGTGGGCGGGTAATAACTCGTCTCGATGCCGAAGCGCCTGAGCAGGCGGTCGCAGAAATGGCGCGTGGGCAGATAAGCGGAATCGGTGACGAGCACATGGTCGCCCGCCGAACACACCGATAGCAGCGCCAGCGCGATGGCGCCGAGGCCCGAGGGCGCCAGCGCCGTCCGGGCTGCGCCTTCCAATTCGCTGATCGCGGCTTCGAGACTCCTTGAGGTCGGCGTGCCGCGGCGGCCATAGGTGTAGGGCGCCTTGTTGCTCTCCAGCGTCTGCAGGTCGGGACAGAGGATCGTCGAGGCGCGATAGACTGGCGTGTTGACGGCGCCGAAATGCTCGCGGCTCATCCGCCCGGCGTGGGTCGCAAGGGTTTCAGGCTTTTCCGGTTTTTCGGTCACAACGCTATCCTGATCGTCTCATGGGTGGCCGGACGAAACCTTTTCCGTCGCAAGGTCCGGCCCCGGCGTCAGCGGCAGCTTGGTGCGTTGTTCGATGATCGGCCGGGTCGGCCGGTCGAACAGCCAGATCACCGCGCCGGCCGCCGCCGGAATGGCCGCAGTGAGCAGGAAAAAGTGGCTCTTGTCCATCGTCGTCCAGAGGCTTCCCAGCACGCCGGCCAGCGTATAGCCCACGAAATTGGTGATGAACCAGAAACCCATCATCATCGACAGCACCTGCGGCGGCGCCAGCCGCGCCACCAGCGCCAGCCCGATCGGCGACAGGTAAAGCTCGCCGACCGTATAGATGGCGAAGAACGGAACCAGCCAGGCCCACGAAGCCTGCCCGTGCGGACCGGCGAGGACCGCAACGCCGGCCATCAGCACATAGGAGATCGCCAGGAAGAAACATCCATAGGCCATCTTCAGGACCGTCGAGGGTTCGCGGCGCTTGCGCGCCTGCCGCGCCCACAGCCAGATCACCAACGGCGTGAACGCGAAGATCATGAACGGGTTGATCGACTGGGACCAGGTATAAGGTATTTGGAAATCCGCGACGCCCGGAATGAAGGTGCGGCTGGTAAAGTCGCGAGCCCACAGCGCGATGGTGATCGATTGCTGCTGATACGCCATCCAGAAGAACGACACCGGCAGGCACAGCACCACGATGGACAGGATCGCCTTCCAGTCCTGGCTCGTCAGCTTCTTGGGCGGCTCGGTTTGCTTTTCGGCCTTGAGCCTTGCCACGCGATCCGGCGGCAGGGCTCTCAGCACGAATAGATAGAGCAGCACGCCTAACGTCAGGCCGACGCCGGCAGCAAAGAAGCCCCAATGCCAGCCCACTTCCTCGCCCAGCGTGCCGCAGACCAGCGGGGCCAGCATCGCGCCAATGTTGATGCCAACATAGAAGATCGAATAAGCGCGGTCGATGCGGGAATCGCCGGCCTTGTAGAGATTGCCGACCTGCGTGGAGATGTTCGGCTTGAAGAAGCCGTTGCCGATGATCATCAGCAGAAGGCCGATGAAGAACAGCGAATCCTGGGTCAGCGCGAACTGGCCGGCCGCCATCAGCACGCCGCCGAGGATCACCGTGTAACGCTGGCCCCAGTAACGGTCTGCGATCAGGCCGCCGAAGAACGGGGTGAGGTACACCAGGCCAGTATAGAGCCCGAACAAGTCCGCGGCCATTTGTGTGGGAGAGAGCGGGCCGAGTACGGATTCGAAGGCGGACTTGATCAGGGAATAGCCGATCACATGCTCGACATGGCCGGGCAGCAGTAATTGCTCGGTCAGGTAATACATGAAGATGGCGGCCATCCCGTAGTAGGAAAACCGTTCCGCCATTTCGGTGCTGAACAGATACGTCAATCCGATCGGATGCCCGAACACGGTTCGTTCCGTCGTTGCAGCGCCGTTCGTATCAGCCATTCCCCTTAGCTCCCTGATCGTTCGTGGCGGCAGGAGTTTGCCCGCTCACGTACCGGAAGGAAATGGGGCGGCCGCCGGGCGCGCGCATTTGCTCTGTTCACGAAGAATCTGCCACGGGTTCGCGGGGCGTTCTTCTGAATCTTTCGCGGGCGTTCAAGGCAGCTCGATATATCGGTCTTCACGCGTATAGGGCACGAAGCCGACGCGCTGGTAGAGCGGCAGCGCGCGCGGCGAATCGAGCGTACAGGTGTTGACGCGCAGCGTCTCGATGCCTTCGTCCCAGGCGTTGAGCACGCTCTGGAACAGGAAGTAATGGCCGAGATGACGGCCGATGTAATCTGGGATCAGGCCGAAATAGGAAAGCTGGCCCGCCGCCGGGTTGCGCAAATCGTATTCGGCCATGCCGGCGGGGCAGCCCTCGGCGTAGAGCACGTAGAGATGCACCTTGGGATTGTGCAGCAAGGTATCGAGCGCGATGTCGTCCAGCTTCTTGCGATCCACCCAGTAATGTGCGTGGCCCACGGTGTCATAAAGATAGCGGTAGAAATGCACCGGCGGGTTTTCCGCGCGCAGCAGCGCGATGCGGCCGGGCGGGGCCGGCGGCGGCGTCATGGCAGGCCGTGCCGTCATCTCAAGGAAGGTAACGACGGTGGGGATGCGTTTGGGTGCCTTGGCGGCTGGGCTCACGGGATGGCCCTCACAGGATTGCGACCGGTGCTTCGGGGCGCGCACCCCATTCGGACCACGAGCCGTCATAGACCGCGCCTTCGTTTACGCCGATGCTGTGCAGCGCCAAGAGCAGCGCCGCCGCGGTCACGCCAGAGCCGCAGGTAGTGATGACCGGCTTGGCGAGGTCGATCCCGCATTCGCTGAACCATTGGCGCAGTTCCTCCGGCGGACGCAGCGTGCCGTCATCCTCCATCAGTTCGGCGAAATAGGCGTTGAGGCTGCCCGGGATGTGGCCGCGGCGCAGGCCGGGGCGCGGCTCCTCCACGCGCCCGGCGAAGCGCGCCGGGCTCCTGGCGTCGACGATCTGCTCGCCGTTCATGGCCGCCGCGATCATTTGTTCGAAATCGCGCACCAGGAGATTGTTGGGACGGGGTGTGAAGTGGCGCGGCTGTGGCACCGGCACCAGATCGTCCAGCGGGCGGCCCTCGCGGCGCCATTTGGGCAGGCCGCCGTCCAGCACCACGACGTCCTCATGCCCCATCGCGCGCAGCATCCACCAGGCGCGCGGCGCGGAGAACAGGCCCATCCCGTCATAGACCACGATCAGGTGCCCGTCGCCCAGGCCCAGCTTGCGCATGCGGCTGGCGAATTTCGGCGCCGGCGGCAGCATGTGCGGGTAGGGGCTGGTTTCGTCGGAGAGATCGTCGATATCGAAAAACACAGCGCCCGGGATATGCGCGCTCTGGTATTCGGCCCTGGCGTCGCGCTTGTCCTGCGGCAGATACCAAGAGGCATCGGCCACGCGCACGTCCGGCGCGTTCAGATGCTGTGCCAGCCATTCGGTCGAGACGAGCGGGGAATTGGGTTTCATTGGAACGGTACCGTGATCGCTTGGCGCGGGCTGGCCAGCCAATGCGGCGCGGGCAGGCCCTTGGACTTGAGAAATTCCGGATTGAACAGCTTGCTCTGGTAGCGTGTGCCGAAGTCGCATAGCACCGTGACGATTGTGTGGCCGGGCCCCATCTCCTTCGCCATGCGGATGGCGCCGGCCACGTTGATGCCGGTCGAGCCGCCCAGGCACAGGCCTTCGTGTTCAAGCAGGTCGAACAGGATCGGCAGCATTTCCTCGTCGGAAATCTCATAGGCGTCGTCGATGGGCGCGCCTTCGAGATTGGCGGTGACGCGGTTCTGCCCGATGCCCTCGGTGATCGAGGAGCCGTGAGCCGAAAGCTCGCCAGTCTTGATCCAGGAATAGATGGCGGCGCCCAGCGGATCGGCGGCAACAATCCGCACCGCGGAATTGCGCTCCTTGAGGGCGATGGCAGTACCGGCCAGCGTGCCGCCGGTGCCGACGGCGGCGACGAAGCCGTCGATCCGGCCGCCGGTCTGCGCCCAGATTTCCGGCCCGGTGGTTTCGACATGGGCCTGGCGGTTGGCGACATTGTCGAACTGGTTGGCCCAGAGCGCGCCGTTCGGCTCGCTGGCGGCGAGCTGTTCGGCCAGGCGGCCGGAGACTTTCACGTAGTTGTTGGGATCGCGATAGGGCTTGGCCGGAACCTCGATCAGCTCGGCGCCCATCAGGCGCAGCGCGTCCTTCTTTTCCTGGCTCTGGGTGTCGGGGATGACGATGACGGTGCGAAAGCCCAGCGCGTTGCCCACCACGGCCAGACCGATGCCGGTATTGCCCGCCGTGCCCTCCACGATCGCCCCGCCGGGCTTCAGCATTCCTCTGGCGATGGCGTCCTTGACGATGAACAGGGCCGCGCGGTCCTTGACCGACTGGCCCGGGTTCATGAACTCGGCCTTGCCCAGGATTTCGCAGCCCGTGGCCTCCGAGGCGCGGCGAAGGCGGATCAGCGGCGTATTCCCGATGGCGGCAAGACTGTCGATGCGGATGTCCATAGGTCCAGAAAATGGGAGATTCTGCCCGAACCTAAAGGCGCCGGCGGATCGCTTCAAGCCGGGCTATCTCTTTCGGGCGGGCTGTCGGGCCCGAAAGGCGGCCAGCGCGCGTGCCCGCCCTGCCGCGAGATCGACGACCGGAAGGGGGTAGTTCCGGCCCGGCCGCAGTCCGGCTTCGGCCAGCGCGATGGCAGGTGCCTGCCAGGGCCGGTGGATATGGCGGGCAGGCAGCCCCGTCAGTTCGGGTACGAAACGGCGGACATAGTCGCCCTCGGGGTCGAATTTTTCGCCCTGCAGCACCGGATTGAAGATGCGGAAGAACGGGGCGGCGTCAGCGCCGCAACCCGCCACCCACTGCCAACCCGCAGCATTGTTGGCAAGATCGGCGTCAAGCAGCGTGTCCCAGAACCAGGCCTCGCCGCGCTGCCAGGGGATCAAGAGATGCTTGGTCAGGAACGAGGCCACGATCATGCGCACGCGGTTGTGCATCCAGCCGGTCTGCCACAGCTCCCGCATTCCCGCATCAACGATGGGGATGCCCGTTTGACCCTTGCTCCAGGCTTCGAAGGCGGCCGGATCGTCCGTCCACGGAAATTCTGCGAATCCGGCATCAAGCGGTTCGTCGGGCAAGGTCGGGAAGTGATAGAGCAGGTGATAGGCGAATTCACGCCAGGCCAGTTCCGACAGGTATTTCTCGCCGTCGTCCGGCAGTTCATAGGTTTTCGCACGGATCGCATGCCATGCTTGACGCGGCGAGATTTCTCCCCAATGCAGGTGGGGTGACAGGCGCGAGGTCGCCACCAGATCCGGCCGGTCGCGCAGGTCCGGGTAATCGACCGCACGGATAAGAAAGTCATCAAGCTTTGCGGCGGCGCCCGCTTCGCCCGGTGCCCAGTGCGGCCGGAAGCCGTCGGCCCAGTTGGGCGCAATGGGCGCCAGCCGCCAGGCCGCCAGGGCATCGCCGGCGACGGTGCCGGCGAAAAATGTCAGCGTGCGTGGCACCGGCGCGGGGCGGGTAACCTCGCGCTGGCGCAGCGCCTTCCAGAACGGCGTGAAAACGCGGAACGGCGCGCCGGCCTTCGTTGCTATCTGCCACGGTTCCACCAGCAGCGCAGCATTGCAGCTTTTGGTTTCAATACCGGCGTTGGCGAGATGGGTTTTCAGCGCTGTGTCGCGCGCGACGGCATAAGGCTCATAGCAGCGGTTCCAGACCACCGCGCCCGCCGATATCTCGCGCACCACCGCGGGAAGAATTTTTTCCGCCGGTCCGCGCCGCAGCACCAGCCTGCCGCCGAGCAGCGCCAGTTCGCGCCCCAGCGCAGCAAGACTTTCATCCAGCCACCAGCGCGAGGCGCCGCCGAAGCGCCAGCGCCCGGACGTCTCATCGTCCAGTATGTAAAGGCAAAGCAAAGGCCGGCCGCTGGCGGCGGCATGGGCGAGGGCGGGATTGTCGGCGAGGCGCAGATCCTGCCGGAACCAGACGATAATCGGACTCATGCCATGAGCATATGCGGTTGAAAGGCCGTGTCATCAAGCACGGCCGAAGAGCTTCTTCAACTCGAGCTTGGCCTGTTCCAGCACGCGCTTCTGCGCTTCGGGCAGGTTGTGGCCGGCGCGGTTGATGTAGAATACCAGCATCGACAGCGCTGAGCGATAGGGCCCGGCCTTGCGGCTTGTGCTTGCTTCGGCCGAACGCTTGAGCGAAGCGGCAATCCTTTTCGGATCGCCCCAAGTGAAGACGCCTTCTTCAAGATCGAGCGCAGCGCTCTGCTGCGTCACGCGCGCCGACCAACGCCTGGTGGCGCTGGATGTTGCAGTGCGGGATCTGGGCTGCGATTTCATGTGAGAAAGTTTAGCGCAGCCTGGCCGTCCGGCCCTGTGCGAAATCAACACACGCCACGCGGCATCAAGTTTTGGTGATTTTGCCCACCCTCGCGAAGACGTGTAGAAGCGGGGCTTGTCGCGGGCATTCAGCGCCCGCTCCTGCGAGGGGATATCCATGACGCATCGAACCTGCACTGTTCTTCTGGGCGTTGCCGCGCTGGCGCTCGCCGTCGCGGCCGGTCCTGCCGCGGCTTCGTCCTCCGGCGTACAAGGCGCCGCCGACCCGTTTGCGGCGCCCAGCTCGCTGCCGTTCCAGGCGCCGCAATTCAATCTCATCAAGGACAGCGATTTCGAACCCGCCATCGACGAGGGCATGAAGCGCCAGCTCGCCGAGATCGACAGGATCGCGAACAATCCCGAGCCGGCGACGTTCGATAACACCATCGTGGCGATGGAAAAATCCGGCCAGATGCTCGATCGTGTGACGCGGGTGTTCTTCGCGTTGGCCCAGGCCAATACCGACAACACGCTGCAAAAAGTCGAGGAAACGGAAGCCCCGCGTCTCGCCGCCGAACAGGATGCGATCAATCTCAACGCGAAGCTGTTTGCGCGCGTCAAGGCCGTCTACGACACGCGTGACAGTCTGCATCTGAGCCCCGAGGCGCTGCAGCTGGTGAAGGTCTATTATCATCAGTTCATTCACGCCGGCGCCGAACTCAACGATGCCGACAAGGCCCGCTTGCGCGACATCAACAAGCAGCTCTCGACCCTCGAGACACTTTTCAACAAGAAGCTGCTAGCCGGTACGAAAGACAATGCGCTGGTTGTGGATGACAAGTCCAAGCTGGCGGGCTTGAGCGCGGGCGCGATTGCGGCGGCCGCGCAGGCCGCCTACGCGCGGGGCCTCAAGGGCAAATGGGTAATTCCGCTGCAGAACACCACCCAGCAGCCCGCGCTCACGTCCCTCGAAAATCGCGACGTGCGCCATGAGCTGTTCGAGGATTCCTGGAACCGCACCGAACGCGGCGGCGCCAACGATACGCGCGACACGATCGCCGCACTTGCTAGCTTGCGTGCTGAAAAGGCCAAGCTGCTGGGTTATCCGAACTATGCCGCCTATATCCTCGAAGATCAGATGGCCAAGACGCCCGACGCGGTGCTGAAGTTCATGGACCAGATGGTGCCGGCGACCGTTGCCAAGGCCGGCAATGAAGCTAAGGCGCTGCAGGCCCTGATCGACAAGGACGGCAAGCACTTCAAGCTCGAACCCTGGGATTGGGAGTATTACTCGGAGAAACTGCGCAAGGCGAAATACGATCTCGACGAGAACGAGATCAAACCCTATTTCGAACTGCACAATGTGCTCACCAATGGCGTGTTCTACGCGGCGCACGAGCTGTACGGCGTCACCTTCAAGGAACGCAAGGATCTGCCCGTCTATCAGCCGGACATGATGGTATATGAGGTGTTCGACAAGGACGGCTCGTCGCTCGGCCTGATCTATTTCGACTACTTCAAGCGCGACAACAAGTCCGGCGGCGCCTGGATGGACAATTTCGTCGGCCAGTCCAAGCTGCTCGGCACCAAACCGGTGGTGTTCAATGTCGCCAATTTCACCAAACCGGCGCCCGGCCAGCCCGCGCTGCTGACCTTCGACGATGTGACCACCATGTTCCACGAGTTCGGCCACGCGCTGCATGGACTGTTCGCGGACGAGGAATATCCCACGCTCTCCGGTACCAACGTGGCGCGCGATTTTGTGGAGTTCCCCTCACAGTTCAACGAACACTGGGCGCTGAATGCCAAGGTGCTGGGGCGCTATGCGGTCAATTACAAGACCGGAAAGCCTATGCCGCCGGCGCTGGTGGAGAAAATCAAGAAGGCCGCCAAGTTCAACCAGGGCTACGAGCTGGGCGAACTGCTGGCTGCCGCCGAACTCGACATGCAGTGGCACATGCTGCCGGCGGGCGCCCCCAAGCAGAACCCCGATACCTTCGAGATCACGGCGCTGAAGAAGTCGCACGTCTACATGCCGGACGTGCCGACGCGTTACCGCTCCAGCTACTTCCTGCACATCTGGAGCAATGGCTACGCCGCCGGTTACTACGCCTATTTGTGGACCGAGATGCTGGACGACGACGCCTATCACTGGTTCACGACGCATGGTGGGCTAACGCGGGAGAACGGCCAGCGCTTCCGCGACCTTATCTTGTCGCGCGGCCACACCGAGGATTACGGCGCCATGTTCCGGGCCTTCTACGGCAAGGATCCGGAGATCGGCCCGATGCTGGAGCACCGCGGCCTGGTCAAGGGCGCCGACTGACGGAGTTGCCCGGCCCGGATGTGCAGGCGTCCGGGCCGGTTGCATATTAACCCCAAATTTCTTTGGCTGTTTCTACGATCAGCCGCAGTTTGGCGATCTGGTCCTCACGGGTGACGGCATTGCCTTCCTGCGTGGAGGAGAAGCCGCACTGTGGGCCCAGGCAGAGCTGCTCGAGCGGTGCGTATTTGGCGGCCTGGTCGACGCGGCGTTTGAGGTCGTCCTTATTCTCCAGCGCCGGGCGCTTGGTGGTGACGAGGCCCAGCACCACCTTCTTGCCCTTTGGCAGGAAGCGCAGCGGCTCGAAGCCGCCGGAGCGCTCGTCGTCGAATTCCAGGAAATAGCCATCGACGTTGAGTTGGTTGAACAGCGCGTCGGCGACATAGTCGTAGCCGCCGCTGGCTACCCACGACGAGCGGAAATTGCCGCGGCACAGATGCGTGCAGAGCGTCATGCCCGCGGGTTTGTTGGCGATCGCGGCATTGAAGACGCGGATATAGGTCAGGTGCTGCTTTTCGGGATCGCCGCCCAGTTCGGCGATGTATTTGCGCTGGGCCGGATCGTTCAGATAGGCGAGGCTGGTGTCGTCGAGTTGCAGATAGGAGCAGCCCTGCTTGCCCAGGGCCGCGATCTCCTGCGAATAAACGCGTGCCAGATCGCTCCAGAATTCCTCGATGTCGGGATAGACGCTTTGGTCGATGATGGTGCTGCCGCCGCGGTAATGCAGCATGGACGGCGAGGGGATGGTGAGCTTGGGCGTTCCGGTCTTCACCACTGATTTCAGATAGGCGAAGGCGTCGGCAAAGATGGTCTTCCCCAGATGCAGCTTGCCGGCGATATGGGGCTTGGTCGGCGTGAAGGCGATATCGCCCTTCTCGTTGTGGAACTGGACCTGAAGATTGTCCTGCTCCTTGGTGACGCCGCCGATCTGGTAGAGGAAATCCATGTGCCAGGAGGCGCGGCGGAACTCGCCATCGGTGATGGCAGGGAGTCCGATGTCCTCCTGCATCCGCACCGCCTCGGCAATGGCCGCGTCCTCCTGCCGGCGCAGATCCTCGGTGCTGACCAGGCCTTTCTGGTAGTCCGCACGGGCCGCGAGCAATTCCTTCGGGCGCAGCAGGCTGCCGACATGGTCGGCGCGGAACGGCGGTGCGATGGTCGATGTCAAAATCAGTCCCTCCCTGTGTTTGCAGATCGGGGAAGGTGCCGAAAGTGCGACGCGGTCGCAATAGTCCCTGAAGATGACAGTGGCCCGGCAATAAAATTACGGAAACAGGCGATTCTTGCCGCTAATGCCTTACCGGCAAGCCGCTTAGAGCGGCGACCCGCCGCCACCGTCGCCCAACGGCTGCTCGTAATGCTGCACCAGCGGGAAGGGTTCGTAGAAATGATGCAGCGCCGCGCGCCATTCGGCGTAGCGGTCGGACTGGCGGAAGCCCTCGGTGTGCGCCTCCACGCTGCCCCACCACACCAGCAGCAGGTAGCGGTCTTTCGTCTCCACGCAGCGCCGCAGCTCCATCTTCTGGAAGCCGGGCGTAGCCTCGATCAGCGGGCGGGCCTTGGCCATCGCCGCCTCGAAGGCGCGGCCCTGGCCCTTCTTCACATTGAGCACGGCATGTTCGAGGATCACAGCGCAGCCCGGATTTTCGCGGCGATGGGTTCGAGGGTGGCGGGTTTCACCATCTCGCGCGCATGCAGCTTCAGGTCGATGCCGGCATACCGCGGCAGAATGTGAAAATGCACGTGGAACACGCTTTGTCCGGCAGCCGATCCGTTCAACTGTGCCAGCATGATGCCGGGCGGCGACAGCGCCTTCTTCACCGCACGGGCAATCTTTTGCGTGGCCAGCATCAGCGCGCTGACGCCGTCCGGCGAAAGGTCCAGCATGTCCATCGCCGGTTCGCGTGGAATTACGAGGGTATGGCCTTCCGCTTGCGGCATAACGTCCATGAACGAGAGAACGGCGTCGTCTTCATAGACTTTCACGCACGGAATCTCGCCGCGCAGGATCTTGGCGAAGATGTTGGAGGGATCGTAGGGCATCAGTCACTCCTGTCGGATCAGCCATTCTTCCGGAACGGCGCCAGTTCCGCCAGTCCCTCGATCTCCTGGGCCACGGCCTCGCGTTCCTGCGACAGGAATGCTGCCACCGCGCGCCTGAGGCCTGGATGGGCGATGAAATGGGCGCTGTAGGTGGGCTCCGGCAGGTAGCCGCGCAACAGCTTGTGCTCGCCCTGGGCGCCGGCCTCGACCTTGGCAAGGCCCCGCGCGATGGCGAACTCGATGGCCTGGTAATAGCAGGTCTCGAAATGCAGGAATGGGACGTATTCGCAGGCACCCCAGTTGCGCCCGAATAGCACGCCTTCGCCGAACAGGTTGAGCGCCCCGGCGATATATCGCCGTTCGCGCCGCGCCATCACCAGCAGCACCTGCTCGCCCATGCGCGCGCCGAGCTGGCTGAAGAAGGTGCGGGAGAGATAGGGCGTGCCCCATTTGCGGCTGCCCGTCTCCATGTAGAAGGCGAAGAACTGGTCCCAATGCGCCTCGGTGATGTCGCGGCCAGTCAGCCAGTCGAATTCGATGTTCTCAGCCGCCACGGCCGCCCGTTCCTTGCGCAGATTTTTGCGCTTGGACGAGGACAAATCGCTGAGAAACTCGTTGAAGCTGGTATAGCCGCGATTACGCCAATGGAACTGCTTGTCCGTGCGCTGCAGGAAGCCCAGCGCGCCGGCCGCGCGCCATTCGGCTTCGGTCATGAAGGTGACGTGAAGCGAGGAGCCGTCCAGTTCCTTCACCGCCGCCGCGCCGGCGGCCAGGAGCGCGTTTGCCGTTTCTTCCTGCGGCGCGTCCTTGGCAATCAGGAGCCGGCGGCCGGTGGCGGGGGTGAAGGGCACGGAGGCTTGCAGCTTGGGATAATAGTCACCGCCGGCGCGCTCGAAGGCCTCGGCCCAGCCCCAGTCGAAGACGTATTCGCCCTGGCTGTGGCTCTTGAGATAAAGCGGCAAGATGCCGGCAATGCCGCCGTCGCGTTCGATCACCAGATGCACCGGCTGCCAGCCCGTGCGCGGGGAGGCGCAGCCGGTTTCTTCCAGCGCGGCGAAGAAATCGTAGCGTGTGAAGGGGTGGGGATCGGCGCGCGCCACCGGATTGGCGCAGGCATCCCACGCCGCGGCGCCGATCTCTGCTGCCGCGCCCGCGATCCGTGCGCGTATCTGCGTTTTGGTCACGCCAGCTCGAACACCGCCTCCACTTCCACCGCCACGTTGCGGGGCAGCGAGCCGGCGCCCACCGCCGCGCGCGCGTGGCGGCCGGCCTCGCCGAACACCTCCAGCATCAGGTCGGAAGCGCCGTTGGCCACTTCGGGATGCTGGCTGAAGCCGGGCACCGCATTCACGAACACGCCAAGTCTGACGCAGCGCCCGACCCTGGAAAGATCGCCGCCGGCCGCCGCCTTGAGCTGCGCCAGCAGGTTGATGGCGCAGAGCCGCGCGGCCGCCTGGCCGTCTTCCAGCGTCAAATCCTTGCCCACCGTGCCGACATATTTGAGGGCCCCGGCCTCCAGCGTCACCTGCCCGGAAATGAACACCTGTTTTCCGCTGATCACATAAGGCACATAGGAGGCGACCGGTGCGGGCGGTTCCGGTAGTTTGATGCCGAGTTCAGCGAGGCGGATGTCGATGGCGTTGGTCATGTGAAACTCCTGAGTTGGCCCGAACCTAATCCGCCCGGCGGGATGAATCGAGGGGGCTCCCGCAAATCCGCGTGAACGGCTATAGAGGATTCATGAAGCGTCTCGATGCCGACGATCCCTGTCCCGCGCGCGATGGCTATGTCATGCCGGCCGAATGGAGCGCGCACGCGCGCACCTGGATGTGCTGGCCCTGCCGCATCGAGGCGTGGGGCGGGCCGGACGGATTGCTGCGCGCCAAGCAAGCACTGGCCCGCGTGGCCCGCGCCATCTCGACCTTCGAGCCGGTGACGCTGGCCGCGCGCCCGCACGATGTGGCGGAAGCGCGGCTGGCCTGTGCCGGCAAGGTCGAGGTTTTCGAGGCGGCGCTCGACGATTCGTGGGCACGCGATTCGGGGCCGACCTTCCTGTTGGGGCCGGGCGGGGCCAAGGCCGGCATCCAGTGGCAGTTCAACGCCTGGGGCAACAAATATCAACCGTATGCGGATGATGCGCGGTTCGCTTCGCGCGTGCTGGCGGCGGCGGGCGCGCGGATTTACGAGGCGCCGCTGACCTGCGAGGGCGGAGCCATCCATGTGGACGGCGCGGGCACGCTCATCACCACCGAGCAATGCCTGCTCAACCCCAACCGCAATCCGAACCTGACGCAACAGCAGGTGGAGGAGCGGCTGGCGCTCTTCACCGGCGCGCGCAAGGTGATCTGGCTGGGCGAGGGCTTCTCGGATGACGAGACGGACGGCCATGTCGACAACATCGCCTGTTTTGCCGCGCCCGGCCGGGTGATCGTGGGCGTGCCCGCGGCCAGATCCCATCCCGATTACGAGCCGGTGAGCGAGGCCATTCGCCGTCTCGCTGCCGCCCGCGACGCGGAGGGGCGCAGCTTCGAGGTCGTGGAGATCGTGCAGCCGGAGCGGCTCAAGCTCGACTGGCGAGGCCGGCCGCTGCAGGCCAGCTATGTGAACTTCTATCTGCCGAACGGCGGCGTGGTGATGCCGGCCTTCGACGACCCGAACGACGAGCGCGCGCGCGGCGTGATCGCCGATTGTTTTCCCGGCCGCGATATTTTGCAGGTGGATGCGCTCGATATCGTCGAGGGCGGTGGTGGCATCCACTGCATCACCCAACAGGAGCCGGACGGGCTATGAGAAAAGTCGCCTTCGCCGCCACGCAGTTCGCCTGTTCCTGGGATCGTGCCGCCAACATCGCCAAGGCAAAGGAACTGGTGCGCGCAGCGGCGGGCAAGGGCGCCAATGTGATCCTGTTGCAGGAGCTGTTCGAGACGCCCTATTTCTGCCAGGACCAGTTGGCCGAGCATTTCGCGCTCGCCGCGCCATTTGAAGGCAATCCACTGATCGCGGAGCTGGCGGAGCTGGCGAAGGAACTGGGCGTCGTGCTGCCGGTCAGCTTCTTCGAGCGCGCCGGCAAGGCCTATTTCAATTCGCTGGCGATGGTGGATGCGGATGGCCGCGTGCTGGGCCTTTACCGCAAGTCGCACATCCCCGACGGGCCGGGCTATCAGGAGAAGTATTACTTCACGCCTGGCGATACCGGCTTCAAGGTGTGGCACACGCGCTTCGGTGTCGTCGGTTGCGGCATCTGCTGGGACCAGTGGTTTCCCGAGGAAGCCCGCGCGATGGCGCTGATGGGTGCGGAGGCCTTGCTCTATCCCACCGCCATCGGCAGCGAGCCGCCGCCCGCGCCGCCGGTGGACAGCCGCGATCACTGGCGGCGCGTGATGCAGGGCCATGCCGGGGCGAACTATGTTCCGGTGATCGCGTCGAACCGCATCGGCACCGAAAAGGGGCAGGCGGGCGAGATGATTTTTTACGGCTCCTCCTTCATCGCCGATGCCACGGGCGGTCTTGCGGCGGAGCTGGGCCGCAGCGCGGAAGGCGTGATCGTGGCGTCGTTCGATCTGGACGAGATCGCGACGATGCGCGCCTCCTGGGGCCTGTTCCGCGATCGCCGGCCTGAGCTTTACGGCGCGCTGCTGTCCCATGACGGCCGGCGCGGATGACGCGATGGCGCCAATTGGCGGCGCTGGCCGTTGCCGCGGGCAGCATCGCGGCCGCGCCGCAGATCGTGCCCAATCGCGCGACCTATGAAGTCTCGCTCGCCCATGCCGTGCCGGGCGGGGTGATCGGCGCGCGCGGGCGCACGGTGATCGAGGTGTCCGACACCTGCGACGGCTGGCGCACGGTGGAGCGTTTTCTGCTCGACACCAGCGACGGCGACGGTCAAGTCTCGCGCTCCGATTTCGTCATCACCGCGTGGGAGGACAAGACCGGCCAGGCCATGCACTTCGAAGTCACCGACATGTCGGACGGCACGATCGACGAACGCAACAAGGGCCGGGCCGAACTGGCCGCGGATGGCGGCACCGTCACGCTCACTGCGCCCGTGGCCAGCAGCTTCGCATTGCCGGCGGGCACGGTCTTCCCGATGGCCCAGACACTGGAAATTCTGCACGCCGCCGAAGCCGGAAAAACCGGCCTTTCCGGCCCGGTGTTCCAGGGCGGCGATGCGACCAGCCTCTATTATTCCACCGCCACCATCGGCAAGCTGGTGGGACTTGCGGATCCGGGACGCGAGGCGCCGGACGGGGCCGCCGATCTGCTCTCCGGTGTGGCAGCCTGGCCGGTGGTGATGGGTTATTACCCGACCGGCAAGGACGGCCTGTCACCAGACTACGAAGTGGCCACACGGCTCTATGCCAATGGTATCGCCGGCACCATGACGCTGATTTATTCCGACTTCACGCTGACTGCGAAGCTGACAAAGCTGGAACGGCTGCCGCCGCCGAAGTGCTGATCATTTCATCCCCCGCCCCTTGCCGAGCACATCGCGGCCGAATTTGGCGCGCACCTTGTCCATGGCCCGCTCGGCGGCCGCGCGCTTGCCTGCGCCTTCGTCCACCAGGTCGGCGGGATCGCAATCGGCAGCGCTGACCAAGTTCGAAATCCCCACGCCCAGCAAACGAAACGCCGTGCCGTCGGCCTCGCGCAGCAGCGCCTCGCGTGCCACGCGGTAGATGCGGTCGGCAAGCTGCGTGGGCGCCTCAAGCGAATGGCTGCGGGTGCGGGTTTTGAAGCCGGCCGTCTTGAGCTTCAGCGTCACGGTGCGCCCGCCGAGGTCGCTCGCTTTGGCGCGGGCGGAGACGCGCTCGGCCTGATCCCACAGCACATGCTCCAGCGTTTCGAAATCGGTGATATCGGTTTCGAAGGTGACTTCGCCGGAGATGCTCTTCATCTCGGCGTCGGGATCGACGGCGCGCGCATCCTCCGCGTTGGCCATGCGCCAGAGCCACAGCCCGGTATTGCCGTAGTGCTTCATCAGGTCGTGCGGATCGGCGTCCTGCACATGTGCGATGGTGGTGACGCCGTCCCGCGCCAGCCGCGCCTCGGTCGCCGCGCCCACGCCGCGGACGAAGCCGATGGGTTTTGCCCGCAGGAAGGTTTTGGCCTCGGCACGGCCGATCACGGCGAAGCCGCGCGGTTTGTCGAGGTCGGACGCCAGCTTGGCCAGGAACTTGTTGTAGCTGAGGCCGATCGAGGCGGTGATGCCGATATCGTCGTGAATCCGCTTCGCCAACCGTGCCATGCTCTTGGCCGGGGTCATGCCGTGCAACCGCTCGGTGCCGGAAAGATCGAGATAGGCCTCGTCGAGCGAGAGCGGCTCGACCAGCGGCGTCAGTTCGCGCATCAGCGCGCGCACGGCGCGTGCCACTTCGGCATATTTGCTCATGCTGGGCCGGATCACCACCGCCTTGGGGCAGAGCTTGAGGGCCTGGAACATCGGCATTGCCGAGCGCACGCCGTGGATACGGGCGAGATAGCAGGCGGTTGAGACCACGCCGCGCCGCCCGCTGCCGCCCACGATTACCGGCTTGTCGATCAGCGAGGGATCGTCGCGCTTTTCGATGGATGCGTAGAAAGCGTCGCAGTCGAGATGCGCGATGGCGAGCGCATCCAGTTCGGCATGCGAGAGGATCCGTCGGCCGCCGCAGGCCTTGCAGCGTGTCCCGCTCTGGGGGGCATCGGCAAGGCAGTCGCGGCAGAAGGCGCTCATTGCGGCAGGCGGGCGCGGATGAAGGCTTCGGCTGCGCGCCAGTCTTCTGCGCGCAGATGTGCGGCGGGCGCCGGCGGCATCAGCGGCTTCAGCCGCTCGTCGCCGACGAGATGGATGCGGAAAACCTGGGGCGCGGTTTCGGCGGCATGGGCCAGATGCTGCGGAATGTCGTCCATGAAGAAAGCGGGAGTCCCCGCGCGCTGCGCCAGCGCCTTCACCGCCTCGCCCTTGGGCCCGGAATTGACCAGCAGCGGAAAATCGAAGCCGAGCCTGGCAAGGTTGCGGACGCGCGCGGGCGCCTGCGCCGGTGTGACGTTGGAGAGTACGACGGTCTGCATCCGTCCGCGCAGACCCGCCAGCACCTCGGCGGCGTGCTCCACCGCGTCCAGCGAATCGAGGTCGCTGCGGAATTCTTCGAGCAGGACGGTGACTTCGACGTCGATCAGCTTCGTGCCGTCGTCATGGCGCGTCACGTTGCCGTGCAGCCGGTAGCTGGAAAGATCGAGCGTGAGCCCGCGCGCGTCGAGAAACCGGATGAAGCCGTCCACGAAGCGCAGCAGCACTTCGTCGGCATCGGTGATGAGCAGCGGCCGATCCGCGTCGAGCGGAACCGTAGCGGGCGAAGTATGGAAGTTGTTCTTCGTCATGCTGGCGCAGCACCGGGCAGCGCGCGGCGCAGGCGGTGCAGGGCCGCCGAATCGAGTTCCTGCTGCGCGCAGAAATCGGTGACCAGCGCATCGTCGCCGAGCAGAAAGTCCATCACCGCGGCAAGGAATTCCGGATCGCCTGCGCGCGCACGGATGACGTCGATATCCGCGCCGGACGCCGCCATGAAGCGGCCGAGCGCATCCGCGGCGGCGAGAAAGCCCAGGGCTTCAAGCGCCACGGTCTCGGCGCGGGAGGTTTCCAGACCTGAGGACTTCACGCGGGCGCAAACCTTTGCCGGCGGACCATTCCGCCCGCTCCGGTTATACGCCCGCTCTGCTAGAAATCCACGTTGTCCTGGGGCGCGCGCTGGCTGAGCGCCAGCAGGCGCCTTGCCTCGGCGGCGGCCAGATGCAGCAGCCGCGCCAGCACGTCGTGGTGCTGCGCTTCGGCGATTCGCGCGAGGTCGCGCAGCATGCGTGCGCTATAGTCATCGATATCCTGCGCGGAAAGAGCCGCAGGGGGAGATCCACATTCCGTCCCACCGTCCTTGGTGAGATTCTGGTGAGGATCCGGCATTGGGCTTTCCTCCCGCAGTTTTGATTTCAAAAGCCGCCGGCGGTCTGAGGTTCGCCTTGACGCCGGGCCCCAGCATGGCCGTCCTGAGCCTCATGGGCTGCCGGCACTTCACCGGGAAGCGGCACGACGATTCCGGCCTGGGTGTATTCCCGAAGCTTGTTGCGCAGCGTGCGCACGGAAATGTCGAGGATTTCAGCTGCGCGTGTGCGGTTGCCGAGGCAACAGGCGAGGGTGATGAGGATCAGTTCGCGCTCAACTTCCGCGACACTGTGGCCCAGGAGCGCACGCATGGCCGCCTCAGACGGGCGTTTGCCGGTGTGAAGTTCCTCGGCCTGTTCGGGCAGGCGGATCACCTCGGCGCCGATCTCGTCGCCTTCTGCCATGATGGCCGCGCGGCGTATGGTGGCTTCCATTGCCGATAGATCGCTGTGCCAGTCATACGCGGCGAGCAGGGCCTCAGCTTCCGCGCTGAGCGGGCGAAACGGCAAGCCACGGTCCTGGGCGCATTTGCACGCGAACAATTCGGCCAGCGAACGGATATGTCGGGAGCCGTGATTTTGAGAATGATACTCAGTGAGTACGTCCGGTTGCATCCCCAACCTCATGTCTTGGTCAGCGCCTGATTGCGCATGGGTCGTTGTACAACCATTAATAAACAAGCCTCTTTGGAAATACAACCGTAGATAGAATTCTGGTTAAGTAATTTTCACCGTGCGAACGGCCCAAAACCGCCGACTGGCGGGCGCCCCAAGGCAACATCGTCAAGGGAGCGTTAAGGGTTCCAATCACATACTGCCTATGCCCCAAGGCAGCTGTCGGCTGCCGGTCGTCCAGTCTCCGGCCGGGGCCAAGGGGGATGTCCGCGCGGGAACCGGCGCGGTTGGCGAGTATCGGCCGAGGAGAGCAAGGAATGGACGCAGCAGTAAAAACAGTTCTGATCGTGGAGGATAATGAGCTCAACATGAAGCTCTTCCACGATCTGCTGGACGCACACGGCTACAAGATCCTCCAGACCAAGGACGGCATGGAAGCCCTCGACATCGCACGCGAGCATCACCCCGACCTGATTCTGATGGACATCCAGCTCCCTGAGGTTTCGGGCCTCGAAGTCACCAAATGGCTGAAGGAAGACGATACGCTCAAATCGATTCCGGTGGTGGCAGTAACGGCTTTTGCCATGAAGGGGGACGAAGAAGTGATCCGACAGGGCGGCTGCGAGGCTTATATCTCCAAGCCGATTTCGGTGACGACCTTCCTGGATACTGTGCGCCGTTTCATAGGATAGGCTCATGACCGCCCGTGTCCTGGTCGTCGATGACATCCTCTCCAACGTCAAGCTGCTCGAGGCGAAGCTCACTGCCGAATATTTCGAGGTCGTGACGGCCTATAGCGGGCAAGAAGCGCTGGAGCGCATCGAGGAGCACGAACCGGATATCGTCCTGCTTGATGTCATGATGCCGGGCATGGACGGCTTCGAGGTCTGCCGCCGCATCAAGCACAATCCCAAAACCGCCCATGTCCCCGTGGTGATGGTGACGGCGCTCGACCAGCCGTCCGACCGCGTGGCCGGCCTGGAAGCGGGCGCCGACGATTTCCTCACCAAGCCGGTGGACGATGCGGCGCTGTTTGCGCGCGTGCGCTCCCTGGTGCGCCTCAAGTTGATGATGGACGAGCTGCGCATGCGCGAGGCTACGGGCCAGAACATGGGCCTGGTCGATCCCGCCGATAGCCTGATCGAAGACAATCTTTCCGGGCGCATCCTGATCATCGAGGACCGTCCCGAGTCGGTGGCTTGGTTCAAGGCCGCGCTCAGCCCGCCGCATGAGATTTCCGCCGTCGATGCCTTCGAGGAAGCGGTGGTGCGCGTGCGCGGCGGCGATTACGATCTGATCGTGGTGAGCCTGGGCCTGCGCGGTTTCGACGGCCTTAGGCTGTGTTCGCAGCTGCGCTCGCTGCCGGAGGGGCGCAACGTGCCGATCCTGGTGGTGGTCAGCGATGGCGAGCGGCGCAAGCTCAATCAGGCGCTTGAAATGGGCGTCAACGATTATCTTTCGCGCCCGGTCGACCGCAACGAGCTGGTGGCACGGGTGCGCACACAACTGCGCAAGAAGCGCTATGCCGACCGGCTGCGCCACAACGTCCAGCTTAGCCTGGAGATGGCGATCACAGACCAGCTCACCGGCTTGCACAACCGCCGCTACATGAGCCGCCATCTGGATACGCTGATCGTCAGCGCGCGCAAGTCCGGCAAGCCAATCGCCTTCCTGATCATGGACATCGATTTCTTCAAATCGGTCAACGACAGCTACGGCCATGATATCGGCGACGAGGTGCTGCGCGAGTTTGCCAGTCGCATCAGCGCCAATGTGCGCGGCATCGATCTGGCCTGCCGCTACGGCGGCGAAGAATTCGTCGTGGTCATGCCCGATACCGATATGGCCTTCGCCTGTGCGGTCGCCGAGCGCCTGCGCAAGAGCGTGGAAGTCAATCCATTTCCCGTCAGCCGCGATCCGGGCAGGCTCAATGTCACGGTGTCGATCGGCATTGCCGGTTCCGAAGGCAACAACGACAGCGCCGAGGCACTGCTGCACCGGGCCGACCAGGCGCTCTACCGCGCCAAGCGCGAAGGCAGAAATCGCGTGATCGCCGACGCGGCCTAAGCCGCCGCCTCGCTCAGCACCTTGTCGATGATCTGCAGGAAGGCCTCGGGTTCCTGCGCGCCCGACGCCGCATATTTGTTGGCGATGATAAAGGTCGGAACGCCGGTCACGCCCATCTGGTGCGCGAGCGTATCCTCACGCTCGACGAGCGCGCTGTCCGCATCCTGAGCCAGCAGATCGGCCACCAGTTCCGCATCCATGCCGGCCTCGGCGGCGATCTCGCGCAGCACGCTGCGGTCGGAGATGTCGCGGCCCTGTTCGAAGTAGCTGCTGAACAGGCGCTCCACCACCTCGTCCTGTACACCGGCCGTACCGGCCCAGCGGATCAGCCGGTGCGAATCGAGCGTGTTCGGCGCACGTTCAATGCTCTCGAACGCAAAGCGGATGCCGAGGCTTTCACCCAGTTGGCGGATGGTTTCGCCCGCCGCCTTGACGCGCTCGGTGTCGCCGAATTTGGCCTGAAGATAGGCTTTGCGCTCGTAGCCCTCGGGCGGGATTGTGGGATCCAGACGATAGGCACGCCAGCGTACGTCGAACGGCACATCGGGGCGCTGGGCCAGCGCTTTGGCCAGCCGCCGCTTGCCGATGAAACACCAGGGACAAACCGTGTCGGAAATCACGTCGATCTGCATGGCTAAAGGTTATCCCATCCGGGTCGCGGCGCAAAGGACCGCGCGGGCTTGACCGCGCACGCGCCGCTTTCCACGATCGCTTCGTCGCTATTCGAACTCAGAGGTCAGATATGAATTACGATCTGAAGGGCCGGACGGCCTTCGTCACCGGCGCCACCAGCGGGCTGGGCCGGCGTTTTGCGCGCGTGCTGGCGCAGGCGGGGGCGGACATTGCCATCGCCGGCCGGCGCGCCGAACGGTTGGCCACCGTTAAATCCGAAATCGAGGCGCTGGGCGGCAAATGTGCGGCCGTGCCGCTCGACGTCACAGATATTGGCGCCATCTCGCATGCCTTCGACACGGCGGAAGGCGCGCTCGGTCCCATCGGCATCCTCGTCAACAACGCCGGCATGAGCAGGGAGGGCCTGGCCGTGACCGTCACACCCGGGGATTTCGATGCCGTGATGGGCACCAATCTGCGCGCGCCGTTTTTTCTCGCTACCGAAGCTGCGCGCCGCATGATCGCACAGGGCAAAGGCGGTCGTATCGTCAATATCGCGTCGATCGCGGCCTTCCGCGTGCTGCCGGGAGTCTCGACCTACTGCATCTCGAAAGCAGGGCTCGCGATGATGACGCAGAGCTTGGCGCGTGAATGGGCACGCTACGAGATCAATGTCAATGCCATCTGTCCTGGTTTTATCGAGACAGAGATCAACCGAGACTGGTTCCAGACCGAAGCCGGGCAGAAACAGATCAGGTCTTTTCCCCGGCGCCGGCTGGCGCAGGAGAGCGATCTGGATGGTCTGTTGCTGCTGCTGGCGTCGGATGCCTCGCGGGCGATCACCGGCTCGCTGATGACTGTGGACGACGCCCAGTCGCTTTAACGCTTGAATGCGATCGGCGCGGTGAGACTGTTGGTGGCGCTGACGACGGTGACCTTGGTGGTGGCGTAGCGCGGCAGCCCCGTCGTCAGTGTCGCGCTCACCGGCAGTTGGCCCTGAATCACGGCGGCGCCCTGGGGCGGCGGCGTGGCCAGGAAATCGACCACCAGCGTATCGGCTTCGGCCCGGCGGCCCGGTCTGATGCGAAGAGTGGGTTTGGTCCAGCCGCCGCCGATGACGGCGCCGGACGCATGGATGAAGAGTTTACGTCCCGTCACCTGCGCGGAAACGCGGTCGAGTTTTTGGATCGGCACGGATCGCGCCGGCTTCTGGGCGAGAGTTGGCGTGCTCAGCGCTGGAAGCAGCACCAGCAAGGTCAGAGCAATTATGGAACGGTGCATGGCCGCCCGCCTCTGTTTACGGGTCTCATCCTGCCAGCTAAGAAAGAAATGCGGCGCAATTGAGATGGAGCGGGCGATGGGGCCTCTGGCGGGCATTCGGATCGTGGAGTTCGTGGGCCTTGGCCCGGGGCCGTTCGCGGCGATGCTGCTTTCGGACATGGGCGCGGAAGTGATCCGCATCGACAGGAAGGGCACGCGCACCCCGCACAAGGGCGAAATCTGGTGTCGCGGCCGTGCCGCCGTCGCTCTTGACATGAAGAAGCCCGAAGCAGTGGAGGCTGCGCTCAGGCTGATCGAAAAGGCCGACGCGTTGATCGAAGGCTTCCGCCCTGGCGTGATGGAGCGGCTGGGCGCCGGCCCTGAGGTTTGTCTCGCACGCAATCCGCGCCTCGTTTATGGCCGCATGACAGGATGGGGGCAACACGGGCCGCTGGCGAAGGCCGCGGGGCATGACATCAACTACATCGCGCTGTCTGGCGCGCTCCATGCCATCGGCCGCATGGGGGAGAAGCCGGTGCCGCCCCTCAATCTGGTGGGCGATTTCGGCGGCGGCGCGCTTTATTTGGCTTTCGGCATCGTTTGCGGGATTCTGGAGGCGCAGAGGTCGGGAAAAGGGCAGGTGGTCGATGCCGCGATGACGGACGGCTCGGCCTCGCTGATGACGATGACCTATGGTCTGAAGGCAATGGGCCTGTGGAAGGACGAACGCGGCTCCAACATGCTCGACACCGGCTCGCACTTCTACGACACCTATGAAACCAGGGACGGCAAGTTCGTCGCCATCGGTTCCATCGAGCCGCAATTCTATCGTGTGTTGCTGGAGAAGACCGGGATCACTGACGAAGCCTTTGCTGCGCAGATGGACCGCGAGGCTTGGCCGGCGCTCAAGGAGAAACTCGCCGCCGTCATCAAAGCCAAGACGCGCGACGAATGGGATGCGATTATGCTGGGCAGCGATGTGTGCTATGCGCCGGTGCTCTCGCTCAGCGAAGCGCCCGCGCATCCGCACAACGTTGCGCGTGGAACCTTTGTCGAGATCGACGGTGTGGTCCAGCCGGCGCCCGCGCCGCGCTTCAGCCGTACCGAGCCGCAGGTGCAGGGCCCGCCGCGCGCGGCCGACAACGAGGCGGCGCTGGCGGCCTGGGGCTTCGGCCTCGGCGAGATCAAGGCGCTTGCGGACGCCGGAGCGATTTGATGATCCAGACCCTTGCCGGCACCACGGGCCGCCGCCGTCTCTATCTGATGCGCCACGGCCATGTCGATTACCTTGCGCCCGAAGTGATTCGTACACGGAACATTACCGAGGTGCCGCTGACGGCGCGCGGCCGGATGGAGGCGCAGGCCGCCGGCCGGGCGCTGGCGAACGTCGCGCTCGACCGGGCGATCTGTTCGGGCCTGCCGCGCACGCGTGAAACCGCCGAGCTGGTGTTGGCGCAGAGCAACACGGCGCCGAAGCTCGAGAGCGTCCCCGAGCTGGTCGAAATCCATAGCGGCCGGCCCAGGGATCCGGTGCGCGACCGTAAGGAGCTCGTCGCCACTATCGAGTTCAGCTTTGCCCGCGCGGCCGAAGCAGGCGCCACCATGATGGCGGATGGCGAAGGCTTCCTCGTGGCGCAGGTGCGCGCCGTCGGCGCCGTGCGCGCGCTGCTGGCCGCGCCCGGCTGGCAGCAGGCGCTGATCGTGGCGCATGAAGGGATCAACCGCGTGCTGCTGAGCTGGGCGTCGGGTGCGGGGCTTGCCGCCGCCGGGGCGTTCGAACAGGATACCGGCTGCATCAACGTCCTCGATTTCGACATGGTACCTGCCGAAGACGGTTCGCCGACGCCCGAAATCGCGCGGGTGCTCATCAAGGCGGTGAACCTCACACCGTACAATTACGTGAAGCATGGGATGAATCTGACCAGCCTCGAAGCGATCTTCGACCCCGATTTCGCGCGCGCATTGCACTCAGAGGGCTAGTTCGCACCACACCGGAACGTGGTCGGAGGGCTTGTCGCGCCCGCGCACCTGTTTGTCGATGCCGCTGGCCTTCAGGTGATCGGCGGCTTGCGGCGACAAGAGAATGTGATCGATGCGGATGCCGTGGTCCTTGACCCAGGCGCCGGCCTGATAATCCCAGAAGCTGTACTGATGCGTCTCGGCGTGGCAGGCACGGAAGGCGTCCGCAAATCCAAGATTTTCGATGGCGCGCAGGGCCGCGCGGGACTGCGGCTGGAACAGGGCGTCGTTTTCCCAGGCTTTGGGATCGTGGCAATCGTCCGGCGTGGGGATGACGTTGTAATCGCCCATCAGCGCCAGCGGCTCCTCATGGCGCAGCAGTTTCTTTGCGTGGTTCCGCAGCCGCTCCAGCCATTCGAGCTTGTAGGGGAACTTGTCGGAGTTCACAGGGTTGCCGTTGGGTGCGTAGATGGAGGCGACGCGGATCACGCCATGCTTCACCGGGATCACGGCCTCCAGATAGCGGGCATGATCGTCGCCGTCTCCGCCGGGCAGGCGGGGCGTGACGTCCTCCAGCGGGCGCTTGGACAGGATGGCGACGCCGTTATAGGTTTTCTGTCCGTGTACGGCGCAATTATAACCAAGCTCTTCGAACGCCGTCGCCGGAAAGGCGTCGTCCACGCATTTGATCTCCTGCATGGCCAGCACGTCCGGCGCGGCTTCCTTCAGCCAGGCGGTCACGGCGTCGAGCCGCGCCTTGATCGAATTGACGTTCCAGGTGGCGAGTTTCATCACACGGAGAAGCTGGTCCCGCAGCCGCAGGAGGACTGGGCGTTGGGATTGTTGACCTTGAAGGCCGCGCCGATCAGGTCGTCGGTGAAGTCGATCTCCGCGCCCTTGAGGAAGTCGAGCGACATGGGATCGATCAGCACGGTGGCGCCGTCACGCTCGAGCACCAGGTCGTCGTCGGTGCGGGTGTCGTCGAGGGCGAAGTTGTACTGGAAGCCGGAGCAGCCGCCGCCCGTCACCGCCAGCCGCAGCATCATGGGCTCGGGCTCGGATTTGAGGATTTCCGCAATCCGCCTGGCGGCGCGGGAGGAGAGGGTGACGTCTGCGGTCATGGCATTCCGTCCTAGAAGGGACTACGTCTCTTATGTAATCGCTTGGGCAGCGTGAGCAAGGCCGTGGATACCCCTTCGTCCCCTGCGGGAAAGCTGCTGGGGTCGCAATTCGCGGCTCCGGCCGGGCTGGCGCCCTACGCCACGCGGCCGGAAGAGAGCCGTGGCCGGCTTTATCCCGAAACCGAAAGCCCGACCCGCACTGCCTATCAGCGCGACCGCGACCGCATCATCCACTCCACGGCCTTCCGACGCCTCAAGCACAAGACCCAGGTCTTCGTGCAGCACGAGGGCGACTATTACCGCACCCGCATGACCCATTCGCTGGAGGTGGCACAGATCGCTCGCTCCATCGCCCGGGTCTTGGCGCTGGATGAAGATCTGGCTGAGGCGCTGGCGCTGGCCCACGATCTTGGCCACACGCCCTTCGGTCATGCGGGCGAAGCGGCGCTGGCGGCGGCCACCGCGGCCTATGGCGGCTTCGACCACAATGCCCACGCCCTCAAGCTGGTGACCCAGCTCGAACACCGCTATGCTGATTTCGACGGGCTCAACCTCGCCTGGGAGACGCTGGAGGGCCTGGTCAAGCACAACGGTCCGCTGGCGGGCGCCTTGCCCGGACCGATCGCCTCCTTCAACGCCCGCTGGGCCTTGGAGCTGGCAAGCTGGCCCGGGCTGGAGGCACAGGTGGCCGCGCTGTCCGACGATATCGCTTATGTGAACCACGATATCGACGATGGCTTGCGTGCCGGGCTCTTCACGGCGGCAGATCTGATCCAGGCGCCGCTTGCGGGGGCGCACGTCGCGGCGGTGCTGGCGCAGTATGGCGATTTGGAAACCGGCCGGCTGGTGGGCGAGATCGTGCGCCGGTTGATGAGCGCCATGATCGGCGACCTGCTGGGCGAAACCCGGGCGCGGCTCGCGGCCGCCCGGCCCTTATCTGCTGCCGGGGTGCGGACGACCAAGGGCCCCCTGGCAGCGTTTTCCGAGCGGATGGGGCGGGAGATCGAGGCCCTGAAGGCCTATCTTTTCGCCCATATGTATCGCCATCCGCGGGTGATGGAATCGATGGAGCGGGCCAAGATCGTGGTAGCGGCGCTGTCGGAGGCGTTCGTGGCCGATCCTGCGCTTCTGCCCGCGGACTGGGCCGCGGCCTGCGCCGGCGGGGGTGAGGAGCGCCGGGTCTCGGTGGCGCGGGACTATATCGCCGGCATGACCGACCGCTATGCCCTTCTGGAATATAATCGAATCTTCCACACCCAAATTGTCCTATAGGCCGCAGAACTCGTGATTCGGCCCCAATCGGATGTTAGCTTTGGGCGTCAGATTCGGCGGAGCTGCCCATGCCCAGACACGAGCAAGGCGTCTACGAGCCGCCGTCGGAGGATTTGCGGATCTTCGATGGTGGCGAGGATGACTACGATGAGGAAGGTTCCCACCTTCCGCTGCTGATCGTCACGGCCTTGCTGATCGTGGCGGCCTTCGGCTTCGTGGTCTGGTTCGCCTATAACCAGGGCGTGCAGCATGGCCGCGAGAGTTCGCCGCGGTTGATCGCGGCCGAGCAGGGGCCGGTGCGCACGGCCCCGATCAATCCCGGCGGCGCTACGCCGTATCAAGGCCTGAAGATCTACGAGCAGCCCGCACCGGAGGACGAAAACGCTGCTTCCGCCGGAAACGCTCCTGCCGCCGCCAAGCCGGCCGATGCCGCGGCGCTGCGCCGGGCGGAACCGGAAAAGCCGAAAGCCGAGCCGGCGCGGCCGGTCGCCAAAACGGAACCTGCCGCGACTGTGGCGAAGGCGGAACCAGCCAAGCCCGTCGCCGGGAAGATTGAGACGGCTAGGCCGATGAAACCAGCCGGTGAGAAGATTGAGACAGCGAAGCCGGTCGAGGCAGCCGCCAGTGGTGGCGCTTATGTGCTGCAGATCGGCGCCTACAAGTCCGAAGCCGACGCCAAGGCCGCCTGGACCACCTACCAGCACCGCCATCCGCTCACCAGAGGTTTGGCAAGCGACATCCAGAAAGCCGATCTCGGGGCCAAGGGTACCTGGTATCGGCTGCGCATCGGCTCCTTTGCCGACAAGGCCGCGGCCGGCGCCTTCTGCGACAAGCTGAAGGCGGACAACGGCGGCTGTTTCCCGGCCAGGTTCTGATGGCTGTAAGGGCGAGGTCTGCGTGAGAACCCGGGCAATTTATGGCTGTGCCGGCGAGGTCTTGACGGCCAAGGAGCGCGCCTTCTTCGCGGAGGCGCAGCCCTGGGGTTTCATCCTGTTCGCCCGCAACGTCGCCACGCCGGATCAGGTGACGAGGCTGGTCGAAGAGCTGCGTGAAACGGTGAACGATCCTGCCGCGCCCGTGTTGATCGATCAGGAAGGCGGGCGAGTGGCGCGGCTCAAGCCGCCGCACTGGAAAGAGCGTCCGGCCGCCGCGCGTTTCGGTGCACTTTATGGCGAAAATCCCGAAGCCGCGCGCGAAGCCGTCTATCTCAACGCACGGCTGATGGCCGCGGAGCTTGCGGCGCTGGGCATCAATGTGGACTGCGTCCCGGTGCTGGACGTGCCGGTGGAAGGCGCAGACGCCGTGATCGGCGATCGTGCCTTTTCGCATGAGTCTACGGTGGTCATCGATCTTGGCCGCGCGGTGATCGAAGGCATGATCGAGGGTGGAGTGCTGCCAGTGATGAAGCACATTCCCGGCCACGGCCGCGCCACGGCGGATTCGCACCTGGCCCTGCCGCGTGTCGCCACCGCGGCCGATAGCCTGAGCGCTAGCGACTTCGTCACCTTCCGCAGCCTCAATCACTGCCCGCTGGCGATGACGGCGCATGTCGTTTACGAGGCGATCGACGCGCAGCGCCCGGCCACCACCAGCCCCAAGGTGATCCGCGATGTGATTCGCGGCGAGATCGGGTTCGACGGGCTGCTGCTCTCCGACGACCTGTCGATGCAGGCGCTGTCCGGCCCGCTTTCGGTCCGCGCCCGCGCGGCGCAGTTCGCCGGTTGCGATATCGTGCTTCATTGCAATGGCAGCCTGGAGGAAATGCGCGAGGTCGCGGTCGAGGCCAAGCCTCTGGAGGACGCGGCGCTCAAACGCGCCGAGGCGGCCCGGGCGCATCTGGCGCGGGCCGAGGCGTTTGATTCCGTAGGGGCCGAACGGCGTCTGGCGGATTTGTTGGGAGCGGTGGCGTGAGCGAGACTTTCGACAGCTTTGAGGCTATGGAAGCCGCCGCCGTGGCGCCGGAGGAGGCGCTGGTGGTGGCTGTGGACGGATTCGAGGGCCCGCTTGACCTATTGCTGGGCCTCGCCCGCAACCAGAAGGTCGACCTGGCCAAGATCTCGGTGCTGAAGCTGGCCGAGCAGTATCTGGAGTTCGTCGAACGCGCGCGCCGGCTCAACCTGGAGCTGGCGGCGGATTATCTGGTGATGGCGGCGTGGCTGGCCTATCTGAAATCGCGCCTGCTGCTGCCGCTGCCGCCTACGGCCGAAGGCGAACCGACGGCCGACGAAATGGCCTCGCGGCTACGCTGGCGCCTGCAGCGGTTGGATGCCATGCGCGAGGCGGCGGCGCGGCTGATGGCGCGCGACCGGTTGGGGCGCGAGGTCTTTGGCCGCGGTGCGCCGGAGCCGGTCAACGTCGTCAAGCTGCGCACCCACACCGACACGCTCTACGATTTGCTCACAGCCTATTCGACGCAGCGGCTCAAGAAGATCAAAGGCGGCACGTATCAGCCGCGCCACGCTCCGGTGCTGCTGATCGAGGAGGCGCGCGACCGGCTGGAGCGCATGCTCGGTCGCATTGGTAATTGGAACACGCTGGTCAGCCTGTTGCCAGCCGATTGGGCTTATGGCGAGCGCCGCCGCTCCGCCACTGCCAGCACGTTGCTCGCCTGCCTGGAACTGGCGCGGGACGGCAAGATCGAAATCCGACAGCTCAAGCCCTTTGACGAGGTTTATGTGAAAGATCGCGTTACGCCGCAGGTGCGGGAGGCCGTGTCATGAACAACATCGTTCAACTGATCAAATCCGAATCCGAGAATTCCGAAGCGGAGGCCGAGCCGATGGCCGAGGCGAACACGTCTGCCGAGACGCCGCCCGACGTGTCAGAAGCCGGCATCAACCCCGAGCATGTGCGCATGATCGAGGCGCTGCTGTTTGCCTCCGCCGAACCGCTCGACATCAAAGCGCTGGGCGCCTCGCTGCCGGAGGGCTCTGATATCAAGGCGATCCTTGGCGAACTTCAAAGTATTTATGAGAAGCGCGGCGTAACTCTCGTCTGCACTGCGGGAAAATGGCAGTTCCGCACTGCGCCAGACCTTGCATTCCTGCTGCGCAAGGAGCAGCCCGAGCAGAAGCGCTTATCGCGTGCTGCCATCGAGACTTTGGCCATTATCGCCTATCACCAGCCGGTGACGCGCGCCGAGATCGAGGACATTCGCGGTGTTGCCGTCTCGAAGGGCACCGTCGACGCGCTGATGGAAATCGGCTGGGTGAAGATCCGCGGGCGCAAGCGCACGCCAGGGCGGCCGGTCACCTACGGCACGACGGAAGCTTTTCTGGTGCAGTTCGGGCTTGAAAGCGTGGGCCATCTGCCGGGGCTGGACGAACTCAAGGCCGCAGGTTTTCTGGAGGCGCTGCCGCCGTCGGGCTTCGACGTGCCCAACCCGTCGGATGAGTTGTCGCCGGACGAAGACCCTTACGATCCGGACGAACCGGACAGCCTCGCCACCGGCAGCGCCGACCCGATGGCCTAACTCTTCATCTCCACCACCACGGCCTCGCCCTTTTCAAGGGCGATGGCCAGTTTTCCGTCGCGCAGGGCTTTGGCGTCGTTGCCAAAGACCTCGGCCCGCCAGCCGTGCAGCGCCGCCACGCCTTCGTCCTCATGTGCGGCGAGGCGCTCGATATCGTCGGCGTTGGCGATCAGGCGCGGCGCCACATGCGCGGCTTCCGCGCGCAGGCGCAGCAGCGTCTTGAGCAGGTCGATGGCGGCCGGCGAGGCTTCGCGCTTGCGCCGCGGCTTGTCGTGTTCGATGGGCGGCGGCGGTTCGGCCTCGTTGCTTTGAGAGAGCGCTTCCCATAGCCCCTTGCCCAGCCTGGACGCTGCAAACCCCTTCGGCACCGCGCGAATGCGTTCCAGCCCTTCCGGCGAAGCAGGCGGATGGGAGGCAATTTCCAGCAGCGCTTCGTCCTTGATGACACGATTGCGTGGAATATCACGCGCCTGGGCCTCCCGCTCGCGCCAGGCCGCCAGCGCCGCCAGCATCGCGAGGAAGCGCTTGTTGTGCGTGCGCGGCTTGAGGCGCTTCCAGGCATCCGCGGGATCGAGTTTGTAAAGTGCCGGATCCTGCAGCGCGGCCATCTCCTCGGCCACCCAGGGAGCGCGACCGCTGCGCTTCAGCTCCTTGGCCAGCGCCTCATAGACCACGCAGAGATGTGTGACGTCGGCCAACGCATATTCGAGCTGTTTCGTAGTCAGCGGCCGCCGGCTCCAGTCGGTGAAGCGGGCTGATTTGTCGATCTCGACATGGGCGAGCTTGCGCGCCAGCGTCTCATAGGAGGCCGCTTCCCCGAAACCACAGACCATCGCGGCGATCTGGGTGTCGAATAGAGGATGGGGAATTACGCCGCCCTGCGAATGAAATATCTCGATATCCTGACGCCCCGCATGAAGAACCTTCACTATCTTTTCGGAAGCCATCAACTTGTAGAACGGCGCCAGGTCCAGCCCTTCGGCCAGCGGATCGATAATTGCAGCGATCTCTCCCGGCGCCGCCACCTGCAGGAGGCAGAGCTTGGGCCAGTAGGTTTGGTCACGCAGGAACTCGGTGTCCAGCGCCAGGTACGGTGCGTCCTGAAGCTCGGCGATCAGTGCCTTGAGGGCCTTGGTGGAATCGACGATACGCATGGACCCGCTATAGCGGATTCGTGGCGGTCCGTCCGGGCTTTATGGCCACACGGGGCGATTTTCAGCGCGTCACGAGGCCGACGGTACGTCCGGGGAAGCCCGCCGCGTCGAAATAGCGCGTGCTGCCAACCCGTTCTTCGTCCAGCACTGTCTTGAGGCCGCCGGCTCCGGGGGCCGACTCGATCACCTGCTTGTCGACCCGAACGGGTGCCCCGCCCTTGAAGGCCTCGCCGATCACTCGGCCGCGCAGCCGGCCCTTGGCGGGCAGATCGATGTGCAGCAGATGCGCGATGGTGGGCGTGATGTCGGCATTGCTGATGGGCGCGGTGTCCACGAACCCGGCTTTGAAATCCGGCCCGATGGCAGCCATGAAGTTGCGGGTTTCTGCGCGGCTGAAGCTGCCATGCATGCCCTGGCCGGTCTTGAGCGAGGTGTCCGCGACCTCGACGGTGCACATCAACGGATCGGGGCAATTGGTGTGGAAGGAGCGAAAATTGACGTAGATCGAAGGTCGGGGCGTTCTGGCGTCGCCCATCAGGCCGGCCGCGCTCATCGGCAGTGCGCCCGGAAACTTGCCCAGATGGTCGTTTACGAACAGGCCGCTGACGTAATCCTGGGCACTCAGGAAGGCGACAAGGCGGCGCGCCAGTTCCGGCGCGTTTTTCTGTGGCAGGTAAATAAGGCCGGAGCCGCCGTTTGGCACCACGATGGCTTCGGGATGGGCGGGGTCCATGCCGACATAACCCGAACCGTCAGACGGCGCCTTGGCATTAGCGTAATCGACTTGCGCGAAGCTGGCATTGGGATCGTAGAGCGGTAGGTTGAGCGCGCTGGCCACGTCGATGGCGAGGAAGCCCGAAGGTAGATCGCGCAGCGGCGCATAGGGATCGTCGGTGAAATGCGCCGCCGGGCTTGTTGCGCTTGACTTGGTGATGGTGGTGAAGCCGTGGTCCGCGGTCACGAACACATCTGTGGTCTTGTCCAGGCCGAGATCTTTCAGCGTTTTCAGCAGGATGCCGAGATCGGTATCGGCATCGCGCACGCCTTCCTCGGCAGTGGGCCCGTCGATGCCGGGGGTGAGTTCGCCCAGGCTGTCCTGCGTGCCGTGCTGCGAGGCGTCGGGATCGCGCGACCAGAATACCATCACGAAGGGCTTGCCGCTGTCGCGGAACTTGGGCAGCACCACGCGGCTGGCGATCTTGGCCAGGAACATTTGTTGGGTGAAGTTGGGCACGTTCACCGGCGGCGCCTCGGACTGGATGAACGCTGTCTTCATCGCGCCGGCATAGCCGGGCGGCAGGGCGACGCCGCCTTCATGGCCGGTCTTGTCGTCGATGATGACCGTGCCGGTGCCGAGCGCCGGGGCTGTCAGCGCCTGGATGCGCGTGGGGCCGAGCTTGCCTACTGCGGCCGTCATGTAACCGGCCTTGTGCGCTGCTTCGAGCAGCGAGACTTCGTTGACGTAGTTGCCCCCGAAATGTGCGTTCATTTCCGCGAGGATGGTGTCGTCCTCAAGAAAGGGGACGGGCGAGCCATGATCGGCCATCACCGGGAAGCCGGTGTAGATCACATTGCCGAAATCGCCGGTGTCGCCGATGTAGTGCCCGCTGGCGATGGCCGAGGCGTTCACCGTGGTCAGGGTGGGGTAGAGCGAATGGCTGTTGGCGAAATCCACGCCCACGGCCTTCAGCTTCGCCATGTTGGGCGTGCGCTCGGGCGTCACCGAGCCGTAGCGCAGTCCGTCGGCCACGAAGACGATGACGTTGCGGGCAGCCTGGGCGGCGGCAGGTGCGGCAAAGGTGAGCGCGGCAACACAAGCGAGGAGGGCGCGGCGGAGGCATTTCATGCGATGGAATCCCCTTGTTTTGCCGGGACCGTAGGCGGAGTTTGTGACAGAAAGTCCGTGGCGCGCCGACATTTCAGGGAAGGCTTGACCCGGCGCCTCCAAACCCGCCACATACCGCCCTTTTTCGGGGAATTGCCATGCACGCCTATCGCACCCACACCTGCGGAGAATTGCGCCAGGAGGCTGTCGGCCAGAGGGTCCGTATTTCCGGCTGGGTGAACCGCCGCCGCGACCACGGCGGTCTGGTGTTCCTCGACCTGCGCGACCATTACGGCGTTACCCAATGCGTGGTGGAGCCCGATTCGCCGGCCTTCGCCGAGGCCGATCGCTGCCGCTCCGAATGGGTGGTGACGGTGACCGGCCCGGTGGTCGCGCGCAGCGAGGACACCGTCAACAAGGAGCTGCCGACCGGCGCCATCGAGATCCGCATTGAGGAGATTGCGATTCAATCGGTGGCCGCGGAGCTGCCGCTGCCGGTGTTCGGCGACCTCGAATATCCCGAAGATACAAGGCTCAAATACCGCTTTCTCGACCTCCGGCGCGAGCGGCTGCACCGGAACATCACCCTGCGCAGCCATGTAATCTCGTCCATCCGCCGGCGCATGATCGATCAGGGCTTCACCGAGTTCCAGACGCCGATCCTGACGGCCTCCAGCCCCGAGGGCGCGCGCGACTTCCTGGTGCCGAGCCGGCTGCATCCGGGCGAGTTCTACGCCCTGCCGCAGGCGCCGCAGCAGTTCAAGCAGCTCATCATGGTGGCGGGCTTTGATCGCTACTTCCAGATCGCCCCCTGCTTCCGCGATGAGGACGCCCGCGCGGACCGCAGCCCCGGCGAGTTCTACCAGCTCGACCTCGAAATGAGCTTCGTCACGCAAGACGATGTTTTTGCTGCCGTCGAGCCGGTGCTGCACGGCGTGTTCGAAGAATTCGCGCGCGGCCGCACGGTGGCACCGGCGCCGTTCCCGCGCATCGCCTATGACGAGGCCATGCTGAAATACGGCGTGGACAAGCCGGACCTGCGCAATCCCATCGTGATCGCGGATGTCTCCGACACCTTCGCGCGCGAGGACGTGGCCTTCAAGGCCTTCAAGGGCAAATGCGTGCGCGCCATCCCGGCGCCGGGCGCCGCCGTCCAGCCGCGCTCCTTCTTCGACAAGCTCAACGACTGGGCGCGCAGCGACATGGGCGCGCCGGGCCTCGGCTACATCGTGTTCGAGGACGAAGCGGGCAAGCTGGCGGGCAAGGGCCCCATCGCCAAATTCATCCCCAGTGAGGCGCTGGTCGAACTGGCGCAAGTTTCGGGAGTGAAGGCGGGCGATGCGCTGTTCTTCTCCGCCGATGCGCGGAGCGACCGCGCCGCGTCGCTGGCGGGGGCCGCGCGCACCCGCATCGGCCGGGAGCTGGGCCTGATCGCGGAGGGCGAGTTCAAGTTCTGCTGGATCGTCGATTTCCCGATGTACGAGTGGAACGAGGAGGAGAAGCGCATCGACTTCTCGCACAACCCGTTCTCCATGCCGCAATTCGACCGCGAGAAGTTCCTGGCGCTGGACCACTCGCACAAGGAAGAGATCCTCGGCATCAAGGCCTATCAGTACGACATCGTCTGCAACGGCATCGAGCTTAGTTCGGGCGCCATCCGCAACCATGATCCGGACGTGATGCTCAAGGCCTTCGAGATCGCCGGCTATGCCCGCGAGGAAACGGAGGCGCGCTTCGGCGGCATGTTGAACGCCTTCCGGTACGGCGCCCCGCCGCATGGCGGCACCGCGCCCGGCATCGACCGCATCGTCATGCTGATCGCGGGCGAGGAGAACCTGCGCGAAGTCACCATGTTCCCGATGAACCAGCAGGCGCAGGATCTGATGATGGGCGCGCCGTCCGGTGTCTCGCAGAAGCAGCTCAAGGAGCTGCACATCCGCGTGGTCCAGCCGGAGAAGAAGTAGGAGGCAATTCGCACCGCGCGAAGCGCAAACGCAACTGTCATCCCCCGCGAATGCGGGGGATTCAGGTGACACTTTCGCTGTCGGAGAGTATTGCAACTGGGTGGCCCGCTTTCGCGGGCCATGACACTGTGACTCGGTGTGTCAGTGGGTTTGACCGCCTAATTCAACTTGCCCGGCAGTTCCTTGAGGCTCGCTGCGATCAGATCGCTGGCGCGCTTTTCGTCGAGCCGCGCGGCGATCAGCTTTTCGGCCGCGGCCGCGGCGGCATCGGCGGCAAGCCCGCGGATTTCCGCCATCGCCTGGGCTTCGGCCTGGGCGATCTTGTCCTCGGCGGCCTTGGCGCGGCGTTCGATCTGGCCCTTGAGCGCCTCGCGCGATTCGGCGGCGAAGCGTTCGGCCTCGGCCCTGGCTTCGGTGAGGATGGCGGCGGCCTCTTGTTCCACCGCTGCGGCCTTGGCCTTGTATTTGGCGAGCAGGGCCTCGGCGTCCTCGCGCAGCTTCCGTGCGTCGTCGAGTTCCTTGGCGATGGACGCGGCGCGGGCATCGAGCGCGGCGCCGACAAAGGCCGGCACGCGCTTGTAGAGGAAGATGCCGACCACGATGACGAAGCCGACGGCGACCCAGAATTCCGAGTCCTTGAGGAATTCCATGCTTGCCTCCTATCGGCTGCCTAGGGCGGCAGCAGCGTCTTCGGCGCTGACGCTGTCGCCGGTGAGCCGGGCCACGATGGCGACGGCCGCGGCCGCGGCCGCTTCGCCGACATGGGCCTTGGCTTCGGCGCGCGTCGCCTGGATGCGGGCCTCCGCCTGGCTCATGGTCTCCTGCGCCGCGGCCTCGGCGCGGGCCTTGGCGCCGTCGATCTCCGCCTGGATGTGCTGGCGGTTTTCCTCGGCCAGCGCATGGGCGCGGGCGCGGGCCTGGGCGAGCGCCGTGTCGTAATCGGCGCTGGCCTTGTCGGCGTTCTTGCGATGGCCCTCGGCGGCTTCGAGGTCGCCGGCGATGCGGCCCTTGCGCGCCTCGATGTTGCCGCCGATGCCCCGGACGCCGAGCCGCCACATCACGACGAGAAGCAGGACGAAGGTGACGGTCAGCCAGAAAATCTGGCTGGCATAGGTCGTCGTATCGAAGGGCGGAAAGGCATTGCCGCCCTGGTGCGAGGGAACTTCGGTTCCGCTCGTCGTCGCTGTGGTGTCGGCCATCGCTTTGGCTCTGGGTAGATCAGGTGAACAGGATGATGAGCGCAATCACCAGCGCGTAGAGGCCGGTCGCTTCCACCAGCGCGAAGCCGAGCAGCAGGTTGGTGAACTGCGTGGAAGCCGCGCCCGGATTGCGCAGCGAGCCTTCCAGATATTTGCCCCAAAGATCGCCGATGCCGACGCCGGCGCCGCCGATCGCGATGCAGGCCAGGCCCGCGCCGATCATTTTGGCTGCTGCAAGATCCATTTCAAATGCTCCTTTTAGAGTTCAGTGATGACCGTGAAGATGCAAGGCTTCGTTCAGATAGATGCATGTGAGCATCGCGAACACATAGGCCTGGAGGAAAGCCACCAGGAATTCCAGCGCCATGATGGCGACGATCATGAACATCGGCGCCACCGCGATCGCCGACAGAACGCCGCCCGCGCCGCCCAGAATGATGACGAAGGCGGCGAACACCTTCAGCATGGTGTGGCCCGCCAGCATGTTGGCGAACAGACGCACCGAAAGGCTGATCGGGCGGAAGAAGAAGGAGATGACCTCGATCGGCACCAGCAGCGGCAGCAGCACCCACGGCGCCTCGGGCACGAACAGCGTCAGGAAGCTGACGCCGTGGAACAGGAAGCCGGACACGATCACCACCGCGACCACCAGCGAGGCGAGCGCGAAATTGACCGCGATCTGGCTCGTTACCGTGAAGACGCCGGGGATCAGGCCGAAATAGTTCGACATCAGCACGAACATGAACACCGCGAAGACGAAGGGGAAGAACTTGTAGCCGCCCTTGCCCGCCGTCGATTCGATCATGCCTGCGACGAATTCATAAGCCAGTTCCGCCATCGACTGGCCGCGCGTGGGCACCAGCCGGTTCTTCTTGACCGTGAGCAGCAGGAACAGCGTGGTCAGGCCAAGCACGATGCACATCATCAGCGCCTGGTTGGTGAAGGAGATGTCGTATCCCGCCAGATGCAGCGGAATGAGCGGCGTGACCCGGAACTGTTCCAGCGGGCTCATCTGCACGGGCTCTAACGCTCCTCGTCGTCATCGGCGGCCGGTGGGGGCGTTGCGCCCCGGGCCGCCGCTTGGTTCATTTTTGTTGCCGTGCGCACGGTGTTGCGGATTCCCGCGGCTGCGCCAAGCAGAAAACACACAATCAAAAACACCGGCCGGGTTGCGAACGCCTTGTCCAGCCCCCATCCGATACCGCCGCCCACGACCATCGCCACCACCAGCTCCGTCGCGAACCGGTAGGCGACCCCCATCGGCGAGGGGGGCGGCTTGCGGTTCTTGGCGGCTTCACGCCGGCGCATGTCTTCGAGCCGCGCTTCCAGCGCACGCAGGTCGTCAGGTTCGGGGTTGCGGTTGCTCATGAGCCTGCCCGAAGCTCCCCCGATTGCCGTCGCAACACACGCGTTTACGGGCCTTCGCGGCTTCCCCGAAGGCGCGCGGACCATAGGTTCGAGCCCCGGGACTGTCAAGAACATGAATTTGGCGTTAAGTCCCTGATTTCATGGAAGTAAGTTGGCCGCGGCGAAATGCGCTCCGATAACGCGTCGCAGGAATCATTGCGGTTGCGAAGTGCCGTCGCGGTTTTTCCGAATCTGCCTCTGATCGTTCGAGACGCCCAGCCTATTCGGCGGCGACCACCCGCTCGGCTTCGGCCAGCGTGACCGATACCAGCTGGCTGACACCGCGCTCGGCCATGGTGACGCCGAACAGCCGGTGCATCCGCGACATGGTGAGCGCATGGTGGGTGATCACCAGGAAGCGCGTGTCGGTCAGGCGCGTCATCTCGTCCAGCATGTTGCAGAAGCGCTCGACATTGGCGTCGTCGAGCGGGGCGTCGACTTCGTCGAGCACGCAGACCGGCGCCGGATTGACCAGGAACACGGCGAAGATCAGCGCCATCGCGGTGAGGGCCTGTTCGCCACCGGACAGGAGCGCCAGCGACTGCAGCCGCTTGCCGGGCGGGCGGGCGAAGATTTCCAGCCCCGCTTCCAGCGGGTCCTCGGATTCGGTGAAGGTGAGCCGGGCCTCGCCGCCTTCGAACAATTTGGTGAACAGGTCCTGGAAATTCCGGTTCACTTTCTCGAAGGATTCCAGAAGCCGCTCGCGGCCTTCGCGATTGAGGCTCTGGATGCCGCGCCTGAGCCGGTCGATCGCGCCCACCAGATCGTCGCGGTCGGCGACGAGCGATTTGAGGCGGGCTTCCTGTTCGTCCGCTTCTTCTTCGGCGCGCAGATTGACGCCGCCCAATTGCTCGCGTTCCTGCTTGAGGCGCTCGACCTTTTTTTCGGCCTGCTCCAGCGGGGGCAGTTCCTCGCCTTCCTGGATATCGGCGCGCGCCGCCAATTCGTCCGGCGCGCATTCGAGTTCGTCCTGGATGCGGCTCTTCAATTCCTC
>JAGWZW010000064.1 GCA_018971835.1 Alphaproteobacteria bacterium
ATCGCCAGCGTGGTGTGGACCCCCATCGGCATCTATGTGGGCCTGCGGCCCCGGCTCACGCGCGTCGTCCAGCCGGCGGCGCAGTTCCTGGCCGCGTTTCCGGCCAACCTGCTTTTCCCGGTGGCGGTGTCGCTGATCGTCACCTTCAAGCTCAATACGGATGTCTGGCTGTCGCCGCTGATGATCCTCGGCACGCAGTGGTACATCCTGTTCAACGTCATTGCCGGCGCCAGCGCGCTGCCGCGCGAGCTGCGTGACGTCTCCGCGAACCTGCGCATCGGCGGCTGGCTGTGGTGGCGCAAGGTGGCGCTTCCCGTCGTCTTCCCCTATTACGTGACAGGCGCCATCACGGCCTCGGGCGGTTCGTGGAACGCCTCGGTGCTGGCCGAGTTGGTGGACTGGGGCAACCAGAAGCTGACGGCCCATGGCCTGGGCGCGTATATTATGCAGGCCACCAACGACGGCGACTTCCACCGCATCGTGCTGGGCATCGCGGTGATGAGCGCCTTCGTGGTGACGGTCAATCGCGTGTTCTGGCGGCCGCTTTACCGCTACGCCGAACGCAAGTTCCGCCTGACCTGAGGAGGCGACCATGGACACCGCTCCGCTGCTCGACGTGCAGAACGTGCGCCAGGCCTTCCCACGCGCCGGCGGCGCCGAACTGTTGGTGCTGGAGGGCGTCAACCTCACACTCCGCGAAGGCGAGATCGTGGGCCTGCTCGGCCGCTCGGGTTCCGGAAAATCGACGCTGCTGCGGCTCATCTCCGGCCTCGCCCAGCCCTCCGCCGGGAACATCACCTATCTGGGCAAACCGGTTGACGGCCCGGCCGAAGGCATCGCCATGGTGTTCCAGAGCTTCGCGCTCTTTCCCTGGCTGACGGTGCTGGAGAACGTGCAGCTCGGCCTGGAAGCCCTCGGCCTGCCAACCAAGGAAATCCGCGCCCGCGCGCTGGCCGCCATCGACCTGATCGGGCTGGACGGCTACGAAAGCGCCTATCCGCGCGAACTTTCCGGCGGCATGCGCCAGCGCGTGGGCTTTGCGCGCGCGCTGGTGGTACATCCCAACATCCTTTTAATGGACGAGCCGATGAGCGCGCTCGACGTGCTCACTGCCGAAAATCTGCGCACCGATTTCATCGACCTGTGGAGCGAGGGCCAACTGCCGATCAAGGGCGTGATCCTGGTCACGCACAACATCGAGGAAGCGGTGCTGATGTGCGACCGCATCCTGATCTTCTCCACCAATCCCGGCCGCGTGGTGACGGAGATCAAAGTGAACCTGCCGCAGCCGCGCGACCGCAACGACCCCGATTTCGGCGCGCTGGTGGACCGCATCTATGTCGAGATGACGGCCAAGCGCGTCGAGCGCATGACCCGCCATGAGCGCTTCGCCGGCACCGGCATCGGCACGGTGCTGCCGCGCATCTCGATCAACCTGATCTCGGGCCTTGCCGAAGCGGTGTTCGCCGCGCCTTACAACGGCAAGGCCGACCTGCCCGACCTCACCGCCGACCTGCAGCTCGAAATCGACGAACTCTTTCCCGTCGCCGAAACGCTGCAAATGCTGCGGCTGGCCGAAGTGGAAGGCGGCGACATCCGCCTCACCGATCTCGGCAAGCGCTTTGCCAACGCCGACCTCGAAGAGCGCAAGCGGCTTTTCGCGCGCCTCTTGCAGACTTATGTGCCGCTGGCCGCGCATATCCGCCGCGTGCTCGACGAACGCGCCAGCCACGCCGCGCCCAAGAGCCGCTTTCTCGACGAACTCGAGGATCACATGTCCGCCGAGGCCGCCGAGCAGACGCTGCGGGCAGTGGTTTCCTGGGCGCGCTACGGCGAACTTTTCGCCTATGACGACGAGACATCGATGCTGAGCCTGGAAAATCCGGCCTGATTTGCCTGTCAAGGGTGGCCACCGCCGCCCCCGCATGGTACGGGCTTTGACAGGATACCGGCACCATGATCGAGCTTCAACACCTCACCAAACGATTCGCCGGCGCCGAACGCGACGCCGTGCGCGATCTCAACCTTCACGTCAACGAAGGCGAGCTGCTCGTGCTGATCGGCGAATCCGGCTGCGGCAAGACCACGACGCTCAACATGATCAACCGGCTGACCGAACCCACGGCCGGCAGCATCCTGATCGGCAACGAAGACGCGCACGCCAAGGATCCGGTGGAACTACGCCGCAGCATGGGCTTCGTGTTCCAGGCCGTCGGGCTGTTCCCGCACCTGACGGTCGAAGAAAACATCGCCATCACGCCGCGCCTGCTCAAATGGCCGGCGGACAAGATCACCGCGCGCGTGGAGCAGCTGTTCGATCTGGTGCGTCTGGATGCCGCCACCTATCGCGCGCGGCTGCCGCGCGAACTTTCGGGCGGGCAGCGCCAACGCGTGGGGTTGGCCCGCGCTCTGGCCGCGCGGCCACGCATCATGCTGATGGACGAACCCTTCGGCGCGCTCGATCCGCTGACGCGCGACGATCTCTCCGCCGATTACCGCGCCATTCACGACCGGCTGGGCCTCACCACCATTCTGGTCACGCACGACATGACCGAAGCCTTCTTGCTCGCCGACCGCGTGGCCGTGATGCGCGATGGCGAACTGGTGCAGCAGGGCACGCCGCACCAGTTGCTCGCGGAACCGGCCGACGCGTTCGTGCGCACGCTGGTGGAGACGCCGCGCCGCCGCGCCAAGGCGCTGGCCCGCGCCATGGAAACGGACAGCGCGCCATGATCGCCGCGGCCTTCGCGGTTCTGCCCGGCTATCTCGGCCAGCATGTGCTGCTCAGCATCTCGGCGCTGGTGCTCGGCCTGCTGATCAGCCTGCCGCTGGCCATTGTGGCCTCGCGCGTGGCCTGGCTGCGCGGGCCGGCGCTGGGCGCGGCGAGCGTGATCCAGACCATTCCGGGCCTGGCACTGCTCGCGCTGTTCTATCCGCTGCTGCTGATGCTTTCGAACTTCAGCGAACAGGTTTTCGGCGCCGGTTTTCGGGCGCTGGGTTTCTTGCCCGCGCTGCTGGCGCTTGTGCTCTATTCCATGCTGCCGGTGCTGCGCAACACCATCACTGCGCTGGTCGCCACCGACCCGGCGATCCTGCGCGCCGCGCGCGGCGTTGGCATGACGCCGCGGCAATCGCTGCTGCTGGTCGAACTGCCGCTAGCCGCGCCGGTGATCATGGCCGGCGTGCGCACCGCCGCAGTGTGGGTGATCGGCACGGCCACACTGTCCACACCTGTCGGGCAAACCAGCCTCGGCAACTACATCTTCACAGGGCTGCAAACCGAGAACTGGGTCTTCGTGCTGTTCGGCTGCGTGGCGGCAGCGGCACTGGCGCTCGTCGTCGACAGGCTGCTGGCACTGGCCGAAACCGGCCTGGCGCAGCATTCGCGCGCAAAGGTGATCGGCGCGGCCGTCGGGCTGGCCATCGTGATCGGCGCCAGTCTGGTGCCGATCATCGGACGGGCGGGCGCACCGGTAGTGATCGGCACCAAGAGCTTCGAAGAACAATACATCCTGGCCTCGCTGATCGGAGACAAGCTGCGCGACGCCGGCTTCACCACTTCCGAGCGCGACGGGCTCGGCTCCTCCGTGATCTTCCATGCGCTGGCGGCAGACGATGTCGGCGTCTATGTCGATTACTCCGGCACGCTTTGGGCCGACCAAATGAAGCGGCGCGACACGCCGGATCGAACCGCGGTACTCAACGGCGTGGCGGCATGGCTGAAGCAGACCCAGGGCGTGCGCGACCTGGGCTCGCTGGGCTTCGAAAACGCTTATGCCTTCGCCATGCGCCGCGACGTGGCGCAGCGTTACGGCATCCACTCCATCGCCGATCTGGCCACCTATGCGCCCAACATGAAGATCGGCGGCGATTACGAATTTTTCGGCCGCCCGGAATGGGCTGCCGTCAAGAAAGCCTACGGCCTCAACTTTGCGGTGATGCGGCAGTATCAGTCCAACTTCATGTATCGCGCCCTGCAGGACGGCGACGTGGACGTGATTGCTGCCTTTTCCAGCGACGGGCGTATCGCCCAATACCACCTGCAACTGCTCAGCGACCCCAGGCACGCCCTGCCGCCTTACGACGCGGTGCTGCTGATCTCGCCGAAATACGCGCACGACCGGAAGCTGATCGACGCGCTCAAGCCGCTCATCGGTGCAATCAATCTCTCCGCCATGCAGCATGCCAACCTGATGGTGGACCGGCAGACCGACAAGCGCTCGCCGGCCGAGGCGGCGAACTGGATCGAACAACAACTCCATTGATTCGAGGGGTTACAGAAAATCCCCTGGCGCCTTCGGGCACCGGCGCGCTGCTTGCGATTGTGGGGATATAGCGGAAATGGGGTTGGCAGCGGCACGCTTCAAGGGGGCCGCGGAAAAAATTTTGGTTCAGGCGCAGATCGCGTCCGTCAGGCAGAGCGTGCGCGCCGCCGGGAAAGCCAGGCTGACGGTGGTGCCCTTGCCCAATGTGCTATCGATAGTCATTTCCGCACCGTGGTGCTCCGCGAGCTGCTTGACCAGCGAGAGGCCGAGCCCCGTGCCCTCGCGATTGCGCGACAGCGGCGAATCGATCTGGCGGAACGGCTCCAGCGCCAACGGAATCTGCTCCGCCGACATGCCGATGCCGCTATCGACAATCGCGAATGCGATGCAGCCTGCACTATCGACCCAGGCGCGAACCTCGACATGCCCGCCCGGCAGCGTGAACTTGATGGCATTGGAAAGCAGATTGAGCAGCATCTGCTTGAGCCGCAGGCGGTCGGCATGGAGCTGGGGCAAATCCGGCGGGACCAGGGCCGCAAGCTTGAGGCCGCCGCTGCGGGCGCGCTCGCGCGTCAGCCGCACGCACTCGCCGACCAGTTCGCCCACATCCACCGCCTCGGGATGAAGATCGAGCTTGCCGGCCTCGGCCTTGGAAAGATCCAGGATGTCGTTGATGAGGGCCAGAAGATGCGAACCGGCGGCATGGATGTCCGCGGTGTACTCGCGATAGCGCGGCTGGCCGAGTGGACCGAAAATCTCGCCCTTCATCACCTCCGAAAAGCCAATGATGGCGTTCAGCGGCGTGCGCAGTTCGTGGCTCATCAGGGCCAGGAAGTTGGTCTTGGCGCGGACGGCGTCGTTCGAGCGGGCAAGCGCGCGGCTGAGCGCGGCCTCCTGCATCTGCAAGAGCGCCACCTTGGAGCGCATCAGCGCCGCGCCCGTGCCCACCCCCAGATACCTGCCGCAGGCAGTGACGATGAAGCATTCGCTGAGCGCCTCGGGGTGCTCCAGCGCCACGCTGGCGCCCAGTTCCGCTACCGGCGTCTTCTCGTCCACCACCAGCGGCTGGGTGTTGGCGAGGTTGAGGATCGAGCGCCGGGCGTAAAGCTCCGGGTAATAGCGCTGGGCGTAACGCGCCAAGAACTGCAGCCGGTTGACGAGGCCAGCAATGCGCCCATCCTCATACAGAACGACGGCGGCAGGCTGATCCGGGCGCGCGGCGAACCAGTCGAACACCTCGCCGCAGCCGGCCTCGACCGACAATGGCGGCAGCGGCGCGGCCAGCATGCCGGCCGTCCAGTCCCGCCCGTCCCCATCCTGCGCGAGCAGGGGCGCGCTGTCTGATATCACGTTGAAATGGGTCACTGGCGGGCATCGAAAGGGTTGATGCCAGGAGCCTATGCGACGGCCGTTTTCAGACCGTTAATCCCCGTCCCGCGCGGTGCGAAGTTCTCGTGACAATTTTGTGTCGGCCCTCCCTCCAAAAGAAGAGAGAGCCGACGGCAACAATCAGTTCTTGCTCTGATCGACCAGCTTGTTCTTCGCGATCCAGGGCATCATGGCGCGCAGCTTGGCGCCGACCTCCTCGATCGGATGGGCGGCGTTGCGGGCGCGCGTGGCCTTGAACGAAGGCTGGCCGGCCTTGTTCTCCAGCACCCAGTCGCGCGCGAAGCGGCCGGACTGGATATCGTCCAGCACGCGCTTCATTTCAGCCTTCGTTTCGGCGGTGATGATGCGCGGGCCGGTGACGTATTCGCCGTATTCGGCGGTGTTCGACACCGAATAATTCATGTTGGCGATACCGCCTTCGTAGATCAGGTCCACGATCAGCTTCACCTCGTGCAGGCATTCGAAATAGGCCATCTCCGGCGCATAGCCCGCTTCCACCAGCGTCTCGAAGCCGGCGCGGATCAGTTCCACCACGCCGCCGCACAGCACGGACTGCTCGCCGAACAGGTCGGTCTCGCATTCCTCGCGGAAGGTGGTCTCGATGATGCCGGCGCGGCCGCCGCCGATGGCGCTGGCATAGGCCAGGCCGAGGTCATGGGCGTTGCCGCTGGCATCCTGATGCACCGCGATCAGGCAGGGCACGCCGCCGCCCTTCTGGTATTCGCTGCGCACGGTGTGGCCCGGCCCCTTGGGCGCCACCATCACAATATCGAGGTCTTTGCGCGGCTCGATCAGGCGGAAATGCACGTTGAAGCCATGCGCGAAGAAGAGGGCCGCGCCTTGCTTCATGTTGGGCGCGAGGTCGTCCTTGTAGATATCGGCCTGCAGCTCGTCGGGCGTAACCATCATCATCACGTCGGCCCACTTGGCAGCCTCGGCGTTCGACATCACCTTGAAGCCCGCCGCTTCCGCCTTCTTCGCGGAGGCGCCGGGGCGGGCGGCAATGGCGACTTCCTTGACGCCGGAGTCCCGCATGTTGAGCGCATGGGCATGGCCCTGCGAGCCGAAGCCGATCACGGCCACCTTCTTGTTGGTGATGAATTTCAGATCGGCATCCCGATCGTAGTAAACGCGCATGATATTCTCCTAGTCATTTAACGTCGCGTGATCTTCTCAAGCTTACTTGGGTCGAACTCGTGCATCTCAAACACAAACTCGATGTGGGGTCGTCCATCGATCAGCATCGGAAACACAAACCAGGGATCAGTGCAACTTATCACAAGCCAAATCTCGTCAGGCGTTCCAGCCATCCCTGAGATCGCCCTGTTAACGCCCTCTGCGACTACTGACTGGTTTGTGAACTGGATATCGTTATCTTCAAGCACGAGGACGGTGCGAGCGCCCGCTTCCTTCCACTGACGAAGCTTCGGGAACTTGTCCTCGAAGGCTTTCCTGATCCTTTTTTCGCGCTCCAACTCCCTGTTGAAGTCGTCGATCTGGACACTGACTCGGACGAAGGCCGGATGACCAAGTGTTTCCATCCGATGTAACCAGACCGGGAAGCTCACTCCTGGCACCACATGAGGTTCATAGGGTGTAGGATACCGGCCCATTTTGGTAGTCGGTTCAGACGGAATCCTCTCCACTACCCAGCGAACCAAACAATCTTGAAATGCCCTCACGTCGGCTTTCTTAAGAGAACGCAGACCCGCCTCCGGGACTTCAACGTAGATGTGCTCTGACGGCTTAAGCTGCTGGGCGATCATATCCTGAATTGGCACAAGGTCTCGGATAATCCTGGCCGTTAACTCGACGTGACCAGGAAATGGCTCGATACCGGTATGCTCCATGGCATAGGCCTGGCCGTTCAGAGTGAACATCAACTCAATTGGCGCTCTGTGTTGTTGTTCCTCAGGCGAAGAAAGGTTCTCACGCCGTCCTTGTTCACGCGCCTCGAGTACCCTCATTACTGCGTCGCAAGCCTTCCCCTCGGAGAAACCGATGCGATGCGGCACCATCACATCGCCTCCGGTCCGCGGGAGATGGCGGCGACGCCGGTACGGGAGACATCCACCAGGCCGAGCGGCCGCATCAGGTCGATGAAGGCATCCACCTTGGAGGGTGCCCCGGTGATCTCGAACACGAAGCTGGTGTGCGTGGTATCGATCACACGGGCGCGAAAGGCTTCGGAGAGGCGCAGCGCCTCCACCCGCTTGTCGCCGGTGCCGGCCACCTTCACCAGCGCCATTTCGCGCTCGATGCCGGGCTTGGAGACGGTCCAGTTGACCACGCGATGCACCGGCACCAGCCGGCCGATCTGCGCCTCGATCTGCTCGATCACCTCGGGCGTGCCGGAAGTGACCACGGTGATGCGGCTGGTGCGGGCGATATGATCGACCTCGGCCACCGTCAGGCTTTCGATGTTGTAGCCGCGGCCGGAGAACAGGCCCACCACGCGGGCGAGCACGCCGGCCTCGTTGTCCACCAGGATGGCAATGGTATGGCGCTGGGTCTGGGGTGTTTTTTGTTGCATGTCAGAGCAGCATCTTTCCTTCGTCGCTGACCTCGGTGTCGGAGAGTTCGGCCAGGATCATCTCGTTGTGCGCGGCGCCGGAGGGGATCATCGGATAGACGTTCTCCTTCGGGTCCACCCGGCAATCGAACAGCACCGGCTTGTTCACGGAGATCATCTCCAGGATCTTGGCGTCCAGCTCGTCCGGCGTTTCCGCGCGCAGGCCGACGCAGCCATAGGCCTCCGCCAGCCTGACGAAATCCGGCAGCGCTTCCGAATAGGAATGCGAATAGCGCCCGCCGTGCAGCAATTGCTGCCACTGGCGTACCATGCCCATGTACTGGTTGTTGAGGATGAAGATCTTGATCGGCAGGTCGTACTGCGCGGCGGTGGACATTTCCTGCATCGTCATCTGCACGGATGCCTCGCCGGCGATGTCGATCACCAGCGCGTCCTTGTGCGCCATCTGCACGCCCAGCGCCGCCGGCAGACCATAACCCATCGTGCCGAGGCCGCCCGAGGTCATCCAGCGATTGGGATGCTCGAAGGGGAAGCGCTGCGCCGCCCACATCTGATGCTGACCCACTTCGGTGGTGATGTAGACCTCCTTGGTCTTGGTCAGCTCGTAGAGCCGGTCGATGGCGTATTGCGGCTTGATCACGCTCTTCGACGGCCGGTACGCCAGCGACTTCACCGCGCGCCAGCTTTCGATGGCCTTCCACCATTCGGCCAGCGCGGGCGCGTCCGCCTTGCGCTTCTGCGTCTTCCAGAAATGCAGCATCTCCTTCAGCGCCTTGGCCGCATCGGCGACGATGGGCAGGTCCACCCGCACGTTCTTGTTGATCTGCGAGGCGTCGATATCCAAATGAATCTTCACCGAATTGGGCGAGAAGGCATCGACGCGGCCGGTGACGCGATCGTCGAAGCGGGCGCCCAGGCAGATCATCAGGTCGCAATCGTGCATGGCGTTGTTGGCTTCCACCGTGCCGTGCATGCCCAGCATGCCCAGCCATTGCGGATCGGAAGCGGGATAGGCGCCCAGCCCCATCAGCGTCGAGGTGATGGGAAAGCCCGTCAGCTTCACCAGTTCGCGCAGCAGCCGCGAGGCCTCAAGCCCGGCATTGATGATGCCGCCGCCGGTATAGAAGACGGGCTTCTTCGCTGCCGCCATCATTTCCACCGCCTTCACGATCGCGGAGAGATCGGGATCGGTCTTGGGGCGGTAGGTGCGATGACGCACGGCGTCCGGCGAGACATAGGCGCCCTGCTTGAACTGAACGTCCTTGGGGATATCAACCACCACGGGGCCGGGCCGGCCGGTGGTGGCGATCTGGAAGGCTTCGTGGATCGCACGGGCCAGCTCGTTGGGATCCTTCACCAAGCAATTGTGTTTGGTACAGGGCCGGGTGATGCCGACGGTGTCGCATTCCTGAAAGGCGTCGTTGCCGATGAGGTGCGTGGCCACCTGCCCCGAGATCATCACCAGCGGGATCGAATCCATCATGGCGTCGGCGAGGCCCGTGACGGCGTTGGTAGCGCCGGGGCCGGAGGTCACCAGCACCACACCCGGCCGCCCGGTAGAGCGGGCATAGCCCTCGGCGGCATGGGCCGCGCCCTGCTCATGGCGGCAGAGGACATGGATGATCTCGTCGTCGGCGAAGAGCGCGTCGTAAATGGGAAGCACCGCCCCGCCCGGATAGCCAAAGATGTGCTTGACGCCCTGTTCCTTGAGCGCGCGGATCACGATCTCCGCGCCACTCATCTGCATTGTGCCCGCTTTGGAGCCTATCGTTGCCATTCCACTTCCGTCCCGATCCATTATGGACGTCCTTCACTGTTGCCAATCACAAAAGCACCGCCGGAAAAGCAAAAGGGGCGTCACCGCCCCTTTGCATAAGCCGCCGTGCGGGAAATCGAGGGTTACCCTCGCCCGTCCAGCGGCTTCCGAATAAGTACGAGCCTGAGCATGAGCCCCGCCGATCTGTTTCGCAGTGCGGAAATTATGGGGCGACCAAAGTGCCGTCAAGCAATTTCATAAGAGGTGCGACAGGATTTCCGGAAGGATGTTGCTTTCGCCCATCCCCTCCAGCCAGACCCAGTCAGCCATCCGGTGCCGGAACCAGGTGAGCTGGCGCTTGGCGTAATGGCGGGTGCCAGCCTGGGCGGCTGCGAGAGCCTCGGCCCGGCTCATCTCCCCGGCCGCCAGCGCCTGCAGCGGCCTCAGTCCCAATATCTTGGCCGCTGGCAGCCGCGGATCGAGGCCGGTCAGCGCCAATGTCTCCACCAACGCCCCGGATTCGAGCATGGCCTCGAACCGAGCATCGATCCGGCCGTAAAGTTCCACCCGCGGCGGGGAGAGGACGAAACGGGCCAGGCGAAGGCCCTTCAGCACCGGCTCTCCCTTATGGGTCTGCCAGTAGGCGAGCGGGCGGCCGGTGGCCTCGATCACCTCCATCGCGCGCAGGGTGCGCTGGGTGTCGCCGGGCTCGAGCCGGGCGCCGGCCTCGGGATCGCGTGCGGTCAGTTCGGCATGGAAGGCCTCGGCGCCGATTTCCGCGCGGCGGGCGGCAACCGCCGCGCGCACCGGGCCGGGCACCGGGGGAATCTCGGCCAGACCTTCGGTCAACGCCCCGAAGTAGAGGCCGGTGCCGCCGACGAAGACCGGCAGCCGGCCGGACGCCTTCACCTCCGCCAGCGCAGTCGCGGCATCGCTCTGGTAGCGGCCCGCCGAATAGGCCTCGGCCACGCCGACATGGCCGTAGAGGCGGTGCGGCACGCGCGCCTCGTCCTCGGCGGTGGGCCGCGCCGTCAGCACGCGCAGCTCGCGGTAAATCTGCATCGAGTCGGCGTTGATGAGCGTGCCGCCCAGCTTTTCGGCCAGCGCCAGCGCCGCGGCCGACTTGCCGCTGGCGGTCGGCCCTGCGATAAGCACGGCATCGGCGGATTTCGGAACGGCCTGGGTCATCATGCGCGATAACCCATCAGCGCCCGCTATCCGTCAAGGGGCAAGAACGCGATGGGGCTGCGCGGCATCATAGAAGCGATCCTCGACCAGCTGCAGCCGGTGCGCCGCGACATCGCGCGGTTGGAGTCCCTGGCCGAAGCCGCCTATGACGCCATGTATGATGCAAAGAGTTACGGCGTGAAGGACTGCTATGAAGACGCATCAAGCCATCTCGCCGATGCCATCGCGCTGGCCAAGCGCGCGCACATGCGGCGCACGGCCGCCCGGCTTGCCGCCCGCAAGGAACACATCGCCAATGTCTACAACCATCAATTCCGCTATGCCGGCCGGTGACGTTCGTGCCTGAACCCTTTCCGCATGCCCTGAACGTGATCTCCGCCGACGCCGATGCGCTGGCCGGCCCGGTGCGCGCGGCGGTGGCCTCGCTGGGGGCGGCAGACGAGATCCGCTGGCTCTCCCCGACCCGCGCCTTCGACATTGCCTTCCTCGGCACGCCGGAGCGGGTGGCGGCGGCGGCGCGGGCGGCGGCAACGGGCCTGGCCGCCGACATCAATGTGGTGGCCAGTGCGTTCCGCCGCAAGCGGCTGCTCATCGCCGACATGGATTCCACCATCATCTGCTGCGAGTGCCTGGACGAGCTGGCCGATATGGCCGGCCTCAAGCCGCGCATTGCCGCCATCACCGAGCGCGCCATGCGCGGGGAGATCGCCTTCGAACCGGCGCTGAAGGAGCGCGTGGGGCTGCTCAAGGGCCTGCGCCTCGACGCGCTGGAGCGGGTGATGGCAGAGCGGGTGAAGCTCAACCCCGGCGCGCGCGAGCTGGTGCGGACCATGCGGGCGAACGGCGCCCACACCATGCTGGTTTCCGGCGGCTTCACCTTCTTCACCCAGCGCGTGGCGATTGCGGCGGGCTTCGAGCACCAGCAAGCCAACGTCCTGCTCGACGACGGCCAGCATCTGACGGGCCTGGTGCGCGAGCCGATCCTCGGCCGCGAGGCCAAGCTCGAAGCCCTCACCAGTGAGACCACGGCGCGCGGGCTCGACTTCGCAGAGACGCTGGCGGTGGGCGACGGCGCCAACGATCTGGCCATGATCCAGCGCGCGGGCCTCGGCGTCGCCTATCACGCCAAGCCGCTGGTGGCCGAAGCGGCGGGCGCGCGCATCGACCAGGGCGACCTCAAGGGGCTGCTCTATCTGCAGGGCTATCGCGACGACGAGATCGTGAGCGACTAGGCATGGCGCGCACCCTTCGCATCGGCGACGTGGCGATCGGCGGGCGCGTGCTGCTGGCGCCGATGACCGGCGTGTCGGACCTGCCGTTCCGCCGCGCGGCCGCACGCGCCGGCGCCGCGTACGTCGCCACCGAGATGGTGGCGTGCCGGGACTTCGCGCGCGGGCGGCCGGATGTGGTGCGCCGCGCCGCCGTCGGTGACGGGCTGCCGCTGATGGTGATCCAGCTTGTCGGCCGCGATCCCGCATGGATCGCCGAGGGCGCGCGGCTGGCCGAACGTGCCGGTGCCGACATCGTGGACCTCAACATGGGCTGTCCGGCCAAGGAGGTGACCGGCGCGGCCTCGGGCGCGGCGCTGATGCGCGACCTCGATCTGGCCGAACGCCTGATCGCGGCGGCGGTGGACGCCACCACGCGGCCGGTGACGCTCAAGATGCGGCTGGGCTGGGACGACGCAAGCCGCAATGCGCCCGAACTGGCCGCGCGCGCCGAGCGGGCGGGCGTGCAGGCGATCACGGTGCATGGCCGCACACGCAACCAGTTCTACAAGGGCGCGGTGGACTGGCGCGCAGTGGCACTGGTGAAGGCGGCCACCAGACTTCCCGTGATCGTCAACGGCGATATCGTCGACGCGACGAGCGCGCGGGCCGCACTCAGCCAATCGGGCGCCGATGCGGTGATGATCGGTCGCGGCGCTTACGGCAGGCCGTGGATCGCAGCGGCCATCGAGCGCGCGCTGGCGGAGGATGCGACGCAGGCCGAACCGGAGACGCGCGAACGGCTCGGCATCGCGCTCGATCATTTCCGCGACGCGCTACGCTTCTACGGCGATCATCACGGCGTGAGAATCTTCAGGAAGCATCTGGGCTGGTATATCGACCAGGCGCCGCTTGCCGCACACGCCAAGCGCATGGCGCGCAGCGCCTTGTGCAGATTGCTCGAACCGCGGCAGATCGAACACGAATTGGCGGCGCTCTGGGCTGCGGCGGCGTAGGACAGCACCGCATTGAAAAACAACCTTGTCATGGCCCGCAACTGCGGGCCACCCAGTTGGTGCTGTCGCCGACAGTGAAGCCGTCACCTGGATCCCCCGCATTCGCGGGGGATGACAGGTGATCCCGTGATCTGCTGGCGCCTAGCCCTGCCCGCCGAGACGCACCGCGACGAAGGTGAGATTGCCGGCGCGGTTGACCAGCATCAGCTCCACCTTCCTGCCCGCCCTCTCGTCGTCGGCGATGCGCTTCATCACATCGTCAGGCGTATGCACCTTCTGGTTCTGCACCTCGACGATGACATCGCCCGGCCGGAAATTCTGTGTGCCCGCGGGGCTATCGGGATCGACATCGGTGACCACCACGCCGCTCACCTTCGCGCCCAGATGATATTTGGCGCGCAGATTGCCATCGATGATGCCGAGCGACAGACCGAGCCGGGAATATTTAGGCTTGGCCGGCGCAGCAGGCTTGCGCGGCGCGGGCGTGCCGTCATCCTCAGCGAGGCGGGCGAGCACCACCGTCACCGTTTGCTTCTTGCGATTGCGCAGGATGTCCACCTTCACCGCTTTGCCCACCGGTGTATCGGCCACCACGCGCGGCAGGGTGCGCGAATCCGGCACGGGCTTGCCGTCGAAGCCGGTGACGATGTCGCCGTTGCGGATGCCGGCCCTGGCTGCCGGGCCGCCCGGCGTGACTTCCGCCACCAGCGCGCCCGTGGCGCCGGCAAGCCCGAGGCCTTCGGCGATATCCGGCGTCACCTGCTGGATGCGCACGCCGATCCAGCCGCGCCGCGTCTGGCCGTACTTGCGCAGCTGGTCGATGACGTCGCGCACCATATTGGACGGGATCGAGAAGCCGATCCCGACCGAACCGCCCGAAGGCGAGAAGATCGCCGAATTGATGCCGATGACGTTGCCGTCCATGTCGAACAGCGGGCCGCCGGAATTGCCCCGGTTGATCGGCGCGTCGGTCTGGATGAAGTCGTCATAGGGACCGGCGTTGATGTCGCGGTTGCGCGCCGAGACGATGCCGGCCGTTACCGTGGAGCCCAGGCCGAAGGGATTGCCGATGGCCATCACCCAGTCGCCCACCCGCGCCTTGTCCGAATCCCCGAGCCTGGCAAAGGGCAGCGGCGCGCGCGGGTGAATCCTGAGCAGGGCGAGGTCGGTCTTCTCGTCGCGCCCGACGAGCTTCGCCGGCAGCGTGGTGCCGTCATTCAGGGTCACGGTGATCTGATCGGCGTCCTCGATCACATGGTTGTTGGTGACGACGAGGCCCGACGGATCGATGATGAAGCCCGAGCCCAGCGAGGTGACGTGGCGCGGCACGTCCTTCTGATTCATGAAATCCTTGAACAGATCCTGCAGCGGCGAGCCGGGCGGCAAGTCGGGCAGTGCGGCCTGGGGGCCGGCGCCTTTCAGCGTCTGCTCGGTGGCGATGTTGACCACGGTGGGAAGCAGCCGCTGCGCCAGATCGGCGAAGCCGTCCGGCGCCGGGCGGGCCAGCGCCACTTCCGGCACCAGTACCGGCGGCGCCGCCAGGAGGACTGCGCCAAAAAGCGCACGAAGCAACGTTCCGCGTCTCAGCGCGGCAAAAATCGGCGATATCCAGTCCCGCATCTCAACCCCGAAACACGCGCCCCCCGGCGCCCGTACACTAAATACACCATCTTGCGCCGCGGTGAACGGCTTGCGGCAAGCGCCGCTCATTTTGCCCGCCGCGCGGCGATCGCCAGATCGACCAGCGCGATGGCAATTTCCGCCCGCGCCCTGAGATCGGCCAACTCGGCCCGGAGCACGGCCCGCAAGGCCAGCACCGGCGCGGTATAGCGGCCGTGGCGGACGGCGTTCCTGTTGCCCGCGGGCGCCCCGCCCCGGGCCTTCGTCCTCAGGACGGGCCGGCCGATTTTCGCCAAGCTGCTGTTTCCATGCAATTTTCGCTCTGAGGTTGTTTTCGCCATCCTGGGACCACCCCCTCCCCTGCGCGATTTCCGCCCGCGTTCTGGGCGCTCACGCCCGAAGAGATGGGCACGAAGAGGGAACAGTTCAAGGGCCGAACTCCGGCAAGCCACGCCAGGACGGATCAAGTCAATCGAGCTGCCCGGTTATTTCTTCTTGGCCCCCGCCGCTCCGCCGCTGCTGCCGAAGTAGCGGAAGAAGTCGCTATCCGGCGACAGCACCAGCGTAGTGTTGTCACCGGGCAAAGCGTCCTGATAGGCCTTCATCGAACGGTAGAAGGCGAAGAACTCCGGATCCTCGCCATAGGCCTGGCCGAGGGTGCGCGTCTTCTGCGCCTCGCCCTGGCCGCGCAGGATCTGCGATTCGCGCGTGGCTTCGGCCAAGAGCACCGTCACCTCGCGGTCGGCGCGGGCCTTGATACGCTGTTCGGTTTCGGCGCCCTCGGCGCGGTATTCGGCGGCCTGCCGCTCGCGCTCCTTCTGCATGCGCTTGTAGATGGCTTCGGAGTTCTGCTCCGGCAGGTCTGCCCGGCGGATGCGCACGTCCACGATCCTGACGCCGAAGCTGGAGGCGTCCTGATTCATGTTCCGGGTGATGTCCTGCATCAGCGTGGCGCGCGCGGCCGACAGCACCACCGCGAAATTCTGCGAGCCCAGCACCCGGCGCACGTTCGACGACAGGATCGGCGTCAATCGCAGCGTCGCGGTGCGCGGATCGGACAGCGACTGATAGAACAACAGCGGATTGACGATGCGATAGCGGGCGAAGGCATCCACCACCATGCGCTTCTTGTCGGAAGCGATCACCTCTTCGGAGGGCGCATCGAGATTGAGCAGCTGCTTGGAGATGTAGACCACGTCCTGCACGAACGGCAGCTTGAAGTGCAGGCCTGGCTCGGTGACGACCGCCTTGGGCGCGCCGAACTGGAGCAGCAGCGCCTGCTCGGTCATGTTCACCGTGTAGACGCTGGAAAGCCCGACGATGACCGCCACCAGCACGACGAGGCCGGCGATGAATCCGGTGGTGCGGTTCATTGCTGGTCCCCCGTGCCCTGGTTTGCGGCGGCGCCTTCGGTAACGGTCACGTCCTGCCGCTTGCCCGGATTGAGCGCCGGCAACGGCAGATAGGGCACCACGCCCTTGGTCGCGCCCGCGCCGAGCACCACCTTGTGTGACTTGGCCAGGATGCCGGAGATGGTTTCAAGATAGATGCGCCGGCGCGTCACTTCGGGCGCGGTCTTGTAGGCGTCCAGCACCGAGAGGAAGCGCTTGGCTTCGCCCGAGGCTTCGGCGATGGCCTGCTGCCGGTAAGCCTCGGCGCCCTGCACGATCTTGGCCGCCTGGCCGCGCGCCTCGGGGATCACCTTGTTGGCATAGGTCTCGCCCTCGTTGCGCATACGCTCCTGGTCGGCCAGCGCGGCCTGCACATCGCGATAGGCGGCAATGACTTCGGCGGGCGGATCGGCCTTCTGCATCTGCACGCGGGTGATGGTGACGCCCGCGCCATAGGTATCGAGCGTCTTCTGCATCAGCTGGCGCACCGCGACCTGAATTGGCTCGCGGTCCTGGGTGAGGATGGGTTCGAGCTGGCTCTGGCCCACCACCTCGCGCATGGCACTTTCGGCCACGGCCTTGATGGTGGCATCGGGCCGGCCGGGCGGGTTCTGCACGTTGAAGAGATAGGCCGCCGCGTCGTTGATGAGCCAGAATACCGTGAAATTGATATCGACGATGTTCTCGTCGCCCGTCAGCATCAGGCTCTCGTCGGGCACTTCCTCGACCGAGCCGTCGTCAAGCTGGCGGTAACCGATGTTGATCTGGTTCTCGCGCGTGACCTTGGGCGTTTCGACCGACTCGATAGGCCAGGGCAGATGGTAGTTGATGCCCGGCCCGGTGCGCGCCACGAACTGGCCGAAGCGCAGCACCACACCCTGCTCGTCCGCCCCCACCGAATAGATGCCTGACAACAGCCACAGCACCACCACGCCCAAACCGATCAGCACCAGACCGTTGGCGCCGAGCCCGTGCGGCATCAGCGCCCGCAACTGGGCCTGCAACCGGCGCAGCAAGTCTTCCAGATCGGGCGGGCCGCCGCGGCCGCTGCCCCCGCCCCCGCCGCGTCCCGCAGGCGGCCGCCCCCAGGGACCGCCACCGCCACCGCCATTGCCGCTTGAGCCGTTTCCGCCTGATTGGTTGGTCCAGGGCATCGCTTTCCCGCTCGTGGGGTGTCAGTGTCGCTTCCAATTTCGCCCCCCTGCGACGCAATGGCCGCCTTTGCGCTTTCTTGGTTTCGCGGGGCGAGCCGGTTATATGTGCATCTTCCCGGGGGTGCAAATGACGGCGGCAGGCCGGGCAAGATGCCCGGCCGCGGCGACTGTCCCGGTCAGCCCGCCCCCAAAACCGAGTAGTTGAGGATTGAAAGATGGCTGATGCGACACGAGACCAGGTGCTGGAGGCGCTTGCCCGCGTAACCGATCCGGCAAGCGGCAAGTCCGTAACCGCCGCAGGGATGATCCAGGGGCTGGTGATCAAGGGCGGGAACATAGGCTTTTCCATCGAGGTGGCGCCCGAGCGCGGGCCTCAATCGGAGCCACTGCGCAAGGCCTGCGAAGCGGCCGTGGCGGCCTTGCCGGGCGTGTTGTCGGTGACGGCGGTGCTGACCGCACATCGCGAGGCGCCGGCGCCGCAGGCGCACGGGCATGGACATGGGCATGGACAGGGACCGCAAGGCCAGCGTGGCGCCCCGCCAAAACAGGGCATTGCGGGCGTCGCCGCCATCATCGCAGTGGCCAGCGGCAAGGGCGGCGTCGGCAAATCGACGGTCGCGGCCAATCTGGCGCTGGCGCTGTCGCGGCTTGGCCTCAAGACCGGCCTGATGGATGCGGACATCTACGGCCCCTCGGTGCCGCGGCTGTTCGGCATCACCGAGAAGCCGGCCACTGAACGGAACAAGCTGCTGCCGATCGAGAAGTTCGGCATCAAGACCATGTCCATCGGCTTCCTGATCGAGGAAGATTCGCCGGTGATCTGGCGCGGGCCGATGGTGCAGAGCGCGCTGATGCAGCTGATGAACGACGTGAACTGGGCGCCGCTCGACGTGCTGGTGGTGGACATGCCGCCGGGCACCGGCGATGCACAGCTGGCGATGGCGCAGCAGGTGCCGCTCAAGGGCGCGGTGATCGTCTCCACGCCGCAGGACATTGCGCTGATCGATGCGCGCAAGGGCATCGGCATGTTCGAGAAGACGCAGGTGCCAGTGCTCGGCATCGTGGAGAACATGAGCGTGTTCGTCTGTCCGAATTGCGGACACGAAACGCACATCTTCGGCCAGGGCGGCGCGCGCGCCGTTGCCGAACGGCAGGGCATTGCGTTCCTCGGCGAGATTCCGCTGGTGCCGCTGATCCGCGAGACTTCCGATGCCGGAACGCCCGTGGTAGCGCTGGACCCGGAGGGCCGCGAAGCGCAGGCATTCCTCCAGGTGGCCGAAAAGGTCGCGGAAAAAATCGCAGGGCCTACCCGCAGCGCGCCTCGAATCGTGATGGAATAGCTATATGGCCACCCCTAAGCCGCAAATTCGCAGCCTGTTCGCCACGCCGGTATGCGTGCATTTCCTGCCCATTGCGCAGGAGGTAAACGCCGAGTTGCGCCCGCTGGTGCTGCAGAAGATGCAGGACGGCGGCACCACGAGCCCGCGCGGCCAGGGCTGGCGCTCCGCGCCGGACTTCGAGAGCTGGGGCGGGGGCCACGCGCAAACGCTGTTTCGCGTGTTGCGCGAACTGGCCGACAGCGTCACCGCCACCCGCGGCGGCGGGCGCGTCACGCTCGACTGGGCGATCACCGCTTCGGCCACCGTGCGGCAAAAGGGTGATTACCTGGATCTGTCGGCGCGGCCGGGCGCGGTATGGTCGGGCATCTATTACGTGGATGACGGCTATGCCAAGTCGGACGACGAGGCGCTCGGCGGCGAATGCGAGCTGGCCGATCCGCGCGGTCCCCTGCCCGCAATGGTGGCGCCGCAATATGCCTTCCGCATTCCGGGCGGCGTCACCGCGGGCCAGAGCGAACTGATCCGCCCCGCCACCGGCATGATCCTGCTCTATCCCTCCTGGCAGCCACGCGGCGAGCGCCGCTTCGACGGAACGGCGCAACGCATCACCATCGAGTTCGACCTGACCGTGCCCTAGGCGAAGCCTATGCGTTTGAAGCCTCTTGCGCTTGGCGTAGCCGGACTGCTGATATTTTCGGCGCCCGCGCTCGCCGGGCCGCCCTTCATCACCGACGATCCGGAGCCCGTCGAACTCGGCCATTGGGAAGTGTACGGCTTCTCCGCGGCGACGCAGGCGCAGGGCGACTTTGGCGGCACGCTCGCCGGCATCGAGATCAACAACGGCGCCGCGCCGGAACTGCAACTGCACGCCATCGTGCCGCTGGCCTTCGATGCGCCCAAGAACGGGCCGACTGAAACCGGCCTGGGCGATATCGAGCTGGGCGCCAAGTATCGCTTCTTCAATCCCGCTGCCGGCGACTGGCGGCCCGAGATCGGCATGTTCCCGCTCATCGAGCTGCCCACCGGCGACGCCGGCAAGGGCCTGGGCAGCGGGCATTTGCGCGCCTTCATTCCGGTGTGGCTGCAGAAGAATATCGGGCGCTGGACCAGCTATGGCGGCGCCGGCTACTGGATCAATCCCGGCCACGGCAACCGCAACGCCTGGTTCGCCGGCTGGCTGTTGCAGCGGCAGGTGACGGACAGCCTCGCGCTCGGCGCCGAACTGTTCCACCAGACCGCGGACCACTGGGGCGGCAAGGACACCACCGGCTTCAACGCCGGCGGCCAGTATGATTTCAGCGAGCACTATCACCTGCTGTTCTCGGCGGGGCGCGGACTGCAGCACCCCGGTTTGAACAACCAGTTCTCCTATTACCTCGCGCTGCAGTGGACGGGGCCGTGAACCCTCAGCCGTTGTAATTGAGCCTGAGGCCCGGCGTCGGCCAATCGACCGCCAGCAGCTTGCCGGTGCCCGAGGCGGTGATGAAGGCCGTCTTCATGTCCTTGCCGCCCCAGCAGATGTTGGTGACGAGCGGATCGGGGAGCGCGAAATGCGTGGCTTTGCCGGTGGCCGGATCGAAGGTGGTGATGCCGCCGGCCAGCAGCGTGGCGCAGCAGACATGGCCATCGGCCTGAACGCCCAGCGAATCGAAATAGGCCAGGCCGGGGAACGCGCCGACGAAGGCGCCCGGCGTGAAGCCCGCCACCTCGCCGCGCACGCCCGGCGCGGTCAAGGGCAGCTTGTAGAGCCGGCCGGTGAAGGTCTCGGCGTAATAGACCGCATCGCCCTTGGGCGAGAGGCCGACGCCATTGGGCGAAATGAGTTCATAGAGCACGCGCTCGATCTTGCTGCCGTCGGCCTTGGCGTAATAGAGCGCGCCATGGGTGCGGTATTCATGCGTGGTCGAGCCGTGATCGGTGAACCAGAATCCGCCTTCCGTATCGAACACGATGTCGTTCGGCGCCTGAAGCTTCTCGCCGTCGCATTCGGAATAGAGGCGCTCGACTTTGCCGCTCGCGATCTCGACGCGCTCGATCCAGCCGCCCTTGTGCGACAGAGGCGCATGGCCCGGAATGTTGAGCCCGCCCTGCTTGTGATACTCGAAATTGCCGCCGTTGTTGCAGACATAGAGCGCGCCGTCCGGCCCTATGGCGAGACCGTTCGGCCCGCCGCCCGTCTTGGCGACCGTTTGCGTCTTGCCGTCCGGCTTCACGCGCGTGACACGCCCCGCTTCGATCTCGACGAGAATAACGGAGCCGTCGTCCATGGCGACGGGGCCCTCGGGAAATACGAGACCCGTGGCGACTTCGCGAATGCCCATGAGAATACCCCCCGCCAATAGCTTTGTGGGGAAGGCTAGCGTGCGCGGGGGCGGGCGAGAAGCGGAATCGTTCAGCGGCGTTCGAGCGTCACGTAAGCGTAGCCGAGGCCGTCCTGTGTCTTGTGCGTCTCGCGAGACACTTCGCGCCAGATCACGGGATCGAACGGCGGCAGGACAGCATCACCCTCGAAATCGCCATCCACTTCAGTGAGAT